>NZ_JBQEQB010000015.1:101826-140299 GCF_052046055.1 Pseudomonas sp. 22082
CCCGCTCCCACAGTTGGTTTTACGGTGAACATTATTGCGCGGTAGCTTTGAGGCCAGTGAGGAGCAACCGCTGAAACAGGTCTTCCTTAAGACCTTCCGGATCAGTGAGCTGCATGCGCGCCAGATGCTCCGGATACAGCGAAGCCTCAGGCGCATCCAGCGCGGCCTTGCCCAACTCCAGAATCTCCGTCAGCTTGAATTTGCTCTTGAGCCAGTTCAGCGCCCGCAACAGATCCTTTTCGACCTCCGTGAAATCGCAGCCCAGCGGATACTCCGGAAACAGGTTCGGATGCCGTGCGGCAATCGCCTGCAAGCGTTGTGGGGTGTTGTCGGTAAAGCGCGGATCGAGACGAAAGTCCTTTGGCAGCTTGCCGACCTTCTGCGCCTGTTCGATCAGGCCCTGCTGGAAGCGCGAGTCGCTGATGTTCAACAGCGCTTCGATCACCACCGCATCTGACTTGCCGCGCAGATCGGCGATGCCGTACTCGGTGACCACGATGTCGCGCAAGTGCCGCGGAATCGTGCAATGGCCGTACTCCCAGACGATGTTCGAACTGACGTCACCGCCGGATTCGCGCCAGCTGCGCAGCAGCAGAATCGACCGCGCATCGTGCAGCGCATGGCCCTGAGCGACGAAGTTGTATTGCCCGCCGACGCCGCTGAGTACCCGCCCGTCTTCCAGCTGATCCGCCACCCCGGCGCCCAGCAGGGTCATGGTGAACACGGTGTTGATGAACCGCGCATCCAGACGCTGCAGGCGTTTGAGCTCTTCCTGCCCGTACAGCTCGTTGATGTAGCTGATGCGGGTCATGTTGAATTCGAGGCGTTTGCTCAGCGGCAACTCACGCAAGCGTTCATAGAAACTGCGCGGCCCGAGGAAGAATCCGCCGTGGATCGAGATGCCGTCGGTTTGCGCCGCCTCGTCGAGGGTCCCGGCGTTGGCCTGCTCCTGAGTCTGCACGTCCGGGTAGACCTTGCGCCGGATGATCCCGGCTTCGGCCAGCACCAGCAGGCCGTTGACGAACATTTCGCTGCAACCGTACAGGCCTTTGGCGAAGGGCTCGATGCCCCCCTCGCGTTCGATCAACTGCGCCCACTGGCTGAGGTTCACATCGGTCAGCAAGTCCTGATATCCGGCGTTGTCGGCCTGACGCGCCAGCAACGCAGCGGTCAGCGCATCGCCCATCGAGCCGATACCGATCTGCAAAGTACCGCCATCGCGCACCAAGGTGCTGGCGTGCAAACCGATGAAATGATCCTGAAAGCCGACAGGCATGTTCGGCGTGGAAAACAGCGTGCTGCTGTCCTTCTCGTCGATCAGCAGGTCGAAGGTATCGATGTCGACTTCGGCGTCGCCCGGCATGTACGGCAACTCGGTGTGCACCTGGCCGACCAGCAGAATGGTCTCCCCCGCCGCCCGGCGTTTGGCGATCATCGGGAACAGGTCGAGAGTGATGTCCGGGTTGCAACTGAGGCTCAGGCGATCCGGGTGTTCGCTGCTGCTGGCGAGCAATTGCGCCACCAGATTCAGCCCGGCGGCGTTGATGTCGCGGGCGGCGTGGCTGTAGTTGCTGCTGACGTAATCCTGCTGGGCCGGCGCGCTGTTGAGCAGGCTACCGGGCTGCATGAAGAATTGCTCGATGCGGATGTTGGACGGCAGGCTGTCGCGGTGCAGGTCGGCGAGGAATTCCAGCTCCGGGTAATCGCCGAACACCCGCTCGACGAAGGGTTCGATGAAGCGCTTCTGCAAACCATCGCCCAGGGTCGGACGGCCAAGGCACAAGGCGGTGTAGATCGTCAGCTGACGTTCGGGCAATCCGGCAATCCGCCGGTACAGCGCGTTGACGAAGGGATTGGGTTTGCCCAGGCCCAGCGGCAGGCCCATGTGGATGTGCGCCGGCAACCGCGCCAGCACGTCGTCCACCGCCTGTTCGATCGAACACAACTGCACCATCTGAAGCCTCCTGCCCGTTCCGTGAATAGAGGTACGACCGAGATTGCCGGTTGTTTGCTGCAAAGAACAGCCTCAGGCCTGAATCGCGGGCACAAAAAAACCGTCCGGAGACGGTTTTTTTCGTCAGAAGCGCGGCTTATTTCAGGCCGGACATCTTCTGGATCGCGCCCTTGAGCTCTTCATCGGAGCAGTCGGCGCAGGTGCCTTTTGGCGGCATCGAGTTGATGCCGGTGATGGCCTTGGCCAGGATGCCGTCGAGGCCGCCCTGGTGATCGGCGCGCTCTTTCCAGGCTGCGGCGTCACCGATTTTCGGGGCGCCCAGCAGACCGGAGCCGTGGCAAGCGTTGCAATGTTTGGCAATCACTTCGTCCGGCGTCTTGGCGCCGCCACCGCCGCCTGCCGAAGCAGCGACTTCCATCCCCTTGCACTCTTGCCCTTGAACACACACCTGGCCGACCGGCTCAAGGCGTTTGGCAATGTCGTCATTCGTCGCAGCTTGAGCGCTGACAGCCCAGAGGGCCAGTACGGTTGCTGGTGCAGCCAGCATTTTCATAATTAGGTTCACGCGTTCACCCTCAATGGTGGCTATTCACGCCTGCGGCCACGGTTCGCAGGCGGGCGCAAGTATAGCGGTTAGCCCGCTTCACTGAAACAACCCCAAAGTCGAAGGGGTTATATCGCGCTGTGGAAAAACGTTTCGGGTGCCTTTGCCGTATGGCCTGGCGCCTCTTGGTTTAAAAATTCGCCGGCGTGGCTGCGCTGATTAGTCGCGCCGGTGCATCGAAAGGGTTACGGAAACGATGCGGCTTGGTACTTTCAAAGTAGTAGCTGTCGCCGGCTTCGAGGATAAAAGTTTCAAGGCCTACCACCAGTTCCAGGCGCCCTTCCACCAGAATCCCGGTTTCCTCGCCTTCGTGGGTCAGCATTTCTTCGCCGGTGTCGGCGCCCGGCGGGTAGATTTCATTGAGGAACGCGATGGCCCGACTCGGGTGCGCGCGGCCGACCAGTTTCATGGTCACGGCGCCGTCGGAAATGTCGATCAGCTCGTTGGCCTTGTAGACGATCTGGGTCGGTTTTTCCTGCAGGATCTCTTCGGAAAAGAACTCGACCATGGACATGGGAATCCCGCCCAGAACCTTCCTCAGCGAACTGATCGAAGGGCTGACGCTGTTCTTTTCGATCATCGAAATGGTGCTGTTGGTGACGCCCGCGCGCTTGGCGAGTTCACGCTGGGAAAGCCCTTTGAGCTTGCGGATCGATTGCAGTCGTTCACCGACGTCCAAGGCTGGAGCCTCCTGATGTTGTAGAAATATTGAGCGTTATCATGGCGACAGCGTTCAGTATTTACAACACTTGGGCCCCGCTAGCGCTTCAACCCTCGGAATAGAGCCTTGGCACCCGGCGCAGATTGCAGAAGATCTGGTACGGAATGGTGTCCGCCCACTTCGCCACATCGCTGGCGAGGATGTTTTTGCCCCACAACTCGACGGTCGAACCGAGGCCGGCCTGCGGTACGTCAGTCAGGTCGATGCACAGCATGTCCATCGACACCCGCCCAAGAATGCGGCTGCGCTGGCCGGCCACCAGCACCGGGGTGCCGGTCGGCGCCTGACGCGGATAACCGTCGGCGTAACCCATGGCGACCACGCCGATGCGCATCGGTTTGTCGGTGATGAACTTCGCGCCGTAACCCACCGGCTCGCCGGCCGGCAATTCGCGCACGCTGATGACTTTCGATTCCAGGGTCATCACCGGCTGCAGGCGCTCGGCCACGGCGTTGGCTTCTTCGAACGGGGTGGCGCCGTAGAGCATGATGCCCGGGCGCACCCAGTCGCTGTGAATCTGCGGCCAGCCCAGCACCGCCGGCGAGTTGCGCAGGCTGACTTCGGCCGCCAGGCCCTGACGCGCGGCTTCGAACACCGCGACCTGATCGGCGCTGCTCTGCTCGTGCAGTTCATCGGCCCGGGCGAAGTGGCTCATCAGCACGACTTTGGCCACTTTGCCGCTGGCCAGCAAACGTTGGTAAGCCGCCGGGTAATCCTTGGGATGCAGGCCCACGCGGTGCATGCCCGAATCGAGCTTCAGCCACACGGTGATCGGCTTGCTCAACGCCGCCTGCTCGATCGCTTCGAGCTGCCACAGCGAATGCACCACGCACCAGAAATCGTGCTCGACGATCAGCGCCAGCTCATCGGCCTCGAAAAAACCTTCAAGCAGCAGCACTGGCGCGCGAATCCCGGCGGCACGCAGCTCCAGGGCTTCTTCGATGCACGCCACCGCGAAGCCGTCCGCTTCAGCCTCCAGCGCCTGGGCGCAACGCACCGCGCCATGGCCGTAGGCATCGGCCTTGATCACCGCCAGTGCCTTGGCACCGGTGACTTCACGGGCGATACGGTAGTTGTGACGCAGGGCTTGAAGGTCGATCAGGGCACGGGCAGGACGCATGGCAGCAGACTTCTTGGCGGTCATGGGAATAAAAACCGGCGCTGGCTGACGGCGTGAACCGCCAACAGCACCGGGAGAGGGATCTTTACAACGGGTTACGGCAACGCGGCGACGATAGAGATCTCGACCAGGATGCTCGGCTTGGCCATCTTCGCTTCGACGGTGGCGCGGGCCGGGGCGGCGCCTTTGGGCAGCCACTGATCCCACACCGAATTCATGCCGGCAAAGTGCGCCTCGATGTCGTTCAGGTAGATCGTCGCCGACAGCAGATGCTGCTTGTCGGTGCCGGCCAGATCGAGCAGGCGCTCGATGTTGGCGAGTACGTCGCGGGTCTGCTGTTCGACACCGGCGTTGAAGTCATCGCCGACCTGCCCGGACAGATACACCGTACCGTTGTGGCTGACGATCTGACTCATGCGCTCATTGGTGAGCTGGCGCTGGATTGCCATGCTTTGCGGACTCCTGGGTGGTGTTGCCATAACGGGAAATATCGAGACCTTCGGCGCTGATCTGCGGCTTTTTCTTCGCCATCAGGTCGGCCAGCAAGCGACCGGAGCCGCACGCCATGGTCCAGCCGAGAGTGCCGTGACCGGTGTTCAGGAACAGGTTCTTGAACGGGGTGGCGCCGACGATCGGCGTGCCATCCGGGGTGGTTGGACGCAGGCCGGTCCAGAAGCTCGCTTCGGCCAGATTGCCGCCCTGAGGATAAAGGTCGTTGACGATCATCTCCAGGGTTTCGCGCCGACGCGGGTTGAGCGACAGGTCAAAACCCGCGATCTCCGCCATGCCGCCGACGCGGATGCGGTTGTCGAAACGGGTGATCGCGACCTTGTAGGTCTCGTCGAGAATGGTCGAGGTCGGAGCCATGGCCGGGTTGGTGATCGGCACAGTCAGCGAGTAGCCCTTCAACGGATACACCGGGGCCTTGATGCCCAGCGGCTTGAGCAGTTGCGGCGAGTAGCTGCCGAGGGCCAGCACGTAGCGGTCGGCGGTTTCCAGCTTGCCGTCGATCCATACGCCGTTGATGCGGTCACCGGCGAAGTCGAGGCGCTGGATATCCTGGCCAAAGCGGAATTCCACACCGAGCTTGGTAGCCATTTCGGCGAGGCGGGTGGTGAAGATCTGGCAGTCGCCGGTCTGGTCGTTCGGCAGGCGCAGGGCACCGGCGAGGATGTCGGTGACACCCGCCAGCGCCGGTTCGACGCGCGCAATGCCGTCGCGGTCGAGCACTTCGAACGGTACGCCGGATTCTTTCAGTACGGCGATGTCTTTGGCGGCGTTATCCAGTTGTGCCTGGGTGCGGAACAACTGGGTGGTGCCGAGGCTGCGGCCTTCGTAGGCGATGCCGGTCTCGGCGCGCAATTCGTCGAGGCAGTCGCGGCTGTACTCGGACAGACGCACCATGCGCTCCTTGTTCACCGCGTAACGGTTGGCGGTGCAGTTGCGCAGCATCTGCGCCATCCACAGGTACTGGTCGATGTCGGCGGTGGCCTTGATCGCCAGCGGCGCGTGGCGTTGCAGCAGCCACTTGATGGCTTTGAGGGGTACGCCCGGCGCAGCCCACGGCGAGGCGTAGCCTGGCGAGACCTGGCCGGCGTTGGCGAAACTGGTCTCCATGGCCGCAGCGGGCTGCCGGTCGACCACCACCACTTCAAACCCGGCACGGGCCAGATAGTAAGCACTGGCGGTACCGATGACGCCGCTACCCAAGACCATAACGCGCATTTTGTATCCCTCATCGCGGCGTGCCGCGTACGTCTGTTGTTAGAGCAATGATGCGCGCAGTGTAAAAAAGATTTGCCAGTGCTTTTCACTGTATAAGCGCCTATATTTGGCGACAATTCTCGGCAAAAACCCTTTTCACGGAGGCGCATCCCCTATGCGTACCAACACTCAAACCAAACGTGAGCTGGACAAGATCGACCGCAACATCTTGCGGATCCTGCAGGCGGACGGGCGTATTTCATTCACCGAACTGGGCGAAAAGGTCGGGCTCTCCACCACGCCGTGCACCGAGCGGGTGCGGCGCCTGGAGCGCGAGGGGATCATCATGGGCTACAACGCCCGCCTGAATCCGCAGCACTTGAAGGGTAGTCTGCTGGTTTTCGTCGAGATCAGTCTCGACTACAAATCCGGCGATACTTTCGAAGAGTTCCGACGTGCGGTGCTGAAATTGCCCCACGTGCTCGAATGCCACCTGGTGTCAGGGGATTTCGACTATCTGGTGAAGGCGCGGATTTCCGAGATGGCTTCGTACCGCAAATTGCTGGGCGACATCCTGCTCAAGTTGCCGCACGTGCGCGAATCCAAGAGCTACATCGTCATGGAAGAAGTAAAGGAGAGCCTGAGCCTGCCGATTCCGGACTGATCGCTCAAACCAGCACTTGCCGATTTTCGGCCATGTACTCGAACACTTGCTTCTCGACCCGCGGGTGAATCAGCTCCACCGGTCGTCGGCCGTTGGGGCACGGCAAGGTCTTCGTCGTACCGAACAACCGGCAAATCAGCGGCCGCTCGTCATACACCGTGCAGCCATTTGGCCCCAGATGCACACAGTTGAGTTCTTCCATGGCCGCATCCTGCTCGGCGCGGGTCTTGCGCGGCAGGCGGGACATTTCCTCGGGCGAAGTGGTCACCGGCCCGCAGCAGTCATGACAGCCCGGCACGCACTCGAACGTGGGAATCTGCTGACGCAGGGCGCGGATTTTCTGACTGTTGCAGCTCATTGCAGCGGTAACCGGAGCGGAATAGGCGGCAATTGTGCCGCAAAAGCCGTGATCCAGACACCACGGGCCGACCAATGTTGCCCGTCCTCGGGCCTGCGGCTTATGCTCCGTCAAATTTTCTCGACACCCGCTCAGGATGACGCCCATGAATGCCCGCGCCCACGCCTCCGCGAGCCAACCCCACGTTGCCTCTTATTACGCCGCCAGCAGCCTGCCGCACCCCGACCATCCGGTGCTGCAAGGTGAACTGATCGCGGACGTGTGCGTGGTCGGTGGCGGCTTCTCCGGGCTGAACACGGCGCTGGAATTGGCTGAACGGGGTTTGAGCGTCGTGTTGCTGGAGGCGAACCGGATCGGCTGGGGCGCCAGCGGTCGCAACGGCGGGCAACTGATTCGCGGGGTCGGTCACGGCCTCGATCAATTCGCCAACGTGATCGGCACCGACGGCGTACGTCAGATGAAACTCATGGGCCTGGAAGCGGTGGAAATCGTCCGCCAGCGCGTCGAAAAATTTCAGATCCCCTGCGACCTGACCTGGGGTTACTGCGACCTCGCCAACAAACCTTCCGACCTTGAAGGTTTTGCCGAAGACGCCGAAGAGCTGCGCAGCCTCGGTTACCGCTACGAAACCCGCCTGCTGCAAGCGAACGAAATGCACACCGTGGTCGGCTCCAAACGCTACGTCGGCGGCCTGATCGACATGGGCTCCGGGCATCTGCACCCCCTGAACCTGGCACTCGGCGAAGCCGCAGCAGCGCAGCAACTGGGGGTGAAGCTGTTCGAACAATCGGCGGTCACCCGCATCGACTACGGCCCTGAAGTCCGGGTGCACACCGCACAAGGTTCGGTGCGGGCGAAAACTCTGGTGCTGGGCTGCAATGCCTATCTCAATGACCTCAATCCGCAACTCAGCGGCAAGGTGCTGCCGGCCGGCAGCTACATCATTGCCACCGAACCGCTGAGCGAAGAACAGGCTCACGACCTGTTGCCACAGAACATGGCGGTCTGCGACCAGCGGGTGGCGCTGGATTACTATCGGCTCTCGGCGGACCGGCGCCTGCTGTTCGGCGGCGCCTGCCATTACTCGGGGCGCGATCCGAAGGACATCGGCGCGTACATGCGGCCCAAAATGCTGGAAGTGTTTCCGCAACTGGCCTCGGTAAATATTGATTATCAGTGGGGCGGGATGATCGGCATCGGCGCTAACCGTCTGCCGCAGATTGGCCGGCTCGCGGAGCAGCCGAACGTGTATTACGCCCAGGCCTATTCCGGCCATGGCGTGAATGCCACGCATTTGGCGGGCAAGCTACTGGCCGAAGCCATCAGCGGACAGCACAGCGGCGGTTTCGACCTGTTCGCCAAAGTGCCACACATCACCTTCCCCGGCGGCAAACATCTGCGTTCGCCGCTGCTGGCGTTGGGGATGTTGTGGCATCGGCTCAAAGAGTTGGTCTGATGTTTTTGTTGAGGCTCTGAATACGCCTTCGCGAGCAAGCCCGCTCCCACAGGTGACCGCGCTTCGACTGGAGAACACGGTCGAATTCGGGAGCGAGCTTGCTCGCGAAGGGGGCCGAAACAGGCATCGAAGATTTCAGATCCGCCAGAACGGCTTCAATCCCTCCTCCAGCGCCTGCTCGCGGGTCAGCCCGATATCCTTGAGCTGTTCCGGCGTCAGGCGCAGCAACGCCTTGCGCGTGTGCAGACGATGCCAGAACAGGTCCCAGCGACTCAGGCCGGACGGTGCGTTGCACATGCTCTCGTTGCGCGCATTGCCCTGTTGCCCTGCCTCCAGTTCCTGACTGTGTAACGTCAGCCGCACATCGCTCAAGCCGTTCATTTTGATTGCTCCTGTTTACTTGGGTAGCCAGAGATTCCATGATGCGCGGGCGGGCAAAAGCATTACAGATTCAACAGATCTGTATTAATTCCATACAGATTGATCGTCTCAAGCTCTGAATTGTCGATTTTTGCCGCATCTGTACCGGTTTACCGAATCACCTGCACCGAGGCAGTGTCATGACCCTGTATGTAAACCTCGCCGAACTGCTCGGCACGCGCATCGAACAAGGCTTCTACCGCCCCGGCGACCGACTGCCGTCGGTGCGCGCCCTGAGCGTCGAACACGGGGTCAGCCTGAGCACGGTGCAGCAGGCCTATCGCATGCTGGAAGACAGCGGCCTGGCCACGCCGAAACCCAAGTCCGGGTACTTCGTGCCGGTCGGTCGCGAGTTGCCGGAACTGCCGGCGGTGGGGCGTCCGGCGCAGCGGCCGGTGGAAATTTCCCAGTGGGATCAGGTGCTGGAACTGATTCGCGCCGTGCCGCGCAAGGACGTGGTGCAGCTGGGTCGCGGCATGCCGGACATCTCGTCGCCGACGATGAAACCACTGCTGCGCGGACTGGCCCGTATCAGCCGCCGTCAGGACATGCCCGGTCTGTATTACGACAACATCCACGGCACTCTCGAATTGCGTGAACAGATTGCCCGGCTGATGCTCGATTCCGGCTGCCAGTTGAGCGCAAGCGACCTGGTGGTCACCACTGGTTGCCACGAAGCGCTATCCACCAGCATCCACGCGATCTGCGAGCCCGGCGACATCGTCGCGGTGGATTCGCCGAGCTTCCACGGCGCCATGCAGACCCTAAAAGGCCTGGGCATGAAAGCCCTGGAAATCCCCACCGACCCGCTCACCGGCATCAGCCTAGAAGCCTTGGAACTGGCGCTGGAACAATGGCCGATCAAGGTCATCCAGCTCACGCCCAACTGCAACAACCCGCTTGGCTACATCATGCCGGAGTCGCGCAAACGTGCCCTGCTCAACCTGGCCCAGCGCTTCGACGTGGCGATCATCGAGGACGATGTGTATGGCGAACTGGCCTACACCTACCCACGTCCGCGCACGATCAAATCCTTCGACGAAGACGGCCGCGTGCTGCTGTGCAGTTCGTTCTCCAAGACCCTGGCGCCGGGCCTGCGCATTGGCTGGGTCGCGCCCGGCCGCTATCTCGAGCGGGTGCTGCACATGAAATACATCAGCACTGGCTCCACGGCACCGCAACCGCAGATCGCCATCGCCGAATTTCTCAAGGCCGGGCACTTCGAACCGCATTTGCGGCGGATGCGCACGCAATACCAGCGCAATCGCGACGTGATGATCGACTGGGTGACCCGTTACTTCCCGGCCGGCACCCGCGCCAGCCGCCCGCAGGGCAGCTTCATGCTCTGGGTCGAACTGCCGGAAGGTTTCGATACGCTGAAACTGAATCGTGCGCTGCACGATCAGGGCGTACAGATTGCCGTCGGCAGCATCTTTTCCGCCTCGGGCAAATATCGCAATTGCCTGCGCATGAACTACGCGGCCAAACCGACGCCGCTGATCGAAGAAGCAGTGCGCAAGGTCGGCGCGGCCGCCATCAAGCTGCTGGCTGAAAGTGACAACTGCTGACGCGGAGGTGCTTTAGCGCAGACGCAATCCCAGATCAGTCTCGAAGCGGGTCAGGTCACTGACCCGGCTCGCCGCAGATGGAATCCGCGCGTCCAGTTCCAGCTCGACCTCCATGCCCTGCCCCTCTATCCCGACTCCGGCGAGCGCAGGTATCAGTCTGGAACCAGGACGCAGGACATCAGCGTCCGGCCCGTCTACCAGCCCCTCGCTGAGCCACTGCGCCGGTTTGCCGTCGACCCGCACACTCATCACACGCACCTTGAGCGTACCGGCGCCGAAACGGTAAAGCCCGGCAGCCGCGGCGGGCCCGACCAGTTCCAGTCGCAACGGGCCTGACCGGCTGCATTGGACGGAGGCCTGAGCGCGACGAAGACCGAAACTCAACGGATCACCCTGGACAGACTGCGCCAGTAATTGCCCGCGCGTCGTGGTCCCGAAGTCGATGACGGCCGGGCCAAGTCTGACGGTGCAATCGGGGTTCGCCTCTACCCGGGCCATGGCTGTCAAAGTGCCCGCCAGCAGTACGCATGTAGCGCCGTTCTTCAATCCTTGCATGATGTTTTCCTTTTTCAGGCAATCCGGCAGATAGCCGATGCAGTTTCATACAGTGCGTCGGCGTCAGGCTCCAGGCTCAGGGCGAACTCCAGGCGACAACGCTGACCATCCGGCAACAGCACGTGCAATTGAAGGCCTGGCTGCAAGTCGGACAGGAAAATCCGCCCGGCCTCCAGCACGCTGGTGACGTACTGTCCCTGCCCGTCAAACACGCCGACACCCTTGTAGACAAAATCGTCATCCGGCATGCGCGCCTGCAACAGCACGCGCCGTGCGGTCACCATCTCGAACGCCAGGTGCGGCACCGCGCCACGTCCGGCCTCGACCTCCTGATAAGCGTTGTGCACATCGACATTGCGCCGCAGGCTGGCCGTATCGAGTTCGACCCGTGCCTTGCTGTACGCCGGCAGACTGGCCGCCACGGCGTGTCCGGAGCCATCGGTCCAGACCGGACCGCGCGGGGTATTCAATTTGACGCCAGCACTGTCACCGGCCTTGAGCAAGGCGAAGGTTTCGCGCAGCGGATAGGGCGACAGGGTCACGCCGCCACCATGCACCAGTGCACCGCCACGCAGGCCGATGTCATAGCTCTGGTCGCCGGCACCGCTGCGGGCATAGCCCATGTCCATCTGACTGTAGCGGGGCAACAGATTGACCCGCCCGTTGAACCCGGCACGGCCGTCATCCGGTCGCTCGGCGCCGATGCTGTAAGCCAGGGTATCGCTCAGTTGTTCGTTGAACCGCAGACCACTGCGGGTACCGCTCACGTCGTCGCTGCGCACATAGCCGTGCACGGTCCGGCGCTTGCCCAGCGGCAAACTGACGCTCAGATAGGCCGCTGTGCCGCGGGCATCGTCCGTGGCCCCCGCGACAGCGCGCTCAACCGTCAATGTCACGTTGGCCCGGCGAATGCTCTGCGACCAGGCCAAGGCAACTCTTGAGTTGGCCGTCCCGTCAAACATGGAAAACCGCGAGTAGCTGCCGGAAAACCCACCGAACATCGGGCTGCTGGTGCTGAGGTTGGCCGTCAGTTGATTGCGCATCCGCTGGAACGGTCGATCATTGCGCGCATCCCAGGTGGTATCCGAGAGTGTGCGAAAACCCTGGGTCTGCTGGGTCAGCGCGACACTTGCCGATAACCTTTCACTCAACAAACCGCTCGCGGTCCACTGCAACTGCGTGCCGGTCAGTGCCTGGTCCTGCGCCCGGGAAAGCACCTGACGACCACTGACTACCAGGCGATCGCCAACGCCGCCCTGCAGTGCCCAACCGAGCGACTGATAGCCGCTGCCGAGCATCGCACCGGCCGTGGCCTGCCAGCGTGGGCTCAGTGGCCAGTCCTTGCTGGCTGCCGCAAACGCCGGAGCATCGCGCTCATCACCGGCATAGCGTCGTACCTGACCGACCGCCAGCCCATAACCTGGCGCCCGGCCCGTCATCCCACCCCGCAATTGTGTCGCCGGCACAATAAAACGCCGTTGCTGCCCGTCTTCCTCGTGGACCGTCACCTCCAGATCCACGCTCTGACTGAGCAGCGGCAAACCCACCAGCGTGAACGGACCACTGGGCACCACCGTGGTGTAGATCAGCGCACCGTTCTGGGTGACTTCGATCCGGGCCGCGGAATAGGCAATCCCTTCGACCCGCGCACCCGAACTGTCTTCGTCCAGCGCCATCAAGGCGAGCTCCGGCTGCACCTGAAAGCCATTAAAAGCCTCACCGGAAAACAGTGGCGATACCAGGTTCAACTGACCCAGTTGCAAGTTGGCCTGATAGTGTTCCGAAGTGTGCGAAGCGTAGGTATACAGGTGCTCGATACGCTCCTGACCGGCAAACTCGCTGTACACCTGACGACTGCGAAACAACCAGTCCGCCGCATTCAAGCCCAGCTCGGCGTTCAGACTACGGTACTGCGAAGACTGTCTGGCGTAACGGCTGCCAAGCAGCAAGGCGTCGTAGTTGAACAGGCCCGCCGTACCACCGTTGACGAAGCTGCGGCGAGCCGGACGCTCGGGCAACAGTTTATCGGTGGGCATCAACAACGCGACGTGCTCCTGCGACGGATCGGCCTGCACCACTGCGTCCGGAAAATACCGGGCAAACAGCTCGCACCCCGTTTCACCCGTCGACTCGACGTGATCCGTCGCCCTGATGCCACCCCGCTCCAGAAGTGACGGCGCGAAACACAACTCGCCCTCGGCATCGAACGTGACCTGTACCCGCCCCTTGGGGACGCCGTTGACCGAGAGTGTTACGGCCTGCACGCCCTCGCGAAAGCGCGGTGCCTGGCTGAAATACTCGGCCAGGCGCGGATCCAGTCCACGTGATTTCAGTACATCCTCATTGAACTGCACCCCCCCAAGCTCTGCGCTTTCGGCGCTATGAACGAAACTCAAAACCACCATCAACACAGCGTCGGCATAACCACGCCAATGCATCAGTCCGTCACCAACGGAGCGTCAAAGTGCGCGATGGCGAAACCATAGGTGGTGACCGGGAACAGCCGCACCTGAGTTGGCGAATGGCTCGGCTCAGCCGTCCCGCTCAAGGTCAGTTGCTCACCGGGCAGTACATAGGTGCGACCCAGATCCATTTCCTTTTTGCCTGGCAACAAAGTCACCGAATGCCCCAGCCGCACAACATACGGACTGGGGTTGAGAACTTGTACTTCAGCGCCC
Organism: Pseudomonas sp. 22082; assembly: GCF_052046055.1. NCBI lineage: Bacteria > Pseudomonadati > Pseudomonadota > Gammaproteobacteria > Pseudomonadales > Pseudomonadaceae > Pseudomonas > Pseudomonas sp. 22082. The sequence continues at coordinate 115,629 of NZ_JBQEQB010000015.1, forward strand.
TTTCGCGACCAGACCAGATGCTTCCATGGCTCTCGGTCGACCGGCAGGCTCGCCGGGCGCAGGATCGCTGGAATGTTTTGCCGCACGCTCAGACTGACCTGGGCTTTACTCGAGGAGTCCTGCGGTGCGATGCCCTCGAACACCACACGCTTGAGGCGCTCGGTCTTCAAAGGTTCGGCGCTGCGAAGGATGAAGCGCACACGCTGCGTGGTGCCGGGTTCGACCCGGGCGACCGGGGGCGTCAGCAGCAACAATGACTCGGTGTCCTGCGGTACGTCTTCAATGGACGTGTGCAGCAGTGCTGGATGCGGCTCGCTATTGAACACGTTGATGCCCGCTTCCCCAACGCCTTCGTCCAGCACCACGACAGGGGTCTCGGGAACCATTCCCGCTGCGTGGATCGGCTTTGGCACCCACAAAGAAACCAGCAACACGCTGGCGATGGCATTTCGCACAATGGCGTTCATGGAATTTTCCACAGGCAAGCACGCAACCGGCATCCATGCCGGGCTACGGACCAACCGATCGGGTTGATTGGAAAGGACAGGCCTCGGAAGCGACCGAAGCCTGTCGATGGTTGCGCGTTGCGCGCCCTGTCAGAGGTAGAGCAGCTCGAAAGTCGCCGAGCCTCTGAGCGCGATTTCAGAAGTGATCGGAAGGTTCGACGCCGGCCCGATCACCGGCACCAGCGTCATGGGAAAAGTGTGCACCACCCCTGGCAATGGACCTGCAGCCAGGCTGCGCCCCCAGGAATAGCGAAGATTGCCTTCGTAGTTTTTCCCGACCAGCGTGGCAGGCGCCGGGATATCCCAATTGGCGTTTGCACCCTGTTTGTACATCACGATAGAGGTCTGGCCATCGACGGTCGGCGTGCCGAATCGCAGGCCATACCCACCGATCTTGGTACCCGCCACCTCACCTATCCCGTAGATGTACATGGCCCAATCCGAGCCGTCGACGACGATACCAGGCAATTGGGTATGGGCCTGATTGTCATGCACCTTGATGGCCATGGGTGCGGACGCCGAACAACTGACACTCAGGGTGACGTTGTGGTTGGTCAGTTCGGTCTGACTGTCCCGGTTCAGTGCGGCGGCGGAAATATTGCCCAGATCCACCGTGTTGCCGCCGGCGAAGGCCGGCGTACACGAAGTCGGGATGATAGTACCGGTGATCGTCAGATCCGCACCGTCGGCCATGGCCAATGCCGGGCACAGGGCGCTTGCGACAGCTATCGCACGAAAGGTCTTGCGCATGAAAATTCTCACTCCATAAGAATCAAAAAATTACAGCCAGCTGCGCCTTTTCTGAGTGAAAAACAGAAATGTCCTTCCTCAAAATCAGCACGGCGATTATTCCGATTGCGTCATGGGAGTGATGTAAGGCGAGGGCTTAATCGGCACCGGAAAAATCGCTGCAAGGTGTAGCTGATGTGAGCCGGAAAAATCGTCAATTCGTTTAAGAACTCTCGCTTGCCCGACAGTCATAAGCTACAAGCCGCTCTGGTCCAGGGCTCGGATTGACTGACCGTCGAACGGATAACACGCTGCGTGCGCCGTGCCATACTCCTGACCTCGCCCACACCCGGAACGATCCGACTTGAGCTCAAGACATTCCCTGCCATTTGCACTGATGTTCGTCCTGCTGCTCGCCGGGTGCGCCTCACTGGATGTTCCACGAGAACCCAGCCAGACCCTGCCAGCCAACGGATCGGCATTCGGCCGTTCGATCCAGGCCCAGGCGGCGCCCTACAAGGGCCAGTCCGGTTTTCGCCTGCTGTCCAACAGTACCGAAGCCTTTACCGCCCGCGCCGAGCTGATCCGCAACGCCCAAAGCAGCCTCGATTTGCAGTACTACATCGTCCATGACGGCATCAGCACCCGAATGCTGGTGGAAGAATTGTTGAAGGCTGCCGACCGTGGCGTGCGGGTGCGGATCCTGCTGGACGACACCACCAGCGACGGTCTCGACCTCATCATCGCCACCCTCGCGGCGCATCCACAGATCCAGATCCGTCTGTTCAATCCGCTGCACCTGGGGCGCAGCACCGGTGTGACCCGTGCGGCCGGGCGGCTGTTCAACCTGTCGCTGCAACATCGGCGCATGCACAACAAGTTGTGGCTGGCGGACAACAGTGTGGCGATCGTCGGCGGGCGCAATCTGGGCGATGAATACTTCGATGCCGAGCCCAACCTGAACTTCACCGACATCGACATGCTCAGTGTCGGGCCGGTCGCCGAACAGCTCGGGCACAGTTTCGACCAGTACTGGAACAGTGCCCTGAGCAAGCCGATCGACGAATTCCTTTCCAGCAAACCCACGGCCAAAGACCTGCAGAACACCCGCACGCGCCTGGAAGAATCCCTGGAAGAGACCCGCAAACAGAATCACGCGCTGTATCAGCAGTTGATGACTTACCGCACCGCTCCGCGCATGGACGTCTGGCGCCGGGAGCTGATCTGGGCCTGGAATCAGGCGTTGTGGGATGCGCCGAGCAAGGTGCTGGCCAAGGGCGAACCCGACCCGCAGCTGCTGCTGACCACACAACTGGCGCCGGAGCTGACCGGTGTCAGCAAAGAACTGGTGATGATTTCTGCCTATTTCGTGCCGGGACAACCGGGGCTGGTCTACCTGACCGGCCGCGCCGATGCGGGCGTGTCGGTAAGCCTGCTGACCAACTCGCTGGAAGCCACCGACGTGCCGGCGGTGCACGGCGGTTATGCGCCGTATCGCAAGGCGTTGCTGGAACATGGCGTGAAGCTGTTTGAGCTGCGGCGCCAGCCTGGGGATAACGACGGCAGTGGCCCGCACCTGTTTTACAGCAAGTCCTATCGCGGCTCGGATTCGAGCCTGCACAGCAAGGCGATGATCTTCGACGGCAAAAAATCGTTCATCGGCTCGTTCAATTTCGACCCGCGCTCGGTGCTGTGGAACACCGAAGTCGGGGTGCTGGTGGACAGCCCCGAACTGGCGGCGCACGTGCGCGAACTGGCCTTGCAAGGCATGGCGCCGGCGCTCAGCTACGAAGCGAAACTGCAGGACGGAAAAGTGGTGTGGGTCACCGAGGACAATGGCCAGATGCACACGCTGACCAAGGAGCCCGGCAACTGGTGGCGGCGCTTCAATGCGTGGTTCAGCACCACCGTGGGACTGGAGCGGATGCTGTAGCAACCCGCTCCAGCCGCCTCATCAAGCGGGCTCCGGCACCTTGCCGAACGCCCCTTGTCGCGACAGCAGAATCACCAGCCCGAACGCGCCGGCCGCCATCAGCCACGGCAACGCATGTCCGCTGATCCACTGGCTGCCCGCGCCCGCCATCAACGGCCCGATCAGACAACCGACACCCCACAGCTGCGCGACATGCGCATTGGCGCGCACCAGCGCATCGTCGCGGTAACGCTCGCCAATCAGAATCAGCGAAAGCGTGAACAGACCACCGGCACTGGCGCCGAACAGCACCCACAGCGGCCAGATCAGCAAGGTGTCGAGCAGGATCGGGATCGCCAGGCTCGACAGCATCAACACCACGGCGCAGCCGGTGAACAGGGTCCGTCGCGACAGGTAGTCGGCCAGCGCACCGATGGGCAATTGCAGCAGCGCATCGCCCACCACCACAGTGCTGACCATCGCCAGCGCGATTTCAGCGGTGAAGCCCTGTTGCAGGCAATACACCGGCAACAGCGTCAGGATCATCGCTTCGAATGCGGCGAACAAAGACACCGCCCAGGCGATGGCCGGCAGTTCGCGAGCGAAGCCCCACAGATCGCCGAAGGTCACGCTGCTGGCCTCGCTGCTCGGCGCGCCACTGCGGCCCAGCAGCAGAAACGGCGAAGCGATCAGCAGACCGACACCCACCCAGAAGCCGTAATCGTGATCGGTGCCAAGCGCACCCAGCAGTAATGGACCAGACAGTTGGCTCAGCGCATAACTGCTGCCATACAGTGCCACCAATCGTCCGCGCCAGTGCTCGACCACCAGTTGATTGATCCAGCTCTCGCCGAGGATGAACACGATGGTCAGAACCACGCCGATCATCAGCCGCAATACCAGCCAGATCGGGTAGCTCGGCAGCAGCGCCAGCAGGCCGATGGACAGCGCCCCGGCCCACAGGCACAGGCGCATCAGGTTCGCCGTGCCGAAGTGCGCGGCCAGATGACTGGAAACCTTCGCCCCCAGCAACACGCCGATGGCCGGCATCGCCGCCATCACACCAATGGCAAACGAACCGTAACCCCAACCCTCCAGGCGCAACGACACCAGCGGCATGCTGACCCCCAGGGCCAGACCAACACTCAAGACAGACGCCAACACGGCGAAATACGTCGCCCAACGCATGGTCCACGCTCCTGTGGATAATTTTTATGTGCACCACAAAACCAATGTGGGAGCGGGNTATTGCTGACTGACACACCGCCTTCGCGAGCAAGCCCGCTCCCACAAGGGATCTCTGTTTCGTCAGGGTGCCTGGAGTGACCGGGCTACCGCTAACTGTTTACAGCTTGATCCAGGTCGCCTTCAGCTCGGTGTATTTGTCGAACGCGTGCAGCGACTTGTCGCGGCCGTTGCCCGACTGCTTGAAGCCGCCAAACGGTGCGGTCATGTCGCCGCCATCGTACTGATTGACCCACACGCTGCCGGCCCGCAGGGCCTTGGCGGTCAGGTGTGCCTTGGAAATGTCCTGAGTCCAGACTGCCGCCGCCAGGCCGTAAGGCGTGTCGTTGGCGATGCTGATCGCTTCCTCGGCGGTATCGAAGGCGATAACCGACAGCACCGGGCCGAAGATCTCTTCCTGGGCAATCTTCATCGCGTTGCTCACGCCGTCGAAAATCGTCGGCTCAACGTAGGTGCCACCGGTTTCCTGAAGAATGCGCTTGCCGCCGGCCACCAGTTTGGCGCCATCGGTGTGGCCCGACTCGATGTAGGACAGCACGGTGTTCATCTGCTGAGTGTCGACCAGCGCGCCAACGTTGGTGGCCGGATCCAGCGGGTTGCCCGGTTTCCAGGTTTTCAGCGCCTCGATCACCATCGGCAGGAATTTGTCCTTGATCGAACGCTCGACCAGCAGACGGGAACCTGCGGTGCAGACTTCGCCCTGGTTGAAGGCGATGGCGCTGGCGGCGGATTCGGCAGCGGCTTGCAGATCCGGCGCATCGGCAAACACGATGTTCGGGCTCTTGCCGCCGGCTTCCAGCCAGACGCGCTTCATGTTCGATTCGCCGGAATAGATCATCAGTTGCTTGGCGATCTTGGTCGAACCGGTGAACACCAAGGTGTCGACGTCGTTATGCAGCGCGAGCGCCTTGCCGACGGTGTGGCCGTAGCCCGGCAGCACGTTAAGCACGCCTTTCGGGATGCCGGCCTCGACCGCCAGTTCGGCGATGCGGATGGCGGTCAGCGGGGATTTTTCCGACGGTTTGAGGATCACCGAGTTACCGGTCGACAACGCCGGCCCGAGTTTCCAGCAGGCCATCATCAGCGGGAAGTTCCACGGCACGATGGCCCCGACCACGCCAACCGGCTCACGGGTTACCAGACCCAGTTGATCGTGCGGGGTAGCGGCGACTTCGTCGTAGATCTTGTCGATCGCTTCACCGCTCCAGCTCAGCGCTTGCGCGGCACCCGGCACGTCGATATACAGCGAATCGCTGATCGGCTTGCCCATGTCGAGGGTTTCGAGCAGGGCCAGTTCTTCGGCATGCTGCTTGAGCAGGCCGGCGAAACGGATCATGGTGGCTTTGCGTTTGGTCGGCGCCAGGCGCGACCAGACGCCGGAGTTGAACGTGGCGCGGGCGTTTTCCACGGCGCGCTGAGCGTCGGCGGCGTCACAGCTGGCAATCTTGCCCAGCAGGCGGCCATCGACCGGGCTGATGCACTCGAAGGTCTCGCCGGAGACGGCATCGGTGTACTCGCCATTGAGGAAGGCGCGGCCTTCGATCTTCAGGTCGCGAGCGCGTTGTTCCCAGTCGGCACGAGTCAGGGTGGTCATTCGAGTGTCCTCCTCTTGTTCAATACGAGCGCCGCGATCGTCGCGGTCGTCCTCAGGAATACTGCCCGGCCAGCCTGCTTTTCGGCCCGAGGCATCCGCCACCCTAAACCAGCGGCCGGGGTTGTTTCAATATATTTGACATAAGGAGGTTATACCGCCTTGCGGCGTTCAATTTAATCAACATAGACTTTGCCCCTTTCAAGCCACCGCGCCGTCATCACGGGAGAAAACAACAATGAACATCCAGAACGTCGTCGACATCAGCCTGACCACAACCGAAGCCGAACGCTATCGCCCGGACCCGGCCAAAGTGCTCAAGGGCGATCCCGAGCAGGCGGTGTTCAATCAGTACGAAAGCCCTTGCGGGCAAATGGGTGTCGGCGTGTGGGAAGGTGCGGTCGGGCAGTGGACGGTGAATTACACCGAACATGAATACTGCGAAATCCTGCAAGGTGTTTCAGTGCTGCGTGACGGTGAAGGCAATGCAAAGACCCTGCGTGTCGGCGACCGCTTCGTGATTCCGGCCGGTTTCCGTGGCACCTGGGAAGTGCTGGAAGCGTGCCGCAAGGTCTATGTGATCTTCGAACAGAAGGCCTGATCCGACACAAGTGGTGACTACACGAGTAAGACGCGCGCAGTGCTTCTGAGTGAAACTTCGCGGCAGCGCTCATACATCGGGCAATTTCCTACCGAGGCAGGATGTCTCGGCAGGACTGACCGGTGAGCGCTCCCAACCGAATGGAACGCAAGGAGGCACCATGCCTGATTTCTGCAATATCAACGCCGCGCAATTTGCTGTCGGCCAAGTCGCCACCCCAGAGACCCTGAGCGCTATCCGCACTGCGGCCGGAGTTCAGAAACATCGACTGGAACGGCCGGAGGACTTGTTCAATCTCCTGCCCAAACCTGACCGGATCAGGGTGCTGGTCAACGATCGCAATGAGATCGATGAACTGATCTGCGGCTGATTGCTAATCGCCAGGCAACAAAAAAGGCCCGTATCGTGAGATACGGGCCTTTTTCGTAAGTCGGGAAAAATCAATTACTTGATTTTGCCTTCCTTGTAGATCACGTGCTTGCGAACAACCGGATCATATTTCTTGATCTCGATTTTGTCCGGGGTAGTACGCTTGTTCTTGTCGGTAGTGTAGAAGTGACCAGTACCGGCGCTCGAGATCAAACGAATCAATTCACGCATGATTAGCTCCCTTAAACCTTGCCGTCGCGACGCAGCTCGGCCAGCACAACGCTGATGCCACGCTTGTCGATGATACGCATGCCTTTGGCGGAAACGCGCAGGCGTACGAAACGTTTCTCTTCTTCAACCCAGAAGCGGTGATGCTGCAGGTTCGGCAGGAAACGACGACGGGTTTTGTTGTTTGCGTGGGAAATGTTGTTCCCAGTCACCGGACCCTTACCGGTAACTTGACATACTCTAGACATGCCTCAGCCCTCTAAAACCACATGCCCAACCCGGCATGGGTTGGCCGCTTAATCTCTAGTCATTGTGGCGCCAGGCGCCGCGATTCTTTAGAGGTCTTACCGGCTACACCTACAAGCGAAGGAACCGGGCCCCTAGAAAAGAGCGCTGCTTTATACCAGAAAGACCACGGAGCAACAACTTTCCGTGCGCAAAGAATGGCTAAAAAGCCGCTTTTCCCGGCCGCAAGCGCCTTGGGCAAAGGCTGCCGGCAATTTTTACCATTCGTCGAAGAAAATCGGCCATGCCCGCAATCGAGACTTTTCCCGCCACCTCTTCCGACAAATCCTTAACCCCGCAGCCCCGAAAATGCAAAAAGGGGATAGTCATTTGCAATCGCGACCACTAGGGTAGGCCTTTTCCAGACTGCACTTGCAGATGGGCCTTCGATCTGTAAAGGAAGCCGACCATGCGCCTCGCTGCCCTCCCCCTGCTCTTCGCCCCGCTGTTACTGAGTCCACTGGCCCAGGCCGCCGCCCTGAGCATCTGCACCGAGGCCAGCCCCGAGGGCTTCGACGTGGTGCAGTACAACTCGCTGACCACCACCAACGCCTCGGCGGACGTGCTGATGAACCGTCTGGTGGATTTTGACACCGCCAGCGGCAAGGTCGTCCCGAGTCTGGCCGACAGCTGGGAAGTCAGTACCGATGGCCTGAGCTATGTCTTCAAACTGCACCCGCAGGTGAAGTTCCACACCACCGACTACTTCAAGCCGACCCGCGAACTGACCGCCGAAGACGTCAAATTCAGTTTCGACCGCATGCTCGACCCGGCCAACCCGTGGCACAAGGTCGCCCAGAGCGGCTTCCCGCACGCCCAGTCGATGCAGTTGCCGAGCCTGATCAAGAAGATCGACGCACTGGATCCGCTGACCGTGCGCTTCACCCTCGATCACCCGGACTCGACGTTCCTCGCGACCCTGAGCATGGGCTTCGCCTCGATTTATTCTGCTGAATACGCCGACAAGCTGTTGAAGGCCGGCGCCACCGACAAGCTCAACAGCCAGCCGGTCGGCACCGGCCCGTTCGTCTTCACCCGGTTCCAGAAAGACGCCTCGATCCGCTACAAGGCCAACCCGGATTACTTCCGCGGCAAACCTGCGGTGGACCCGCTGATCTTCGCCATCACTCCAGACGCCAACGTGCGGCTGCAAAAGCTGCGGCGTAACGAGTGCCAGATTGCCCTGTCGCCAAAACCGCTGGACGTACAGGCTGCCAGGCAAGAGCCGACGCTGAAAGTCGAAAAGACTGACGCGTTCATGACCGCCTTCGTCGGCATCAACAGCCAGCATCCGCCGCTGGACAAAGCGGAAGTGCGCCAGGCGATCAACCTCGCCTTCGACAAGGCCAACTACCTGAAAGCCGTGTTCGAGGACACCGCCGAAGCCGCCAACGGCCCGTACCCGCCGAACACCTGGAGCTACGCGAAAAACCTGCCGGGTTACGCCCACGACGTGAACAAGGCCAAGGCCCTGCTGGCCAAGGCCGGATTGAAGGACGGTTTCCAGACCACCATCTGGACGCGCCCGTCCGGCAGCCTGCTCAACCCGAACCCGAGCCTCGGCGCGCAGCTCCTGCAATCGGATCTGGCAGAAATCGGCATTCAAGCGGAAATCCGCGTGATCGAGTGGGGCGAACTGATCCGTCGCGCCAAGGCTGGCGAACATGACTTGCTGTTCATGGGCTGGGCCGGCGACAACGGTGACCCGGACAACTTCCTCACGCCGCAGTTTTCCTGCGCGGCGGTCAAATCCGGCACCAACTTCGCCCGCTACTGCAATGCCGACCTGGACAAGCTGATCAGCGCCGGCAAGACCACCAGCGAACAAGGCGTACGTACCAAGCTCTACGAACAGGCGCAGGCGCAGATCCAGCAGCAGGCACTGTGGCTGCCGCTGGCGCATCCGACGGCCTATGCGCTGACGCGTAAGGACGTGCAAGGTTACTCGGTGAGCCCGTTTGGGCGGCAGGATTACTCCAAGGTCACCCTGAAGTAACCCGCCACAACACAAAACCTGTGGGAGCTGGCTTGCCAGCGATAGCGGACTGACAGACAACATTGTGCTGAATGTGCCGCCGTCATCGCTGGCAAGCCAGCTCCCACAGGGTTTTGCATTCTCCCTTCGGAGCTACATCCAGCCACACTCCGCCATCGACAACGGTTCCCCATCGCCAACGATGAAGTGATCGAGTACCCGCACGTCGATCAACTCCAAAGCCTTCTGCAAACGCTTGGTCAATAATCGATCAGCCTGACTGGGATCGGAGTTTCCCGACGGATGGTTATGGCACAGGATCACCGCTGCCGCGTTGTTGGCCAGGGAACGCTTCACGACTTCCCGGGGATGCACGGCCGTGTTGTCGATCGAGCCGCGAAACAGCGTCTCGAAAGTCAGCACCTGATGTTTGGAGTCGAGAAACAGGCAACCGAACACCTCGTGCGGCTCGTGGCGCAGCATGGCCTTGAGGTAATCACGCACGACCTGCGGATTTTCCAGCGCCGTTTTCTGGCGCATGCGCTCGGCCAAGTGTCGCCGCCCCATTTCCAGCACGGCCTGCAACTGGGCGAACTTCGCCGGGCCCAGGCCCAGTTGTTCACTGAACGTTGCGAGATCGGCCTCAAGCAAAGCACGCAAGCTGCCGAACTGACTCAACAGATGCCTTGCTACATCCACCGCACTTTTGCCGGATACGCCGGTACGTAGAAAAATCGCCAGCAATTCGGCATCGGAAAGACTTCCCGAGCCCTGTTCCAACAGCTTCTCCCGCGGCCTTTCCGCCGCCGGCCAATCGCGAATACTCATACACCTTCCTTGTCTGTGGGCGCCGCTGTTCCGTAGCGGTCGCTGTGATATCGTAGCCCATCTTTTTTGCGGGCGAATTCACCCTGGGGAGGGGGTTTCGCCACGTATGTCACCAACGAAATGAAAGGCAGACCTATGCAGCGGCTGTATCGGAAACGCATCGTTCTGGGCGTCGGCGGCGGCATTGCTGCCTACAAGAGCGCCGACCTTGTGCGCCGCCTGATCGATCAGGGCGCCGAAGTGCGCGTGGTCATGACCCGTGGCGGCAGCGAATTCATCACCCCGCTGACCATGCAGGCGTTGTCCGGTCACCCGGTTCACCTGGACTTGCTCGACCCGGCCGCCGAAGCGGCGATGGGCCACATCGAACTGGCCAAATGGGCCGATCTGGTGCTGATCGCCCCGGCCACCGCCGACCTGCTCGCCCGTCTGGCCCAAGGCATTGCCAACGATTTGCTGACCACCCTGGTGCTGGCCACCGACGCGGTCGTAGCGGTCGCCCCGGCCATGAACCAGGCCATGTGGCGCGACCCGGCGACCCAGGCCAACCTGCAACTTCTTGAAAGCCGTGGCCTGAAGACCTTCGGCCCGGCCTCGGGCAGCCAGGCCTGCGGCGACGTCGGCATGGGCCGCATGATGGAAGCCACCGACCTGGCCCAGCTCGCAGCGGACTGCTTCCAGCGTCAGGCATTGACCGGCAAGCACGTGGTGATCACCGCCGGCCCGACCCAGGAAAACATCGACCCGGTGCGCTACATCACCAACCACAGCTCCGGCAAAATGGGCTTCGCCCTGGCTGAAGCGGCGGTGGAAGCCGGCGCCCGAGTCACGCTGATCAGCGGCCCGGTGCACCTGCCGACGCCGGATCGCGTCACCCGGATCGACGTGGTCAGCGCCCGAGACATGCTCGCCGCGTGCGAAGCCGCGATCCCTTGCGACATCTTTATCGCCTCGGCGGCGGTTGCGGACTACCGTCCGGAAGTCGTCGCCCCGCAAAAATTGAAGAAAGACCCTACGAGCGGCGACGGCTTCGTCCTGCAAATGGTGCGTAACCCGGACATCCTGGCCACCATCGCGACCCGTCCCGACCGTCCGTTCAGTGTCGGCTTCGCCGCCGAGACCGAACACCTGCTCGACTACGCTGCACGCAAGCTGAAGGACAAGAATCTCGATCTGATCGTCGCCAACGACGTCGCCAACCCGAGCATCGGTTTCAACAGCGAAGAAAACGCCTGCAGCGTCATCGACCGTGCGCTGCACGCCACGCTTTTCGCCCAGACCAGCAAGAGCAAGATCGCTCGCCAACTGGTCACTTTTATCGCCGAACGTCTGAACCAGGTTTAATTTACATGCACGCTTTGCAAGCCAAGATCCTCGACCCACGCATCGGTACCGAATTCCCGCTGCCGCAATACGCCACACCGGGCTCCGCCGGCCTCGACCTGCGCGCCATGCTGCAAGAGGACATCGTGATCAAGCCGGGTGAAACGGTGCTGATCCCCACCGGTCTGTCGGTCTACATCGGCGACCCGAACCTCGCCGCGCTGATCCTGCCGCGCTCGGGCATGGGCCATAAGCACGGCATCGTGCTGGGCAACCTCGTCGGCCTGATCGACTCCGACTACCAGGGCCCGCTGATGGTCTCCTGCTGGAACCGTGGCCAGACCGAATTCACCATGCCGGTTGGCGAGCGCCTGGCGCAGCTGGTGCTGGTGCCGGTGGTTCAGGCGCACTTCGAAATGGTTGAAGAGTTCGTCGAAACCGAACGCGGCGCTGGCGGTTTCGGCCATTCCGGCACCAAGTGATTGGTTTTGTGGCGAGGGAGCCTGCTCTCTCGCCATAAAAATACGCAGATTCATCTGCAAGCTTTACCGCTGAAAATCAAGGCATTGACAGGCCAAAGCCACGCCGTACAAGGCGTCATGGCCCTTTCACACCACGAACTCTCTGTGAAAACCGCCGTCATACCCTTCAGTTTGAGCTTGCCGTCGAATAGTCGTCGGTGTGTCCAGCCACTTTCGAGATGGAGCATTTTCGCAGATGAGCACCCCCGCCCAAGTCGCCCCGAAGCTTCCCGACAGCATCTTCCGCGCCTACGACATTCGCGGCACCGTGCCGGAATTCCTCAATGGCGAAACCGCCTACTGGATCGGTCGCGCCATCGGCTCCCAGAGCCTGGCCCAAGGCGAACCGAACGTGTCCGTCGGTCGTGACGGCCGTCTGTCCGGCCCGGAACTGGTCGCAGAGCTGATTCGCGGCATCGCCGAAAGCGGCTGCCATGTCAGCGACGTCGGCCTGGTGCCGACCCCGGCGCTGTACTACGCCGCCAATGTGCTGGCCGGCAAATCCGGCGTGATGCTCACCGGCAGTCACAACCCGTCGAACTACAACGGCTTCAAGATCGTGATCGCCGGCGACACCCTCGCCAATGAACAGATTCAGGTTTTGCATGAGCGTATCAAGACCGGCAACCTGAGCAGCGGCACGGGCAGCGTGACCCAGGTCGAAATCCTCGACCGCTACACCACCGAAATCGTCCAGGACATCAAACTGGCCCGCCGCCTGAAAGTCGTGGTCGACTGCGGCAACGGCGCGGCCGGCGTGATCGCCCCGCAGCTGATCGAAGCGCTGAACTGCGAAGTCATCCCGCTGTTCTGCGAAGTCGACGGCAACTTCCCGAACCACCACCCGGACCCGGGCAAGCCTGAAAACCTCGTCGACCTGATCGCCAAGGTCAAGGAAACCAACGCCGACATCGGCCTGGCCTTCGACGGCGACGGCGACCGCGTCGGCGTGGTGACCAACACCGGCACCATTGTGTTCCCGGACCGTCTGCTGATGCTGTTCGCCCGTGACGTGGTAGCGCGCAACCCGGACGCGGAGATCATCTTCGACGTCAAATGCACCCGTCGCCTGATCCCGTTGATCAAGGAATATGGCGGTCGGCCGCTAATGTGGAAGACCGGTCACTCGTTGATCAAAAAGAAAATGAAACAGTCCGGCGCACTGCTGGCCGGCGAAATGAGCGGGCACATTTTCTTCAAGGAACGCTGGTTCGGTTTCGACGACGGCATTTACAGCGCCGCACGGCTGCTGGAAATCCTCAGCAAGGAAAAATCTTCGGCGGAGGAGCTGTTCGCGACCTTCCCGAACGATATTTCCACGCCGGAAATCAATATCCATGTGACCGAAGAGAGCAAATTCAGCATCATTGATGCACTGCACGATGCGCAGTGGGGCCCAGGCGCCGACCTGACCACCATTGACGGCGTGCGGGTCGACTACGCCAAAGGCTGGGGCCTGGTGCGCGCGTCCAACACCACACCGGTGCTGGTGCTGCGCTTCGAGGCCGATGACGAGGCTGAATTGCAGCGCATCAAGGCTGTGTTCCATGCCCAACTGAAACGCGTTGCACCTGATCTCCAACTACCGTTCTGATTGCTGATTCACCCGGAGCCCTGAATGACCCTCGAACGCGATGCCGCCGCCAACACTGCCAAGGTCCTGTCCGAAGCGCTGCCTTACATCCGCCGATACGTCGGCAAGACCCTGGTGATCAAATACGGCGGCAACGCGATGGAAAGCGAGGAGCTGAAAACCGGCTTCGCCCGCGACATCGTGCTGATGAAGGCCGTGGGCATCAACCCGGTGGTCGTGCACGGCGGTGGCCCGCAGATCGGTGATCTGCTCAAGCGCCTGTCGATCGAAAGCCACTTCGTCGACGGCATGCGCGTCACCGACGCCGCGACCATGGACGTAGTGGAGATGGTCCTGGGCGGTCAGGTCAACAAAAGCATCGTCAACCTGATCAACCGTCACGGCGGCAGCGCCATCGGCCTGACCGGTAAAGACGCCGGGCTGATTCGTGCGAAGAAGCTCACCGTCACCCGCCAGACCCCGGAGATGACCCAGCCGGAAATCATCGACATCGGCCATGTGGGCGAGGTGGTCGGGATCAACACCGAACTGCTGAACCTGCTGGTCAAAGGCAACTTCATCCCGGTGATCGCGCCGATCGGCGTGGGTGAGAACGGCGAGTCGTACAACATCAACGCTGACCTGGTGGCCGGCAAGGTTGCCGAAGCACTGAAAGCCGAGAAGCTGATGCTGCTGACCAACATCGCCGGCCTGATGGACAAGTCGGGCACCGTACTGACCGGCCTGAGCACCCAGCAGGTCGACGACCTGATCGCCGACGGCACCATCTACGGCGGCATGCTGCCGAAGATCCGCTGTGCACTGGAAGCGGTTCAGGGCGGCGTGGGCAGCTCGCTGATCATCGACGGCCGTGTACCGAACGCGATCCTGCTGGAAATCTTCACCGATACCGGTGTGGGTACGCTGATCAGCAATCGCAAGCGTCCGTAAGCGCTCGCGCAAACAAAAAGACCCCGCTCAGCCTGGCTGAGCGGGGTCTTTTTTTGCCTGAAGCTGCGATCAGACGCCGAACTGGGCGCGATAGGCTTCAACGGCTGGCAGGTGCTGCTTGAGCTGCGGATCGTCAGCCAGGAATTCCAGCACCTGGTTCAGCGACACGATGCTGATGACCGGGATGCCGAAATCACGCTCGACTTCCTGGATTGCCGACAGCTCGCCGTTACCGCGCTCCTGACGGTTCAGAGCGATCAGCACGCCGGCGGCCTTGGCGCCGTCCTGGGAAGCGATGATTTGCATCACTTCACGGATCGCGGTGCCCGCGGTGATCACGTCGTCAATGATCAGCACTTCACCGGTCAACGGTGCGCCGACCAGACTGCCACCTTCGCCGTGGGCCTTGGCTTCCTTGCGGTTGAAGCACCAAGGCAGGTCACGGTTGTGGTGCTCGGCGAGCGCCACGGCAGTGGTTGCCGCCAACGGGATGCCTTTGTAGGCCGGGCCGAACAGCACGTCGAACGGAATGCCGCTCTCGGCGATGGCTGCGGCATAGAAACGACCGAGCTGCGCCAGGGCCGAACCCGAGTTGAACAGGCCGGCATTGAAGAAGTAAGGACTGGTGCGCCCGGACTTCAGGGTGAACTCACCGAAGCGCAAAACGCCGCGATCGATGGCAAAACGAATGAAATCGCGCTGATACGCTTGCATGAAAAAAACCCCAAATACCACGGATTTAGCTAATTAGCTTGACGCCGTGTATCATACACGCACGCGATTTTTGGGGCCATTTATGCGGATCATCAGTGTGAACGTCAATGGTATTCAGGCTGCAGTCGAGCGTGGTTTGCTCAGTTGGCTGCAGGCACAGAATGCCGACGTCATCTGCCTGCAGGACACCCGTGCCTCCGCCTTTGAACTGGACGACCCAGCCTTCCAACTGGATGGCTACTTCCTTTATGCCTGCGATGCTGAAGTCCCTGCCCAAGGTGGCGTGGCTTTGTATTCGCGGTTGCAACCGAAGGCTGTCATCAGCGGTCTCGGATTCGAGACGGCCGACCGCTACGGGCGCTACCTGCAAGCAGATTTCGACAAAGTCAGTATTGCCACCTTGCTGCTTCCTTCGGGGATGAACGGCGATGAGGACTTGAACCAGAAGTTCAAGCTCATGGACGATTTCGGCAAGTACCTGGACAAACAGCGGCGCAAACGTCGCGAGTACATTTATTGTGGCTCGCTGTACGTCGCGCAGCAGAAGCTCGACATCAAGAACTGGCGCGACAGCCAGCAATCCCCGGGTTTCCTGGCGCCGGAACGCGCCTGGATGGACGAGATTGTCGGCAACATGGGCTACGTAGATGCCCTGCGCGAAGTCAGCCGCGAAGGTAACCAGTACAGCTGGTGGCCGGACAACGAACAGGCCGAGATGCTGAATCTGGGCTGGCGCTTCGACTACCAGATCCTGACTCCAGGGCTGCGGCGCTTCGTGCGCAGCGCACGCCTGCCACGTCAGCCACGGTTCTCGCAGCATGCGCCGCTGATCGTCGACTACGACTGGACGCTGACCATCTAAGCGCAGTTTCGTAGTTGAAAAAATGCCCGTATCACAAGATACGGGCATTTTTTTGTCTGCGTTCGAAGTGAAATCGAACTCAGATGACGGCGAAGAAAGGCAGCATCAGATACAGCTTGATCACGATGACATTAATAATGTCGATGAAGAACGCCCCCACCATCGGTACGACCAGAAACGCGATCTGCGAAGGCCCATAGCGTTGCGTAACCACTTGCATGTTAGCGATGGCAGTCGGCGTGGCACCGAGACCAAAACCGCAGTGCCCCGCCGCCAGTACGGCAGCATCGTAGTTACTGCCCATCATCCGGAACGTCACAAAGATCGCGAACAGCGCCATGACCAGCGCCTGTACAGCCAGAATGATGAAGATCGGCAACGCCAACGCCGCCAGATCCCACAATTTGAGCGACATCAGGGCGATCGCCAGAAACAGCGAAAGGCTGACATTCCCCAACACCGAGACTTCACGTTCAAACACCTGATACAACCCCAGCGCTGAAAGACCGTTGCGCAGCACCACGCCCACGAACAGCACGCAAACGAACGTCGGCAATTCGAATGCCGTGCCGTGAAGCAGGCCATTAAGAAGATTACCCGCCAGCAAGCTGACCGCGATCAGAGCCAGGGTTTCGATAAAGGAAAATGGCGTGATCGAGCGCTCTTTGTTCGGCTGCTCGAAGCCCCGTGGCAGGCTTTGCGGCGCCTGGGCGTTGCAGCCAGGCACTTCCACACGCTTGATGAGTAAACGAGCAACCGGACCGCCTATCAGACCACCCAGCACAAGACCGAACGTCGCAGAGGCGATCGCCAGTTCCGAGGCGGAGGCCAGGCCGTATTTTTCATTGAATACCGCACCCCATGCAGCGCCGGTACCGTGACCGCCCGCCAGGGTAATCGACCCCGTCAGCAGCCCCATCAGCGGATCAAGGCCAAGCACTTTTGCGAGTCCGATACCCATGGCGTTTTGCAGAATCAGAAGGCCGATGACCGCTAACAAGAACATTCCGACTACGCGACCGCCCTTCTTGAGACTGGCGAAATCGGCACTCAGACCGATAGTGGCAAAAAACGCCAGCATGAGCGGTGTCTGCAATGAGGTATCGAAACGAACTTCTATATCAAGCGCTCGCAATACCAGAAGAACCAGCGCAACCAGCAAACCACCCGCAACGGGTTCGGGAATATTGAAATTGCGCAGTACACCAACACGGGCAACAAGGCCACGCCCCAGCAGAAGTACGAGTGAAGCGGCCACGAGCGTGCCGTAGAAATCGAGCTGAATCATCTGGATTATTCTTGGCTATATATTCAGAGGCGAACTTTCCCTGGATACGCCTCATGAACCGGCGAACTTTTCAACACCGGAAACACTGGAATTCAAAAGCCTTCGATGGCTTGAACATATCGAAATATTTCTGAAGGAATATAACGTGCGACAACCATACCAAGCATAAAGTCATGCTGCCAATGTTCTTCGACAACATAAAGGCATCGTACTTGTGACTAAAAATGTAAGGCTGATGAATATATTAAATACCATCTACCATTCATCGCAGAAAGATTATTCCTACAAGCATTACAGGCTTATTGAGTTGCAAAAAAGCCCTGGCAAGTCAGGGCTTTTAAATATGCGGAATGATTATTCCAACATGCACCTTGCGGCCGGATGCTATTTGATCAACCGCCAAGTGAACGGATAGCGATACGGGAAACCTTCGTTGGCTTTCACACCACCGATAATCGTCAACACCAGCGCCGCGATGGCCAGCAGGCCAAACAGCACGAACCCGATCAGCAACAGCATCAGCACGAAACAGATCATCGAAGCGATCGCCACGGTGATCTGGAAATTCAGCGCTTCCTTGCCCTGGGCGTCGATGAACGGATCGGTCTCGCGCTTCATCTGCCACAGGACCAGCGGCCCGATCAGCGTACCGAACGGAATCCAGATCCCCAGCAAGGCGGACAAGTGACAAAACATGGCCCATTGGCGAACCTCCTGGCTCGGTTTGGGCAGCAACTCTTGCTCACCACTCATTGCGTCCTCCTTGCGGGTTACGAACCTGCTCAGTCGGCCAGTGCAGCCTTTTGCAGTTCGAAGATCTCGTTCATGCCTTTCTTCGCCAGCTCCAGCATCGCGTTCAGCTCTTCAGGCTGGAACGGCGCGCCTTCGGCGGTGCCCTGCACTTCGATGAAACCACCGGTGCTGGTCATCACCACATTGAGGTCGGTCTCGGCGGCAGAGTCTTCAAGATAGTCCAGATCCAGCACCGGCTCGCCCTGGTACATGCCCACGGAAACAGCACCGATCATTTGCTTGAGCGGGTCGCCGCCTTTCAGGCCGCCGCGCTTCTTGATCACTTTCAGTGCATCGACCAGCGCAACCATGGCGCCGGTGATCGACGCAGTGCGGGTACCGCCGTCGGCCTGGATCACGTCGCAGTCGACGTACAGGGTGACGTCGCCCAGCTTGGACATGTCCAGCGCGGCGCGCAGGGAGCGGCCGATCAGGCGCTGGATTTCCAGGGTACGACCGCCCTGCTTGCCACGGCTGGCTTCACGCTGGTTACGCTCGCCGGTGGCGCGCGGCAGCATGCCGTATTCGGCGGTCAGCCAACCCTGGCCCTGGCCTTTGAGGAAACGCGGCACGCCGTTTTCGACGCTGACGGTGCAGATGACTTTGGTATCACCGAATTCGACCAGTACCGATCCCTCGGCGTGTTTGGTGTAGTTGCGGGTAATGCGGATCGAGCGGAGCTGATCGGCAGCGCGACCACTTGGACGTTTCATAGGAGATACCTGTACTGGGGACGGAAAACTGCGGACCATTATAGAGCCGCGCACCGCGCCTGGGCACTCGTTAAAAAATCCGGCCGACGACCGAAGGCCCTGAAACGCGCATTGCCGACGGCCTGCAGCCCTTTGTCACACCGTGTGTTTGGGCGCATCTGCCGCACTGCGCTACAATCCTGCGCCTTTGCTGCCAGTCGGCTTAAATTCATTGATATCGAGCTGCGGAGCTTCAATTCGCGCCGATCTGTATCGCGAGGTCACCCCATGGTGCACAGCATGACCGCCTTCGCCCGCGTCGAAAAAGCCGGCGTCCAGGGCACCCTGAGCTGGGAACTGCGCTCGGTCAACAGCCGTTACCTGGAACCCCACCTGCGCCTGCCGGAGTCGTTTCGCGACCTCGAAGGCGCTGTCCGCGAAGCCCTGCGCCAGGGCCTGTCGCGCGGCAAACTGGAATGCACCCTGCGCTTCACCGAGGAAAGCACCGGCAAGCCGCTGCAGGTGGATCGCGAGCGCGCTGCACAACTGGTCGCCGCGGCCGAAACCGTCGCCGGCCTGATCAAGAACCCGGCCGCGCTGAACCCGCTGGAAGTGCTGGCCTGGCCAGGCGTACTGGTCGCCGACGCCACCGACCCGCAGGCGCTGAACGCCGAGGCGCTGGCCCTGTTCAATCAAGGCCTGAAAGACCTCAAGGCCGGCCGCGAGCGCGAAGGCGCGGAGTTGGCCCGCCTGATCAACGATCGCCTGACCTCCATCGAGGAAGATGTGGTGACCCTGCGCGAACTGGTTCCGCAGATGCTCGCCACCCAGCGCCAGAAAGTCCTCGACCGTTTCGCCGACATGAAGGCCGAACTGGACCCGCAGCGCCTGGAACAGGAAATGGTCATCCTCGCGCAAAAGAGCGACGTGGCCGAAGAACTGGATCGCCTGAGCACCCACATCATCGAAGTTCGCCGGGTGCTCAAGTCCGGCGGTGCCGCCGGCCGGCGCCTGGACTTCCTGATGCAGGAGCTCAACCGCGAAGCCAACACACTGGGCTCCAAGGCCTTCGACCCGCGCAGCACCCAGGCGGCGGTCAACCTCAAGGTGTTGATCGAGCAGATGCGCGAACAAGTGCAGAATATTGAGTAAGGCTACCCCCGACATGACCCACAGCACCGGCACCCTGTACATCATTTCCGCCCCCTCGGGCGCGGGCAAGAGCAGTCTGGTCAAGGCCCTGACCGACGCCGATCCGGAAATCCGCGTCTCGATTTCCCACACCACCCGCGCCATGCGCCCGGGCGAAGTGGACGGCGTGAACTATCACTTCGTGACCCGCGAAGAGTTCGTGAAGATGGGTGAGCACGGCGACTTCCTGGAACGCGCCGAAGTCTTCGGCAACTTCTACGGCACCTCGCAAAGCCGCCTGCAGCAGACCCTGGACGAAGGCCACGACCTGATTCTGGAAATCGACTGGCAAGGCGCCGAGCAAGTGCGCAAGCTGATGCCGCAGGCCCGTTCGATCTTCATTCTGCCGCCATCGCTGCAGGCCCTGCACCAGCGCCTGACCAACCGTGGCCAGGACAGCGACGACATCATCGACGGCCGGATGCGTGAAGCGGTCAGCGAGATGAGCCACTATGTCGAGTACGACTACCTGATCATCAACGACGATTTCGCCCACGCGCTGGACGATCTGAAGGCGATTTTCCGCGCCAATCAGCTGCAACAGAAACGTCAGCAAGTGCGTTTCGGCAAATTGCTGGCTGAATTGCTCGGCTGAAACAGCACTTCCCAAAACCGCTGCAAGGGCTTTACATTGGCACTTGCAGCGCGTTGAAGAGTCTGGTCAAAAAATCAACGCTTCCCTAATCGCTGGTGATTTTTTAAACTGTTGAGTCCGCTCGCCCAACCGGGCAGCGCGCATATTGCATTCGCTCCGAGGAATACCATGGCCCGCGTAACCGTTGAAGACTGCCTAGAACACGTGGAAAACCGCTTTGAGCTGGTCATGCTCTCTACCAAGCGTGCCCGTCAACTGGCCACCGGCGGCAAAGAGCCCCTGGTTCAGTGGGAAAACGACAAACCGACCGTAGTTGCGCTGCGTGAAATCGCTGAAGGCCTGATGAGCTACGAGTTCATCGCCGAGCAGGAAATCGTCCACGAAGACCCGGTCTTCGCTGCGTTCGAGGACGAGTCCAACGAGGCCGTCTAAGCCTATGCCTGGTCGACGTAGCACGGCGCGGGATCACAGCTTACGGCAGGAGACATCATGCCGAGCATAGACGCCCTCGCCGATCGCTTATCGACCTACCTCGGCAACGACCAGGTCAACCTGGTCCGCCGAGCGTATTTCTACGCCGAACAAGCCCACGACGGCCAACGCCGCCGCAGCGGCGAGGCGTATGTCACGCATCCTCTTGCCGTGGCGAATATTCTTGCCGACATGCACATGGACCATCAGAGCCTGATGGCTGCGATGCTGCATGACGTGATCGAAGACACCGGTATCGCCAAAGAAGCGCTGCAAGCGCAGTTCGGTGAAACCGTGGCCGAACTGGTCGACGGGGTCAGCAAACTGACCCAGATGAACTTCGAAACCAAGGCTGAAGCCCAGGCGGAAAACTTCCAGAAGATGGCGATGGCCATGGCACGCGACATTCGCGTGATCCTGGTCAAGCTCGCCGACCGTCTGCACAACATGCGTACGCTGGAAGTGCTGTCCGGCGAAAAACGCCGACGCATCGCCAAGGAAACCCTCGAGATCTACGCACCCATCGCCAACCGGCTGGGCATGCACGCGATCCGCATCGAGTTCGAAGACCTCGGCTTCAAGGCCATGCATCCGATGCGTTCCGCGCGGATCTACCAGGCGGTCAAACGCGCCCGGGGCAACCGCAAGGAAATCGTCAACAAGATCGAAGAATCCCTTGGCCACTGCCTCGCCATCGACGGCATCCAGGGCGAAGTCAGCGGTCGCCAGAAACACCTCTACGGCATCTACAAGAAAATGCGCGGCAAGCGTCGGGCCTTCAACGAGATCATGGACGTCTACGCGTTCCGGATCATCGTCGACAAGGTCGATACCTGCTACCGCGTGTTGGGTGCCGTACATAATTTGTACAAACCGTTGCCGGGGCGCTTCAAGGATTACATCGCTATCCCCAAGGCCAACGGCTATCAGTCGCTGCACACCACGCTGTTCGGCATGCACGGCGTACCGATCGAGATCCAGATCCGCACCCGTGAAATGGAAGAGATGGCCAACAACGGCATCGCCGCCCATTGGCTGTACAAATCCAGCGGCGACGAGCAGCCGAAAGGCACCCATGCCCGCGCCCGTCAGTGGGTCAAGGGCGTGCTGGAAATGCAGCAACGCGCCGGCAACTCGCTGGAATTCATCGAGAGCGTGAAGATCGACCTGTTCCCGGACGAGGTCTACGTGTTCACGCCCAAAGGCCGGATCATGGAGCTGCCCAAAGGCTCCACGGCGGTCGATTTTGCCTACGCGGTGCACACCGACGTCGGCAACAGCTGCATCGCCTGCCGGATCAACCGTCGTCTCGCACCGCTGTCCGAACCGCTGCAAAGCGGCTCCACGGTCGAGATCGTCAGCGCTCCCGGCGCACGGCCGAACCCGGCGTGGCTCAACTTCGTGGTCACCGGCAAGGCGCGGACCCACATCCGCCATGCGCTCAAACTGCAACGCCGCTCCGAATCCATCAGCCTCGGCGAACGCCTGCTGAACAAGGTGCTCAACGGCTTCGACAGCGCGCTGGAACAGATTCCGGCCGAACGCGTGAAGGCGATGCTCACCGAGTACCGCCTCGAACTGATCGAAGACCTGCTCGAAGACATCGGACTGGGCAACCGTATGGCCTATGTCGTGGCGCGCCGCCTGCTCGGCGAAGGCGAACAACTGCCAAGCCCGGAAGGTCCGCTGGCGATTCGCGGCACCGAAGGCCTGGTTCTCAGCTATGCCAAATGCTGTACGCCGATCCCGGGCGACCCGATTGTCGGTCACCTGTCGGCGGGCAAAGGCATGGTCGTGCACCTGGACAACTGCCGCAACATCAGCGAAATCCGCCACAACCCGGAAAAATGCATCCAGCTCTCGTGGGCCAAGGATGTCACCGGCGAATTCAACGTCGAACTGCGCGTCGAGCTGGAACACCAGCGCGGCCTGATCGCCCTGCTGGCCAGCAGCGTCAACGCAGCCGACGGCAATATCGAGAAAATCAGCATGGACGAACGCGATGGCCGCATCAGCGTTGTCCAGTTGGTGGTCAGCGTCCACGACCGTGTGCACCTGGCCCGCGTGATCAAGAAACTGCGCGCCCTGACCGGGGTGATCCGCATCACCCGCATGCGTGCATAACTCAAACATTACAAGGAGTCATACATGACCAAGACTGTTATCACCAGCGACAAGGCCCCGGCCGCTATCGGTACTTACTCCCAAGCGATCAAGGCCGGTAACACCGTTTACATGTCGGGTCAGATTCCCCTCGATCCAAAAACCATGGAACTGGTCGAAGGCTTCGAAGCCCAGACCGTCCAGGTGTTCGAGAACCTGAAAGCCGTGGCCGAAGCCGCCGGTGGTTCGTTCAAGGACATCGTCAAGCTGAACATCTTCCTCACCGACCTGAGCCACTTCGCCAAGGTCAACGAGATCATGGGCAAGTACTTCGACCAGCCGTACCCGGCGCGCGCCGCCATCGGCGTGGCAGCCCTGCCAAAGGGTTCGCAGGTTGAAATGGATGCCATTCTGGTCATCGAGTAATGCGCACGGCGCGGCCTCACGCCGCGCCGACTGCTCTGCGGTAAAGAAAAGGTTTTGAAAGGATTCCACCATGCGCAAAGCGCTTGCTCTCTCGCTGCTCGCCATTTTCCTCGGCGGTTGCGCCAGCAACCCTGCCGACCGTGACATCAGCGGCACTTGGATCAATCAGGTCGCCATCGATGCCGCTGCCAAGGGCGGCCCCCTGCGCGAAGCGCTTCAGGCTTACGGCCCGAACCTGGAGTGGGACGTCAACACCAAGGCCGGTCAGGCCCGCTACACCAACGGTTTCGAAAACGTCGAAGGTCGCTTGCTCGGCGAACAGTCCGGCGCCTGGAAAGTCGACTTCTATGGCAGCTCCGCCAGCGAGCTGAAACGTGACGGCGGCCAACTGCACCAAGTCGCCAATGAAAACGAACCGGAACAGGTCTTCGACCGCGCGCAAATTCCGGTGCCGGAGGGCGCACCGATCGGCGCCAGCTTCGAACGCGCGCTGTATTCCGCTTATCTGGGCGGCAACTGGACGATCACCAGCGGCCAGGGCGAAGGCGCCACCGTGCAGTTCCAGGCTGACGGCCAAGTCTCCGGCCTGCCGGGTGCCGATCGTTATGCGCTGTGCCTCGCAGGCGATTGCGCGTCGATGAGCAGCGGCAACGACAGCATGTGGTTGCAGCAGAACGGCCAGGGCAACAACTGGATCTTTGTGCGCAAGGGCAAAGAGCTGGAAATCCTGCAGGCCGTGAACACGGCACTGGCGGATGAACAACCGCAGTTCACCCCGGGTGAGCGCAAGTGGTTGCTCGAGAAGCAGTAACGCACCTTTGAAAACACAGTAAATCGAATGTGGGAGCGGGGGGGGGGGGGGGGGGGGGGGGGGGGGGGGGGGGGGGGGGGGGGGGGGGG
>NZ_JBQEQB010000015.1:140349-159413 GCF_052046055.1 Pseudomonas sp. 22082
CGCCTGACACGACGCCTTCGCGAGCAAGCCCGCTCCCACATTTACTGTGCAATGACGAAAGTCAGCAGCGCCCCTCAAGAATCGCGGCATACCCCTCGCGATAACTCGGATATTTGGGCACCCAACCCCGCGCCTTCGCCCTGGCATTGCTGCAACGCTTGCTGCCGGTGCGACGTACGCTCTCGTCTTCCGACCATTCGGTGACCCCCAGATACTCACGCAACCAGGCCACCACCTCGGCCAGCGGCGCAGGCGCATCGTCCACGCCGATATAGATGTCATCCAGCGCCCCGCCTTTGCGAGCTGCTTCCAGCAGAAAAGCCATCAATCCCGCCGCGTCATCGGCATGGATGCGATTGCCATACAGCGGCGGATCGATCGCCACCCGATAACCACGCCGCACCTGGGTCAGCAACCACTCACGGCCGGGGCCGTAAATGCCGGTCAGGCGCATGATGCTCGCGGGAATGCCGCTGTTGAGCGCAACCTGCTCGGCCTCCAGCATCACCCGACCGGAATAACCCGCAGCGACGGTTTCGGATTTTTCATCGACCCATTCGCCGTTCTGCTGCCCGTAAACACTGCTGCTGGAAACGAACAGCAGCCGCTCAGGCTCCTGACCGTAATCGTTCAGCCAACCCAGCACATGCTGCAAACCCTGCACATACGCCGCGCGATAACCGGCTTCATCGTGATCGGTGGCCGCCGCGCTATACACCAGGTAATCGATAGCGCCCACCGGCCAGGTCTCGGGGCAATCCTCATTGAACAAGTCACCGGCCACACCGATAACGCCGTCCGGCAAACGTGAAATATCACGGCGCAGGCCGTAGACCTGGAAGCCGGCAGCCAGCAATTGCGTGGCCAGACGACTGCCGACATCACCACAACCGGCGATCAAAACAGAAGGCGCGGACATCAAAAATCTCCCATCGGAAAGCGACAGACTAGCCTCGGCAAGGGACGAGCGGCTAGCAATCAAGGAAAAAAAGCAACTCTATTACTTTTGTTAACAAGAATTACTTGCAATAATGCATGCCACTTTTGTTCTCGGCCTCACGAGGCCTGGAAGAGCATCACCGTTTTTCTATCTCAGGTCCGGCCAGCATGACACGCATTCAAAACTCCGCTTCGCCAACCAACCGACCTCGCGCCTGGAGCGCCGTGGCTGCCCTGCTGGTCAGCCTGATGCTGGCGCCGGTCGCCGCATTCGCTGACGCACAAGCCCCGGCCGCGCCAGCTGCCACCGAGCAAAGCGCTCCGGCCGCCGCACCTGCCGCGACCGACCCGGTGCAGGCCGTAGACGCCAGCGCCGCCGACGCGCCGGAAGTCCTTGAAGCCGACAACACCCTGGGCATGGCCCACGACCTGTCGCCATGGGGCATGTACCAGAACGCCGACGTGATCGTTAAAGCCGTGATGATCGGCCTGGCCATCGCCTCGATCATCACCTGGACCATCTGGATCGCCAAGGGCTTCGAGCTGATGGGCGCCAAGCGTCGTCTGCGCGGCGAGATTGCCGCCCTGAAAAAAGCCGCCACGCTCAAAGAGGCCAGCGCCACCGCCGCGAAGGAAGGCACCCTCGCCAACCTGCTGGTACACGACGCGCTGGAAGAAATGCGCCTGTCGACCAACGCCCGCGAAAAAGAAGGCATCAAGGAGCGCGTAAGCTTCCGCCTCGAGCGCCTGGTCGCAGCCTGTGGCCGCAACATGAGCAGCGGCACCGGCGTCCTCGCCACCATCGGTTCCACCGCACCGTTCGTCGGTCTGTTCGGTACCGTGTGGGGCATCATGAACAGCTTCATCGGCATCGCCAAAACCCAGACCACCAATCTTGCCGTCGTAGCACCGGGTATCGCTGAAGCGCTGCTGGCTACCGCACTGGGTCTGGTTGCCGCGATTCCTGCCGTGGTCATCTACAACGTCTTTGCCCGCTCCATCGCCGGTTACAAGGCTCAGGTGTCCGATGCGTCGGCTCAGGTGCTGCTGCTGGTCAGCCGCGACCTCGACCACCAGCCTGAGCGCAACAGCTCGCAACCGCACATGGTGAAAGTGGGGTAATCGGCCATGGGCCTGCATTTGAAAGAAGGCGCAGACGACGATCTGGCCGAGAACCACGAAATCAACGTCACGCCGTTCATCGACGTGATGCTGGTGCTGTTGATCATCTTCATGGTGGCCGCGCCGCTGGCCACCGTGGACATCAAGGTTGACCTGCCTGCCTCGACCGCCAAACCGGCGCCGCGGCCGGAGAAACCGGTGTTCCTCAGCGTGAAGGCTGACCAGCGCCTGTTCATTGGCGATGACGAAGTGAAAGCCGAAACCCTCGGCGCCGTCCTCGACGCCAAGACCCAGGGCAAGAAAGACACGACGATCTTCTTCCAGGCCGACAAAGGCGTGGATTACGGCGACCTGATGAGCGTGATGGATAACCTGCGCGCTGCCGGTTACCTGAAGGTCGGTCTGGTCGGGCTCGAGAGCGCAGTCAAGAAATGATCACCACGCGCCATAAGCTGACGCGTTACAGCGGTAGCCTGGCCGTGGTGCTGGGTGTTCACGCGCTGGCCATCGCGCTGGCGCTGAACTGGAACGTCCGCCCGCCCATCGAATTGCCGCCGCAGGCAATGATGGTCGAGCTGGCACCGGTTCCGGCCCCGCCACCGCCTGCACCGCCGAAAGTCGTCACGCCACCGCAGCCACCGGCTCCGGTTGAGGAACTGCCGATCCCGAAACTGGCCGAAGCGCCGAAAGCCGAGATCGCGGTACCGAAACCGAAGCCCAAGCCGAAACCCAAACCGCCGAAGCCGATCGAGAAGAAACTGCCCGATCCGCCGAAGGAGAAACCGTCCGAAGAGAAGCCGGCCGATACCCAGCCGACTCAGGCCCCGACGGAGAAATCCGCCCAGCCTGCACCGGGCCCGTCGCCTGCACAATTGGCCGCCAAGGCCAGCTGGCAAGGCACCCTGCTCGCGCATCTGGCCAAGTACAAGAAGTACCCGGCCAGTGCTCAGGCACGGGGCAAGGAAGGCTTGAACCGGTTGCGTTTCGTGGTCGATGGCGAAGGCAACGTGCTGTCGTTCGAACTGGTGGGCCGCTCCGGCAACGCCGATCTGGACCGGGCCACCCTGGAAATGATCCGCCGCGCCCAGCCACTGCCCAAGCCACCGGCCGACATGCTGACCAATGGCGCGATCGAAATCGTTGCGCCGTTTGTGTACTCGCTGGAGCGCCGCCGCTGATTCGCACTCGCGAAGCCCGGCCTGATCCAGCCAAAAAGGCACCGCAAGGTGCCTTTCGCTTATCCATCCACGGCAAACCGGCATTGCCCGGTGTCGCATTCATCACTCAGTCTGATAACGTGCGTCTATCGATTGCAGCCGGTATGCTTGGCCCGCATCTTCATGGACGCTTGCTATGACTCTCACAGAATTACGCTACATCGTTACCCTCGCCCAAGAGCAGCATTTCGGCCACGCGGCCGAGCGTTGCCACGTCAGCCAGCCGACCCTGTCGGTGGGCGTGAAAAAGCTTGAAGACGAACTCGGTGTGCTGATTTTCGAGCGCAGCAAAAGCGCCGTGCGCCTGACCCCGGTCGGCGAAGGCATCGTCGCCCAGGCGCAGAAAGTGCTGGAGCAGGCCCAAGGCATTCGCGAACTGGCCCAGGCCGGCAAGAACCAGCTGACCGCCCCGCTGAAAGTCGGCGCGATCTACACCGTCGGCCCGTACCTGTTCCCGCACCTGATTCCGCAACTGCACCGGGTCGCCCCGCAGATGCCGTTGTACATCGAAGAAAACTTCACCCACGTGCTGCGCGACAAACTGCGCAACGGCGAGCTGGACGCAATCATCATCGCCCTGCCGTTCAACGAAGCCGACGTGCTGACCCTGCAACTCTACGACGAGCCGTTCTACGTCCTGATGCCGGCCCAGCACCCGTGGACCCAGAAAGAATCCATCGACGCCGCGCTGCTCAACGACAAGAGCCTGCTGCTGCTCGGCGAGGGCCATTGCTTCCGCGATCAGGTGCTGGAAGCCTGCCCGACCCTGACCAAGGGCAACGACGGCGCCAAGCACACCACGGTCGAATCCAGCTCGCTGGAAACCATTCGCCACATGGTCGCGTCCGGCCTGGGCATCTC
Source organism: Pseudomonas sp. 22082 (assembly GCF_052046055.1). Taxonomy (NCBI): domain Bacteria; kingdom Pseudomonadati; phylum Pseudomonadota; class Gammaproteobacteria; order Pseudomonadales; family Pseudomonadaceae; genus Pseudomonas; species Pseudomonas sp. 22082. Next base: position 144,489 of record NZ_JBQEQB010000015.1, read on the forward strand.
GATCCTGCCGCTGTCGGCGGTAGATAGCCATCACTACGCTCCGGGCGTGATCGAAGTGCGTCCGTTGTCGGCACCGGTGCCGTTCCGCACAGTGGCCATCGCCTGGCGCGCCAGCTTCCCACGGCCGAAAGCCATCGAGATCCTCGCCGACTCCATTCGCCTGTGCTCGGTCGCCAAGCCTGCCGCGCCGGTCACGGCCGGTTAAGCCAGCGTCATGACGGAGCTGTCGCAGGTGTCGGTCACCGCACTCAAGGGTGTCGGTGAAGCCATGGCCGAGAAACTGGCCAAGGTCGGCCTGGAAAACCTCCAGGACGTACTGTTTCACCTGCCACTGCGTTATCAGGATCGCACCCGCGTGGTGCCGATCGGCGCGTTGCGGCCGGGGCAGGACGCCGTGGTCGAAGGCACCGTCAGCGGCGCCGACGTGGTCATGGGCCGACGCCGCAGCCTCGTCGTGCGCTTGCAGGACGGCACCGGTGGCTTGAGCCTGCGCTTCTACCACTTCAGCAACGCGCAGAAAGAAGGTCTCAAGCGCGGCACGCGGATTCGCTGCTACGGCGAAGCCCGGCCCGGCGCCTCGGGGCTGGAGATCTACCACCCGGAATACCGCGCCATCAACGGCGACGAGCCGCCGCCGGTGGATGAAACCCTGACCCCGGTCTACCCGCTGACCGAAGGCCTGACCCAGGCCCGTCTGCGCCAGTTGTGCATGCAGACGCTGACCCTGCTCAAGCCGGCCACCCTGCCCGACTGGCTGCCGACCGAACTGGCCCGCGACTATCAACTGGCGCCGCTGGCCGACGCGATCCGCTACCTGCACAACCCGCCCGCCGATGCCGACGTCGACGAACTCGCCCTCGGCCATCACTGGGCCCAGCATCGCCTGGCTTTCGAAGAACTGCTGACCCACCAGCTATCGCAGCAGCGCCTGCGCGAAAGCATGCGCTCCCTGCGCGCGCCGGCGATGCCGAAAGCCACCAAGCTGCCGGCGAAATACCTGGCCAACCTCGGCTTCAACCCGACCGGCGCCCAGCAACGAGTCGGCAACGAAATCGCCTACGACCTCAGTCAGCACGAGCCGATGCTGCGGCTGATTCAGGGCGACGTCGGCGCGGGCAAAACCGTGGTCGCCGCCCTCGCCGCGCTGCAAGCGCTGGAGGCGGGCTATCAGGTCGCGCTGATGGCGCCGACCGAGATCCTCGCCGAACAACACTTCATCACCTTCAAGCGCTGGCTCGAACCGCTGGGCATCGACGTGGCCTGGCTGGCCGGCAAGCTCAAGGGCAAGAACCGCGTCGCCGCGCTGGAACAGATCGCCAGCGGCACGCCGATGGTGGTCGGCACCCACGCGCTGTTCCAGGATGAAGTGCAGTTCAAGAACCTCGCGCTGGTGATCATCGACGAACAACACCGCTTCGGCGTGCAGCAACGTCTGGCGCTGCGGCAGAAAGGCGTCGGCGGGCGCATGTGTCCGCATCAACTGATCATGACCGCCACGCCGATTCCGCGGACGCTGGCGATGAGCGCCTACGCCGACCTCGACACCTCGATCCTCGACGAACTGCCCCCCGGCCGAACCCCGGTCAACACCGTGCTGGTCACCGACACCCGTCGCGTCGAAGTCATCGAGCGGGTGCGCAGCGCCTGCGCCGAGGGCCGTCAGGCCTATTGGGTGTGCACGCTGATCGAAGAGTCCGAAGAGCTGACCTGTCAGGCCGCCGAAACCACTTTTGAAGACCTGACCGCCGCCCTCGGCGAGCTGAAGGTCGGGCTGATCCACGGCCGCATGAAGCCTGCCGAGAAAGCCGCCGTCATGGCCGAATTCAAGGCCGGCAACCTGCAACTGCTGGTCGCCACCACCGTGATCGAAGTCGGCGTGGACGTACCCAACGCCAGCCTGATGATCATCGAAAACCCCGAGCGCCTGGGCCTTGCGCAACTGCACCAGTTGCGCGGTCGGGTCGGCCGGGGCAGCGCCGTCAGCCATTGCGTGCTGCTCTACCATCCGCCGCTGTCGCAGATCGGCCGCCAGCGCCTGGGCATCATGCGCGAGACCAACGACGGTTTCGTCATCGCCGAAAAAGACCTTGAACTGCGCGGCCCCGGCGAAATGCTCGGCACCCGCCAGACCGGTCTGCTGCAATTCAAGGTCGCCGACCTGATGCGCGACGCCGATCTGCTGCCCGCCGTGCGCGATGCCGCCCAGGCCTTGCTCGAACGCTGGCCTACCCACGTCAGCCCGTTGCTCGACCGCTGGCTGCGACACGGGCAGCAATACGGCCAAGTGTGAGCACCGTCGCAGTTTCTGACAGCTCGTTCCAACCAAGCTGGTTATACTCCTGCAATTGTTTCAAAAACGGATACAGACCATGACCGAAGCTGCTCTCGCCCCCGAATCACCGCACGCTCCGTCTGTTATTCGGCTGCTGCTCAACAAGCTGGGCGTCGCCTACGAAGAAGTGCTCGACCACCACGGCCTCAATGCCTCGCGCAAAGTGCAGGCGGTGTTGCTGGACGACGCGGTCGGTGCGCTGATGGTGCTGTTTCCACAGAGTCAGTTGCTGGATCTCAACCGCCTCGCCGAGCTGACGGGCCGTCGCCTGACCGCCGTGTCCACCGAGCGCCTGGAAAAGATGCTCGGCAAACACAGCCTGAGCCTGCTGCCGGGCCTGCCGGCGCTGACCAGCTCGCCGTGCCTCTACGAAGAAGGCCTGCTGCGCGAGCCGAAGTTGCTGATCAACTCCGGCGAGCCGGGCCTGCTGCTGGAAATCGCCAGCGAAGACTTCAAGACCATGCTGACCAAGGCCAGCGCCGCCAACTTCGGCGAAGCCCTGAGCAGCATCCGTCCGAACCTCGACCGCCCGGACGATGACCGCGAGGAAATCACCCAGGCCGTGCAGGCGTTCACCGCGCGGCGCATCCAGCAGCGTCTGGAAGCGACCATCGAGATTCCGCCGCTGGCGGAAACCGCACAAAAAATCATCAAGCTGCGCGTCGACCCCAACGCCACCATCGACGACATCACCGGCGTGGTCGAAACCGACCCGGCACTGGCCGCGCAAGTGGTGAGCTGGGCGGCGTCGCCGTACTACGCCTCGCCGGGCAAGATCCGTTCGGTGGAAGACGCGATCGTCCGCGTGCTGGGCTTCGATCTGGTGATCAACCTGGCGCTGGGCCTGGCCCTCGGCAAGACCCTGAGCCTGCCCAAAGACCACCCGCAACACACCACGCCGTACTGGCAGCAGTCGATCTACACCGCCGCCGTCATCGAAGGCCTGACCCGCGCCATGCCGCGTGCCCAGCGCCCGGAATCCGGCCTGACCTACCTCGCCGGCCTGCTGCACAACTTCGGCTACCTGCTGCTGGCCCACGTGTTCCCGCCGCACTTCTCGCTGATCTGCCGCCACCTGGAGGTCAACCCGCACCTGTGCCACAGCTATGTCGAGCAACACCTGCTGGGCATCAGCCGCGAACAGATCGGCTCCTGGCTGATGCGCTACTGGGACATGCCGGACGAACTGGCCACCGCCCTGCGCTTCCAGCACGACCCGAACTACGACGGCGCCTACGCCGAATACCCGAACCTCGTCTGCCTGGCCGTGCGCCTGCTGCGCAGTCGCGGAATCGGCTCCGGCCCGGATGAAGACATTCCGGATGCGCTACTGGAGCGTGTTGGCCTGACTCGCGATAAGGCCAATGATGTGGTCAGCAAAGTGCTTGAGGCGGAAGTGCTGCTGCGTGAACTGGCTTCGCAGTTCAGCCAGGCTTAAAGCACTCTTCGGAACGTCTACCAGGGCCTTTTTTCTGATTGCAAATAGGGCCCTGGTTGCACAGATTTCGGTCACTTTGCCAGCAACGACAGCAAACTAGCGCGCTGCTATGATTTGACGGCAAACAGAGGAAATTCCGATGACCCGAACAGATGCTGTCAGCGTTGCAAGCGAAGTTCGCAAGCTAGCCAAAGACAACAAGGTTACGGCCAGACGTGACGGCATGAGCCGTATGGCCGTGGGGATTACCCGCTTGGCTGGTGATGTCGTCGAACTGGATGGCATCGAACAGTTGCTCGTCAACCTCAAGCGAAAAGGCGTTCTGAGCAAATCTGAAATCCTCGCGCTCCAAGGGCGCTACCTTCAGGAAAGGCGTGCACAGAAACGTAGCGCATGACTTTCGATCCATTCGGCGACTTCGAGACGGCTGGATATCTTCAAAATTCGCTGGACTCCGAGCCTCCTGAGCCGGATAGCTGAAGAGGCTGAACCGCCCCGGCAAGCTACCTAAAAGACCTATGCCTTCGGCTTGGCCTTCCGCGGCTTCAAATACTTCATCAACCCCTGAAACCACATCACCAGCGCCGGATTGCCCTTGAGCTGGATCGACTTGTCCTGAATCCCCTGCATGAACGCCAGCTGCTTGTTCTTCGCCTGCATCGTGGCAAACCCGAACGCCGCGTCCTTGAACGCAATCGCAAACGCCGGCTCCGCCACCACGCCAGACTTGCTGGTAATGCGCTGGTCTTTGACCACGAAATGCCGCGCCACCTTCCCGTCCAGAGTCTGCAGCTGAAACACCAGATCCTTGTCACCCAACTGCTGCTGGAACGCAGGATTTGTCCGACTGGCCTTACCCATCAACAGACCCAGCATCCACAGAAGAAAACGAAATTTCATGCGCACAGCCTCAAAAGGAAAATGAACGGCCGGGGGAGTGTAAGGGATTCGGACGAATTCGCCACTATCCAAGACTGATAGAAGACGATGTAGGTCTTTTCCTGCCAGATGACTACCAAGTCACGAATTCCAACTCCCGAACCTGATCGTTCCCACGCTCCGCGTGGGAATGCCTCCCGTGACGCTCCGCGTCACACCATCCCCCGTCCTACACCTGAAGAAACACATTCCTGTAGGAGCCGCCGGAGGCCGCGATCTTTCTGTCTTCTACCTCGCAAATCCTTGGGAAATGTCCTTCAAACTGCGGTGCTGTCCATGAACTAGGCGTGCTCGGAGTTCATCGATAACCTCTTTCCGTCACCGCAAAATTGGTGACCGGATGTGCAAGTCCGAAAACCGGAGCAAATCTTTCCAACTCAAAAGGATTTACACCGATGATCGACCCAACCTTCACTGACGAAGAAGTTTCCCCTTACGAATTCCCAGACTCAAAGAAACTCCACGAAGCCGCCGAACGAGCTCTCGACCACCATTTCAAACCCAGCGCCCCACGCCCCAAACGCCTGGGCGGCCTGTTCGCCCTCTGCCCCGACACCGACGCCGAAGCCCTCATGGCAAACGCCTCCGAAGACCTCCTGTCCATCAGCGCCATCGCCGCCAACCTGGCCGACGACCTCGACGGCCCCCGCCGCTCGATGGCACTGGGTCTGAGCAGAATGGCGGACGGCGTGCGGTTGATGGTGGAAGGCACGCTCGATCACATTGAGTTTCGGGAGTATCAGGCCAAGCCGTAGCTGAATCGCGGGCGGAAAAAAGGGGACGTTGAGTCCCCTTTCGAAACTATTCGTTCTTACCATCGGCAACCGGTCTCAGGTGTCGCCTCCATGGTGATGTCCTGATCGAACGAGTACTGCTTGCCCGATTTGTAATTCCTGTAATGCATCGAATTCACCCTCGCACCCTGAGTTGCCATCTCATATTCTCCAGTCACCACACCGTCAGAAACTTCTACCCACGTCGTCGTGAACTGATGAGGGCCTTCCTCAGTCATGACCTCGTCCTCGGTGTTCCGATAGACAAGGGGGATAGCTTTCTTCGACTTGCTATACCTGACACCTGCGCCGCCCCATTTAGTGACAGTGTCGAAATAGGTTCTGAATTCGAAATTGATGTTTTTTCCATCAAGTGAGCGAAAGCAAGAAACCCGCGTTGAGACTTCGCTATGGGCGGCAAGCGGAGAAAGACACAGCAACGCAACAAAGAACATTGAGGCAGTTTTCAAACCGTTCATTCCTTCAACGATTAAGAGGTAATTGAAAGCGCATTCGCACTGCGCAGTTAGCGATGTCCTCCCGGAACACACGCTCACTCATTTCGCAGTGCCCATCGACGTACTGCCGCCACAACGGATCGTCGAAGTTGTCACCCCCCAATCGCTCCATCGAAGCCACCAGACCTTTCTCTCGATCCTGCCCCGCCATGACCGACGCAGCTTTGTAAAAGCCGTCCAGGGGTAACCCAGTCTGTAGAGCGATTAACTCTCCCAACCGGGCATTGGTTGTTTGCACCAGACACGCAAGCCTTTCGATGGGCGCCTCTGCACCGGGTAAAGCCGACTGATAGATATCCTCGCAATACGCCTCTTTGAAGCGCACCCACTTCTTTTGCACATCAGTCAGTTGCTTCTTGTCGGCGGGCGCCAAACTGACCAGCGCTTTCTTGTATTGCTCATTCAGCACTGCGTCGACTTTTTCGAAAGTCTGCTGACCGCAAATGATCATATCGGGATTGGAAAAGCTGTCGGGATTGCAGGTTTCTTGGGCATGCGCAGGAACCAGCAATGCAGCCAAAGAAGCACCCGCGACCAGTTCAAATAACGCCTTGAGTTTGATCATGATCCGGATACTCCGGCGCTGCGCTCAGCTACCCGTCCAAAAGTCTTCGAGACACCGGGCTCGGATGCGCCGCACTTCAGCTCTTTGATCTGCTCGTTCTGAATCGGAATCACACAGGCGAGGCGCTTTTCGCCGATAGGACGAAGCTCTGTCAGGCTAAGTGTCACGTGTAAACCGTCATCCGCAAATACGTGCCCCTCAAATCCCGCGTCGGTATAACCCGACCAAAACGATTTGCCGTCAAAACTGCAAAACTGCCTAGAGGAAAGCACTCTCCAATCGCCGTTAGGCGCCAGAACTTGAACCGTCAGGCATGGGCTGCCAAAGGTGCTGACATAACGTGCCACGACATCGCCAAATCGATGGGCGTCAGTTCTGGACACCTTGTTGAGATCAACCACACTCCCCGGCTCATCAGCGATGATCGTGTCCAGATAAGCCGCACGCTCCAGGCTTACTCTGGCAATGCAGTTGTTGATGGTCGTGACATGCGCAGCCATCCCGGGCTGAATTTCAGTGGCTTCGAGCGGGCACGTGGTGTCGCGCAGTTTGATCCAGGCGCGCTGGGATTCTCTGGCCATGGCAACCAGCGTCTTGCCCTGCTCCGGGTCGCTCCGCTGCTGAGACTCGAAGCGCGCCAATAGTTTTTTGTAGCTGATATTGAGCTGTGCATCGGCTTCCTTACGGGCCGCCTCCACGCAGCGATCAACCTGCGAGCTCACGGTGATCTCTTTGCAGTCGTCATCGGCCATAGCGAAAGAGGCAAACAGGCATCCAAAGGACAACGCAATAAAGCGCACAAACATATTCAATTTTTCATTCCCTGAATAACGGATCGCTCAACTGCACGTTGAGGTATTTTCTGCGCCTTGCCGTCGGCGCTCATCGCGTCGCGGTACTGGCTGTAATAACGCTGCGCTTCGTCTTTGCGATCAAGGCGCCAGAGTGAATCGGCGATGTTCAACATCAGCACGGTGCGCTTACCGACGGCCTCAACGCCGCGATAAAACTTCAGTGCAAGCTCATCGTTACCGCCCTCGGCCAAGTAGAAGGCCAGGTCGTTGAGAGCTTGAACATTCCGCGCCGGTGGGTGACAAGCCATATAGGCGTCTGGACTTATAGTGCGAAGATTGAATTCGAGTTCTTCCACGCGGGATTGCGGCATCTCAATACTTGAGACTTGATTCAACAAATCCGTTGGAGATGGTGTCGTCAAGGCAAGGTCAAGAACCTCCCCCTCACCGGAAGTCCATCGGTTGCCCTCCCACTTGCCGTAGCAAAACGTGGCTACGTGCTGACTCAGTACGCAACCGGTCTCCATCGAAATGACACCGCAACCCGTCTCCTCTGTTGGAATTTCTTCGCCCTCTTGACCAATGACAACGCCATACAGAGTCTGAAGAAGCAGCACTGTTTTTTTGTCAGGGCTTAGCCAATTGTCATGCGCTTCGGTACCAACGTCGGAAACATAGAGGGGGAAAGTTTTGCCATTCGCGGTAAACGAGGCGACCGCAGACTCCGGAACAGGCCTGCTCCATTTCTTATCCTTCAGCGTCAACATGTCCCCGCCAACCCCGACGATCTGAATGTTCTCAGCCAAGGCATAGGCAGAAACGAACAGGCTCATGACTATCATCACCCATTTAAGGCTGCCCATAGTCGATCCTTTTCACTGACGGACTTTCCGACTGCAACTGCCTCTTCGTCACGCCATAAACCTTGATCAGCTCTTCCCAGGAACCCTTCGAACCAAATGAGCGCTGGGTATTATCGAAGCTGTATTGCTCCAATCGCCCCCAGATAGTCAAGAGCCAGATCGTTCCACAACTCTCTTTGGAATTTTCGCAACCTTACCTGACTGCTGCATCATAGAACTATATTTCTTGTAGCTCTCCGCCGCTAATTCCTTTCGACTTAGAGCCCAGTAAGCATCCGCTATATTTAAGTAGGCGACCGTTCTTTCTGGATTTTCAGAAATGACTTTTTTTAGCAGCTCAACAGATTCCGCATAGTACCCAGCCTCAGCAAACAAAAAACCAAGATCGTTAGACCAACTAACTTTATCAGGGTAGTAGTAAGCCTCAGCTATATAACTCTCAGGCGCGCACGATTCGCTATCGCCCCCATCGGCAACAAGACTCCCCATAGATTTGATTAGTTTGTTTTTGTCATTCCCTTTAAATGCCGCTAGTGCTTGATCAGCTGTCGACACTACAAATGACGACATGAGCTTCTGCCGCTTAATTCGACCTTCTTGAATTTCAAAATTTAACTTCTGAAGATACTCAAATGCACCAGCCCCATCAAAACTCACGAGAGATCTAGAAATCAAGTCATTTACAGGTAAAACATAGGCACTCTTAAGAGACCGATCACAAGAGTCATTATTAACTGTATACACAAGCTGACTAACCGCAACGATTTTACGAGCGGCATCATATTGAAACTGAAGGTTAAAATTATGTATGACCTCATCTTCTTTTTTGGTAATCAAGCTCACAACATCTCCTACAACGTGCGAGTCTGAATTAAACGTATAAGTTTCCGCCTGAGAGTCCACAACACTTATAGTTTTATCAACACCTTGAAGAACCGACACTTCAAAGCCATCAAAACTATTAGGTGAATAAGCATTGTTAATTTTAGCCAATGCGGAGCTTGCGCTAAAGATAACTTTTCTTCCCCCCGACACATCAGCAAGCAAAACTAACCTATCGGGAAGTGATGCATTATCATTCCTTTCAACTATAAGCTTTTGAGCCCCCATTCCGGGAATCAAATTTATAGCAAGCTCTTTTTTTACTCTTTCTGGAGAAGGAATAACTTCGCTCGGATCTGCCCACGAGAACTGACTAGCAAAAGTTGCAAACAAAAAAATCTGTAGCCCAAAAACATTTTTTGAACTAATCACTTATTAAGCTCCTGATAGATAGCGGTAAAATTAGTTCTGCGCTCCCCATAGCTGTCAGTATGCTTGTTAACAACTTCCGTAATTTTATTAGTGGAATCCGTGTCCGGTGCGACTAGATTATTTATATTATTCACATCCCAAAATCCCATAGCCGATAAGAGCCCTATTTTCGTATCCAGCAATTGATCTGGATTAGAAACCATTTCAATGGTTTCTTCAGGAATTTTTTGTTTTAAGCGGTCTTCTACCGCCTGATAGTTCGACTTCCATGTTAGCTGTATAAATCCTTTACCTTTATATTTTTTACCTTCTTCGCAGCCACCCGCAGTCAACACAAATGCACCTTGAGCCGAGTTGCAGCAATAGATACGCTTTGCTATCTCATCTTCATTGGGAAACTGAGAATAAGCCTTATTCTTTCTAATCGTATAGGCACTTTTCGCCGCGGGACTTAACGCATTATACTGCGCCATCGTAATACGTTTATACCCATACAATTCTGCTTCGGCAGGATAGGTATTAAAATATCTTCCAAACTTAGATCTGAGAGCTTCAGCGGAATACCAAAGATCTTCCACTTTTCCTACCAACGCACTACCAACCTCAGTTTTAACTTGGGCAAAAAATTGTGCCATTTTCGGTGCAGTGTTGATTTCAAAACGATCAGCATACTTATTAAATACCCCCCTAACCTCTTCACGCTTTTCCTCAGAAGAGTCCGGAAACATTTTCTTCATTTGATCGAAAGAAATTAGCTCCGAAACAGAGGAGGTAAACCCTGAGACAAACTCTATAGGATGAAAATGCCAAACCAGACTGGTTTCAGGTGAAGCCTTTCCAGATAGCTCCTCCCAGAAGATAAGATTATCGATCCTCTCTTTCTCATGGGCTTTTAGTTTTGGCGAATGAGCCAAAATATCATCCAGCCGACTCCATTTTGGTTGATTAGCCTTATCTTTCCACTCAGTTGGGTGCCTGGCGACAAGCTTTGACCATTGGGAGCGCGTATCAGTATCCTTCAACGCATCAGCCAACTCTGAAGCATCTATTTCTTTATTATTGTCCTTATCGATCTTATCAAACAATTTCTTGAAGAAAATGGGCATATCGTTCGGATCGAGAAAACCATCAGCAGTGGCGTTCGACTCTTCAACTACTTGAAAACCGAGCTTCTCCCAATCATGCTGCGAGATTAACGGCGCGCCGGCTTTTTTTATCAATCCAGCCACGCTTTGACCTTCGTCTTTGACATTAACCTCGTACCACTCTTGCGAGTCCTTATAAATTGCTATCTTGCTTAAATCGATAGCGTGCGACTCCTTGAGAATCACTTCTCCCGCCGCTGGTGGTTTTAGCCTAAGGGAGGTGCCTTTTACCACGGACAAATACTTCTTCCCAGTTTTCAAACCAGCAGTATTCTTTAAAAAATCTTCAACACTTGCATCAGCAGTAAAAACCTCTACATGAACCTGAAATTTCTCGCTGACATCTCCTGCCTCAGTAATATTTTCTATTTGGCCTAGATACCCTACCGGATCTCCTGCCTTAATTCCGACACCAACATTTAAAACAGAATCAACAGCCGCCGGCTCAGTTACATTCCACTTCAACACATTGTTTTCCGGCGTATTTTCGACACACGCCCAAAATTTAGGCGGTATATTTCCAGCAGCAACCAGATCGCCACTTATCAAAGTACATTCAGCCATTCGCTTCACTGACGTGCCTAGTACTAAATTAAGTACCTTCTGACTGTCGAATTCCACGACACTATTCATAATCAACTGCATAGTGCCGTGCGGAGCGCCTGCCGGTTTTCCATTGCTTGCATCTAGGGGGGCCTCATAAAGAGGAAGTTTATTAACAACTGTCCCCTTCACTTTCCCCTGCCAATAATTAGGGCGCTCCCGTTCCGGCACCTTATCAGCAGTCCAAATTCTATCGCCAGCGTTATTTTTATACGGCTCACCGCCCTTCAAATAAGCAAACCAAACTTCACCGCCTACCTCTTTTGTTTTCTGAGAACCTAGTTTCACATCACCAGAAATGATCTTGCCTTTAGCATATATACGATCGGTATCAGCAATAGGCTTTTGATCTAAAATTTCCAGCTTGGTACCTTTAGCCAACTTACCTAAAGAAACTATACTGCTGGATACAGGAAGCTCCTCGTATGCATTAAAATCACCAACCATCATCGTTACTTTGGGCTTAGGTACATCCGCAGACGGCAAAGGATAACGATCGAAAGGCAAAAGATGCATATACAGACTAAAAAATACTAGCTTGTTTTGCTTATTCTTATTTGCACCTTCCTCTGGATTAGGTGCGGACTTATATTCGTGCCGAACCAAACAAAATGAGTTTGAATATTTTAGTTTTTTGTTATCACCGCCGGCGTCAAATATTGACTCCAGATAGTCTTTATTAAGCCGATAAGCAACCACCTCACCATCTGCAATGCAGCGTATTGGCTCATCTAATACGCATTGCGGAGCACTTGCACTGCTGATATGAATTCCGCCATGCCAGAATTTATTACTGCCAAGCAAGAAGTGACCAGAAGTTTCGTTTTCAAGTGCTTTGTATACTTCATCTGCTCCAGTGAACTGCTTACCATCTGGTTTTCTGAATGGATATTGAAAACTCATCAATGGTGCTGCAGCTGCGGGTGCGGGAGCGGGAGCTGGAGCTGGAGCTCCCCCCCCCGTCCGAGTCGACTCTTTAACCCTTAAGAATTTTGTAGGCACTGGCCAATACCAAGCCTTCCCAAGGGCACCGAATTTGGCAGTGGCTGGCCCAGAACTTTGTGCTCCGAAGAATTCTCCAAACTCAGAATCCAGCGTACTGTCATAACTTTCTACAATACCTGTATGGTTCAACGTCTTATTTTGATGATTTGACGTGGCATTAATCCAGAGTACGATATCTCCCCGCTTCACATTAGCCGGGCTTATTACATCGTAATATTTGAGCGCTTCCTGGCTATTAAGCCCAGCGGTATTCTGGTAAGGAACTTCGTAGCCCGCCCCCGTCAGCAACAAGTTAACCATATGAGAACAGTCGACAACCTTTTTACCATTCTCTACGGCGTAACCATCCCCGCCCTCCTTATAGCTATAATTCGCGCTGGTGTAATTTCCAGATAAATCCAGTGGTTCTGTCATTTCTGCTTCCTGCAATAATCAATAGCAATAGCTGGCTTTAGCAATTCCAGCAGGCTGCTTACTCAGACGTTCCAAATGTGCGATAGACCCTTTGCTGCCTTTTTGAGCAGCGAGTTGGTAGCAGGCAATCGCCCTGGACATGTCCTTAGTAACCAGTTCTCCAGTTTCAAAGGCTCGACCGAGTGCATTTGTTGCAAAGGCGTCTCCCATACGGGCCGCCTGCGTCAACGCTTCTTCAGCCTCTGCTGGATGCTGGCATGGAGCATCAGAGGAAACATTGTTTCCATCGCAGTAAAACAACGAAAGGCTCATCGCACCCTCAGGCAAAGTGGTCGCTGCTGCCTTGAATAGCTGTTCAACTTTATTAGTTTCTAGCTGCGGGGCCATGCCAGAAAGGCTCAAACTTGCAGCATTCAAACTAGCCTGAGGATCACCGGAAGCTGCTGCGCATAGGTAGTTTTCCAAAGAAGCTTCAAATAACTCACCTGTGAGTCGGTACTGCTCTAGCCCCCCCAGGCCTCTGAAGGCTTCTGCACGCTGGAAGCAAAAGTTCTCTGCCTCGCTCATGTGGGCATTGCTCGCCTCTACGAGATCTTTCTCTCTGATCGACCAATCTTCAACACCCTCAAGCACCCAACACGCTTGGCGAGAAAAGTTGAAGATCTTGATGTGGCTGTTACCTGCTCGCTTGTCCACAACGTTGAAATGACTTTCGTCAATCGCTTCGACCTCTACGCCGTCAGTCTTATCTGTGCCGACAGGCGCCAATAGCGGAAACCGCAAATTGGAGCTCTTGACTCCCGTCGTTTGCGGCTCAAAAACACCATGTTCTCCCACCGGTTTCAAAACCAGCGACTTCACCGTCATCGCAGTCAACCGCTGCTGAGTTTCAGCATTCGCAGAGAACGCCGGCAGGAACTGGGAAAAGTCCTCAGACGGACACTCATCTGCATAAGCGCTGCCATGAAACAGGCTCAGCAGCGAGGCGGTGAACGCCGCTACCGCGAAGCCGTGCCTCTTCTTCAAAAAACCATTCATGTCGATCACTCAGAAAACACAAAAAAAGCCTTCGGCTTAACCTTCTCAGGCGGCGCATTCAACAACGCCTGATCCATCAAACTCCCCGCCTTATCCTTATCCGCCGCCCCCGGCAGCACCGGCGGCTTAATCCCGATCCCGGTCCCCGACCCAGCCGACCCGCCAGCATTAATCTTCACCACCGGCCCAACCACCGTCACACCACCGCCATCGAGCTTGATGAAACTGCCACCGCCGAGAATCGTCAGCTCAGTCCCCGCCTCAATGACAATCTTGTCCCCAGCCTTGATGTGAATCTCTTTCCCGACACTGGTCAGTTGCGCCGTCCCGAGCTTCACATGCTGGCTCTCGCCAATAGTCAGGTGGTCGTCCATCCGCGCTTCGATCTTGCGGTCGCTGATGGTGGTGCGGTGTTCTTCTGCCTTGAGCTCGGTGTAGCTGTTCTTCACCACCGTGTCGTGACGTTCATTCCCGACGCGAATCTTCTGGTCGTGTTCGACGTTTTCATCCCAGTCGCGCTGGGCGTGGATGAAGATTTGTTCGGCGCCTTTTTTGTCTTCGATGCGCAGTTCGTTGTAGCCACCGCCGCCCGGGGAGCTGAGGGTTTTGAAGACGCTGCGGGTTTTGTTCGCCGGCAGGGCGTACGGCACCGGGTTTTCCTTGTGGTACAGGCAGCCGGTGACGAGGGGTTGGTCGGGGTCGCCTTCGAGGAAGGTGACGAGGACTTCCATGCCGATGCGCGGGATGGAGATGGCGCCATAGCGGTCGCCGGCCCAGGAGCTGGAGACGCGCAGCCAGCAGCTGGTTTTGTCGTCGGCCAGGCCTTCGCGGTCCCAGTGGAATTGCACCTTGATGCGGCCGTATTGGTCGCAGTGAATTTCTTCGCCTTTGGGGCCGGTGACCATGGCGGTCTGGCTGCCGAGCACGCGGGGTTTCGGGTGCTCCAGCGCGGGGCGGTAGAACACGTCCCACGGGGTGGCGAGGAAGCGGTTGCGATAGCCCTGGTGGAAGTCGTCCTTGTTGTCGGTGGTGTCGCTGGTGACCGACTCTTCGAGGACTTGCGGCTGTTTGCCTTCGTGGAAGATTTCGGTGAGCAGCCACAGGTCGTTCCACTCGCTGCGCGGGTGGTCGGACATTTCCATGAAGTGGCCGCTGACGAGTTTGGTCTGGTCACCGCGACCTTCGGCCTGGCGGTAGTCGGCACGGTGGCGTTCGAGGGCGCGCTGGCTGAGGAACTTGCCGCG
>NZ_JBQEQB010000016.1:0-127153 GCF_052046055.1 Pseudomonas sp. 22082
GATCGACTGACCATTGGCCAGAGTCACGGTCACAGGCGAACCGGTCACAGGCGCGCCAACGGTGGCGGTGTAAGTGACAGTGCCACCTTCAGCCGCCGACTCGGTCGCAGTCAGTTTGACCGTGGTGGTGTCGATGGTGTCAGTGACTTCGGTAACGGCCGGAACAGTGCTCGGCACCAGGTTTTCGAAGTTGCCACCGGTTGCATCCTTGATGGTCACTTCGACTTTGCCGGCGTCTTTGTAGACGTCGTCTTTCGGCGCATCGACGGTCACGGTGCCGGTGGATTTACCGGCCTCGATGGTGATAACAGCGCCGTTGCTCAGTGTCACGGTGACTGGGGTGCCGGCCGGGTTGGTCAGCGTTGCGGTGTAAACGATTGAGCCGCCTTCGGCCACGGAACCTGTCGCGCTGAGGGTCAGGTTGGTCGTGTCGACGGTGTCGGTGACGGTGGTCGAAACCGGGGTCTTGTCGGCCACCAGATTTTCGTAGTTACCTCCAGACACGCCAGTAATCGAATTGCTCAGCGGGGTGTGACCGTTCAACGCATCGTTCGGCGCGGTGGTGGTGATGGTGCCGGTGGTCTTGCCGACTTCGATGGTGATCGACTGACCGTTGGCCAGGGTCACGGTGACCGGCGAACCAGTCACCGGAGCGCCAACAGTGGCGGTGTAGGTGACGGTGCCGCCCTCGGCCACCGACGTATCGGCGCTCAGCTTCACGGTCGACGTATCGATGGTGTCAGTCACTTCAGTGACGGCCGGAACGGTGCTCGGAACCAGATTCTCGAAGTTGCCGCCGGACGCATCCTTGATGGTCACTTCGACTTTGCCGGCGTCTTTGTAAACGTCATCGGCAGGCGCCGGAACGGTCACGGTGCCGGTGGTTTTACCCGCTTCGATGGTGATCACCGAACCGTTGCTCAGGGTCACGGTCACTGGCGTGCCAGCCGGATTGGTCAGCGTGGCGGTGTAAACGATCGAACCACCTTCAGCCACGGAACCTGTAGCGCTCAAGGTCAGATTGGTGGTGTCGACGGTGTCGGTGACTGACGTCACGGCCGGCGTCTTGTCGGCGACCAGGTTTTCGTAATTGCCGCCGCTGGTGCCGTCGATCTTCACGCTCAGCGTGTTGCCGCCGGCCAGTGCATCGTTCGGTGCGGTGTAGTTGACGCTGGCGCTGCTGGCGCCGACCGGGATGGTGATGGTCTGGCCGTTGGACAGGGTCACGACCACCGGCGAGCCGGTCACCGGTGCGGTGACGGAGGCGGTGTAAACCACCACGCCGCCTTCAACGGTGCTGGCCGTGGCGCTCAGGGAAACGGTGCTGGTATCGATGGTGTCGGTGATGTCGGTCACCGCCGGGGTCTTGTCGACCACCAGGTTTTCAAAGTTGCCGCCGCTGGTCTTGGTAATGCTGGCGTCGACTTTGCCGGCGTCCTTGTACACGTCGTCGCCCGGTGCGGCGACGGTGATGGTACCGGTGCTCGCGCCTTTGGCGATGTTGATCACCGCGCCGTTGCTCAGGGTCACGGTCATGGCCGTGCCGGCCGGGTTGGTCAGGGTCGCGGTGTAGATGATCGAACCGCCCTCGGCGACCGAACCGGTGGCGCTCAGGCTGATATTGGTGGTGTCGACGGTGTCGGTAACCTTGGTCACCACAGCCGTACGGTTGGCATCGACCTGTTCGAAGTTGCCGCCGCTGTGGCTGGCAATCGCGGTCTGCACCTTGCCGCCATCGATGTAAGGCGTGTTGGCCGGCGCAGGGAAATTCACCGAACCGCTGGTGGCACCGGCGGCGATGTTGATGACCGCGCCGTTGGCCAAGGTCACGGTCATGGCGGTGCCGGCCGGGTTGCTCAGGGTCGCGGTGTAGGTGATCTGGCCACCTTCGCTGACGGTGTCGCTGGCGCTCAGGGTCAGCGTGGTCTTGTCGATGGTGTCGTTGACCGTGGTGCTGACTGGCGTCTTGCTGACGTCGAGCTTCTCGAAGTTGCCACCGCTGGCATCGGTCATGGTCACGGTGAGCTTGCTGACATCCTTGTAGACGTCATCGCTCGGCGCCGGGATGGTCACCGAACCGCTGGTCTTGCCGGCTTCGATAACGATGGTCTGGCCGTTGCTCAGGTTGACGGTCACCGGCGTCTGCGCGGCGTTGGTCAGCGTTGCGGTGTAAGTGATCGACGTGCCTTCGAGCACATAGCTTTCGGCGCTGAGGGTCAGGTGCGTGGTGTTGATGGTGTCGGCGACGTTGGTCACCGCTGGCGTCGGGTTGGCCACCAGGTTTTCGAAATTGCCGCCGGAAGTGTCCTTGATGGTCACTTCGACTTTGCCGGCGTCTTTATAGACGTCATCGGCCGGGGCTGGAACGGTCACGGTGCCGGTGGTTTTGCCGGCTTCGATGGTGATGACGGAGCCGTTGCTCAACGTCACGGTCACCGGGGTGCCGGCCGGATTGGTCAGGGTCGCGGTGTAGACGATCTGCCCGCCCTCGTTGACGTTGCCGGTGGCGGTCAGCGATACGGTGGTGGTGTCGACGGTGTCGGTGATGGTGGTGCTGACCGGTGTTTTGTCGGCCACGAGGTTTTCGTAGTTGCCGCCGCTCACACCGGTGATCGAGTTGGTCAGCGGTGCATGGCCGGCCAGTACGTCGTTCGGCGCCGTGGTAGTCACGGTGCCGGTGGTTTTGCCGACTTCGATGGTGATCGCCTGACCGTTGGCCAGGGTCACAACCACAGGCGAGCCGGTTACCGGGGCGCCCACCGTCGCGGTGTAAGTAACGGTTCCGCCTTCCGCCGCCGACTCGGTCGCGGTCAGTTTGACGGTCGAAGTGTCGATGGTGTCGGTGACCTGGGTCACGGCCGGCACAGTGCTTGGCACCAGGTTTTCGAAGTTGCCGCCGGTTGCGCCGGTAATGGTCGCTTCGACTTTGCCGGCATCCTTGTAGACGTCATCGGCAGGCGCTGGAACGGTCACGGTGCCGGTGGTCTTGCCGGCTTCGATGGTGATGACCGCGCCGTTGCTCAAGGTCACGGTCACCGGCGTGCCGGCCGGATTGGTCAGCGTCGCGGTGTAGATGATCGAGCCGCCCTCGGCCACGGAATCGGTGGCGCTCAGGGTCAGGTTGGTGGTGTCGACGGTGTCAGTGACGGTGGTCGAAACCGGAGTCTTGTCGGCGACCAGATTCTCGTAGTTGCCGCCGCTCACGCCGGTGATCGCGTTGGTCAGCGGTGCGTTGCCGGCCAATGCGTCGTTCGGTGCTGTGGTGGTCACGGTGCCGGTGGTCTTGCCCACTTCAATCGTGATGCTTTGGCCGTTGGCCAGGGTCACGGTGACCGGCGAGCCAGTTACGGGCGCTCCAACTGTCGCGGTGTAAGTAACGGTACCGCCCTCGGCCGCCGATTCGGTCGCGGTCAGTTTGACGGTGGTGGTGTCGACGGTATCGGTCACGTCGGTGACGGCCGGAACGGTGCTTGGCACCAGGTTCTCGAAGTTGCCGCCGCTGGCGTCCTTGATGGTGACTTCGACTTTGCCGGCGTCTTTATAGACGTCATCGGCAGGCGCCGGAACGGTCACGGTGCCGGTGGTTTTACCCGCTTCGATGGTGATGACGGAGCCGTTGCTCAACGTCACGGTCACCGGGGTGCCCGCAGGATTGGTCAGGGTCGCGGTGTAAACAATCGAACCGCCCTCGGCGACAGTACCGGTGGCGCTCAGGGTCAGGTTGGTGGTGTCGGCAACGTCGGTAACCGTGGTCGAAACCGGGGTCTTGTCGGCTACCAGATTTTCGTAATTGCCGCCGGAAACGCCGGTGATCGAGTTGGTCAGCGGTGCGTTGCCAGCCAATGCGTCGTTCGGCGCGGTGGTGGTCACGGTGCCGGTGGTTTTGCCCACTTCGATGGTGATGGTCTGACCGTTGGCCAAAGTGACAGTCACCGGCGAACCGGTGACTGGTGCGCCAACCGTGGCGGTATAGGTAACGGTGCCGCCTTCTGCAACCGAAGTATCAGCCGTCAGTTTGACCGTCGACGTGTCGATGGTGTCAGTCACTTCGGTGACAGCGGGAACAGTGCTTGGCACCAGGTTCTCGAAGTTGCCGCCGGTGGCGTCCTTGATGGTCACTTCGACCTTGCCCGCGTCTTTGTAGACGTCATCGGCAGGCGCCGGAACGGTCACGGTGCCAGTGGTTTTACCCGCTTCGATGGTGATGACGGAGCCGTTGCTCAACGTCACGGTCACCGGGGTGCCGGCCGGATTGGTCAGGGTTGCGGTGTAGACGATCGAACCGCCTTCCGCCACGGAACCGGTGGCGCTCAGCGACAGGTTGGTGGTGTCGATGGAGTCGGTGACGGTAGTGGTCGCTGGCGTCGTGTTCGGCACCAGATTCTCGAAATTGCCGCCGGTAGCGCCGGTAATCGTGGTGCTGACGGTGCCGCCGTTGTTGTAGACGTCATTCGGTGCGGTCGGCACGTTGACGCTGCCGGTGGTCTGGCCGGCGCCGATGGTGATGGTCGAACCGTTCGACAGGGTGACGGTCACCGGCGTTTGCGCCGGGTTGGTCAGGGTCGCGGTGTAGGTGATCTGGCCACCTTCGACCACGGTGCCGGTGGCGGTCAGAGTCAGATTGGTGGTGTCGACCGAATCGACGATCGTGGTAACGGCCGGTGTCGGGTTCGGCACCAGGTTTTCGAAGTTGCCGCCCGTGGCACCGGTGATGGTGGTGGTGACGGTGCTGCCGTTGTTATAGACGTCATTCGGTGCGGTCGGCACGTTGACGGTGCCGGTGGTCTGGCCGGCGCCGATAGTGATGGTCGAGCCGTTCGACAGGGTCACGGTCACCGGCGTCTGCGCCGGGTTGGTCAGGGTCGCGGTGTAGGTGATCTGACCGCCTTCGGTCACGCTCGGGCCCGCCGTCAGGGTCACGGCGGTGGTGTCGATGGTGTCGGTGACCTGGGTCGTGGCCGGGGTGGTCGGCGGGGTCACCGTGATGCCGTTGCCGCCGGTGGTGCCGGTGACGGTCACGTCGATCTGGGTCGGGTCGTTATAAACAGTGTCGTTCGGCGCCAGGGGCACGTTGACGGTGCCGGTGGTGGAACCGGCCGGAATCACGATCACCGCACCGTTGGACAGGGTTATGGTCAGGTCGGTCAGCGGCGCCTGGGTCAGCGTTGCGGTGTACACCAGCACGCCGCCGGCTTCGGTGATGCTCGGCGTGGCGCTGAGGCTCAGGGTCGATTCGCGCAGGGCATTGGCGTTGGTGTCGGTGGTCTGGCCGCCGGTGATGTTCTGCGCGGCCTGGCCGGCAGCGTTGATGCCCGCAGTCGGGAAACCGATGGTGGGGTCGACGCGGCCGGCGGTCGCATCGAGCATCACGAAGCTGTGACCGCCGCCGGCGGCACCGCCAGTCCCTGCGGCGCTCGGGCCGGCAGCGGTGGCGTCAAGGGCGGTAGTCGGGTCGACACCGGCGGCGATGGCTTGTTGCAGCTCTTCTACCGACGGCGCGGCTTGCGCGGTGGCTTCGGCCAGGTCGGTGCTGGAGTCCGGGGTATCGGCGCTCCACTGAGTGTCACGGCCCAGATCGATCGTGCGGCCATCGGCCAGTTCCAGGGACACGGCGCCGGAAACGCCGGTGTCGACCTGATCGCCGGCAAACAGCCGGTCGCCTTCAACGAGTACGCGACGGACGCCCTCTGGGGACACCACGAAAACCTGACCGACAATGCTTTTGACGATGGCAACAACACTGCTCATTGAAGACTCTCCGGGTGTCACGTTCAGTTGACTTCCATAGACCTGATGGCTGTCTGCGCCGATTCAGTCTGGACGTACTTTTAAAAAAAGATGAAGCAAAGTTGACGCTGC
Organism: Pseudomonas sp. 22082; assembly: GCF_052046055.1. NCBI lineage: Bacteria > Pseudomonadati > Pseudomonadota > Gammaproteobacteria > Pseudomonadales > Pseudomonadaceae > Pseudomonas > Pseudomonas sp. 22082. Next base: position 5,860 of record NZ_JBQEQB010000016.1, read on the forward strand.
TGTTCGTCAATATTTTGGCTAGATTCTTTCGCTATTAACTTTATGCCAAACTATTGACCTTCTGGGTGCCATCCTAAACAATCGTCCCAGTAATGTCACATTGATATTTATGCGGCGACCTGCCCTTCAGCGTGTGATCCAGTTCCGGTTTTAAACTTTCCGACATACGGTCATTCCGGTTGCCATCTTCCGACGCAGCTCACCAATTTGCTGTGATTCAAGACAAGAAGTTCTGGGAAATCTTTACCATGCGTTCGCACCTGTTCAAGGCTCTACCCTTCGCTCTCGCCGCCTCTTTCGTACAAGCACAATCCTTACCAGAAGCCATGCAGCAGGCGCTGGATGTCCATCCGGAAATCCAGGCAGGGGTCAACAGTCGGCTGGCCGCGGATTATCAATTAAAGGCTGCAAAAGGTGGATACCTGCCCAAGGTCGATCTGCTGGGCGGTTATGGTCGTGAAGGCACCGACAGCGTGACCACCCGCGCCAATGGTGGCGGCAATCACTGGGAAACCCTGAACCGCAGCGAGTCAAGTTTACGTCTCTCGCAAATGGTTTTTGACGGTTTTGCGACGTCCAGCGAAGTCGGGCGTCAACAAGCCACCGTCAACTCCCGCGCGTATTCCCTGCTCGGCACTTCCGAACGCACCGCGCTGACCGTGGCCCAGGTTTATCTGGATGTGCTGACCCGTCGCGAATTCGTGCGTCTGGCCGAAGAAAACCTAAAAAGCCACCAACGTATCTACGACCAGATCCAGCTGCGCACCCAGCGCGGCGTCGGCAGCGGTGCCGACCTCGATCAGGCCGAAGCGCGGATGGCCCAGGCCCGCAACAACCTGATCACCGAGCAGACCAACCTCGCCGACTCGGAAACCAACTTCCTCAGCGCCGTCGGCCAGATGCCCGATCAGCTGGAGCGTCCGGCGCCGTTCATGGCGATGATGCCGGCCAACCTGAATGAAGCGCGCCAGCAGATGCTGGAAAACAGCCCGATCCTGCGTTCGGCCGAGTCCGATATCGCCGCGGCCGAGAAGCAATACGAGACTGCCAAGTCGACCTTCTACCCGCGCTTCGACGCCGAGCTGGGCCGCACTGCCGACAACGACCTCGACGGCCAGAACGGTCACAATAACGAATGGCAGGCCATGTTGCGCATGCGCTTCAACCTGTATTCGGGCGGCAGCAACAAGGCGGATCTGGAGTCCAAGTCCTACCTGTCGAACCAGGCGCTGGACATCCGCAACAACGCCTTGCGCCAATTGAATGAAGAGCTGGGGCTGGCCTGGAACGCCCTGAACAACGCCAACGCCCAGGTGCCGATCGCTCAGCAGTACGTTGATCACAGCACCTCGGTGCGCACTGCTTATCAGCGCCAGTTCAGCCTCGGCGAACGGACCCTGCTGGATTTGCTCGACAGTGAAAACGAGCTGTTCACCGCTTCGCGCCGTCTGGCTGAAATCAAAAACATTCAGTTATTTACTCAGTATCGAATCAAGGCGACCATGGGCGAATTGCTCAAGAGCCAGGGAGTGGTCGCACCCTTGGCATCCGTTGTGCAGAACGACGTGAAGCCCAAGGTCCAGCTGCCTGGGATGAATTGAGTTGTCCCTTTTCAACTGCTAAAGAGTGTCGAGCGTGGAATCAGAAGTCAGTCGAGTTCATCTCAGTCATGATCCACGCGCGTTGCACGACGATCCGTTACTGGATGGTCTGCTCGCTCTTTGCATGCTCCACCAGAAACCCGCCAGCGCGGCGATGCTGACCACCGGCCTGCCGCTGCCCAAACAACGCCTGAGTGTCGAGCTGCTGCCCCGTGCAGCGGCGCGCGCCGGGCTGCAAGGGCGGGTGCTGCAACGCAAGCTGGAAGAGATTCCGGCGATTGCCATGCCGGCGCTGTTGCTGCTCAAAGATGGCCGCAGTGCCGTCCTGCTCGGCTGGCAGGGTGAGAACGACGCACGGGTGCTGCTCAGCGAAAGCGACGGCGGCGAGTCCCTGGTCAGCCGCGAGCTGCTGGCCGACGACTACACCGGCAAAGTGTTCTTCGCCCAGCCCCAGCACAAATTCGACGTCAACCACGGCACGCTGATCCCGCGTGCACGCTCGTGGTTTCGCGACACCCTCAAGCGTTCGCGCTGGCTGTACGCCGACGCCATCGCCGCCAGTTTCCTGATCAACATCATCGCCATGGCCGCGCCGCTGTTCGTGATGAACGTCTACGACCGCGTGGTGCCGAACCAGGCCGAAGCGACCCTGTGGGTCCTCGCGCTGGGCATCACCGGCGCCTATCTGTTCGACCTGATCCTCAAGAGCCTGCGCAGCCTGTGCCTGGATCTGGCCGGCAAGAAAACCGACCTGATCATCTCCGCCACGCTGTTCGAACGCATCGTCGGCATGGCCATGAAATACCGCCCGGCGCGGGTCGGCAGCTTTGCCCAGAACATCCACGAATTCCAGAGCCTGCGCGATTTCCTCGCCTCGCTGACCCTGACCAGCCTGATCGACCTGCCGTTCACCATCCTGATCTTCATCGTCATCGCGATTCTCGGCGGGCATCTGGTGTGGATTCCGGTGCTAGCCTTCCCGATTGCGCTGCTGATCGGCTACGCCTTGCAGAAGCCGCTGGTGGCAACCATGGAGCGCACCATGGCCCTCGGCGCCGAGCGTCAGTCGAGCCTGATCGAAACCCTCGCCGGCCTCGACGCGGTGAAGGTCAACAACGCCGAAAGCGAACGCCAATATCAGTGGGAGCAAACCATCGGCACCCTCAGCCGTCTTGAGCTGCGGGTGAAAATGCTCTCCGGTCTGGCGATGAACATCACCCTGCTGATCCAGCAACTGGCCGGGGTGATCATGATCGTCTTCGGCGTGTACCAGATCATCTCCGGCAACCTGAGCATGGGCGGCCTGATCGCCTGCTACATGCTCAGTGGCCGCGCCCTCAGCCCGCTGGCGTCGCTGTCCGGTCTGCTGACCCGCTACCAGCAGGCGCGGGTGACCATGACTTCGGTCGACCAGATGATGGAGCTGCCGCAAGAGCGCAATTTCGAAGAGCGCCCGCTGAGCCGCAAGGTGCTGCAAGGCGCGATCGAATGCCGCCAGCTCAGCTTCACCTACCCGGAACAACAGAACCCGGCGCTGAAGAACATCAACCTGGTGATCCGTCCCGGCGAGAAGATCGGCATCATCGGCCGCAGCGGTTCCGGCAAGAGCTCACTGGCGAAACTGCTGGTCGGCCTCTATCAGCCGGACGACGGTGCGTTGCTGGTGGACGGCGTCGACATCCGCCAGATCGACGTCAGCGAGCTGCGCTACAACATCGGCTACGTGCCGCAGGACATCCAGCTGCTGGCCGGCACCTTGCGCGACAACTTGATTTCCGGCGCTCGTTACGTCGAAGACGAACTTGTCTTGCAGGCCGCTGAACTGGCCGGCGTCCACGAATTCGCCCGACTGCACCCGCAGGGTTATGAACTGCAAGTCGGCGAGCGCGGGCAGAACCTGTCCGGCGGTCAGCGCCAGAATGTCGCGCTGGCCCGGGCGCTGTTGCTCAATCCGCCGATCCTGTTGCTCGACGAACCGACCAGCGCGATGGACAACACCGGCGAAGAACGCCTCAAGCAACGCCTCGCGGCGGTGGTGGAAAACAAGACCGTGGTGCTGGTAACGCACCGGGCATCGCTGCTGTCGCTGGTCGATCGCCTGCTGGTGGTCGACCGTGGGCAGATCCTCGCCGACGGCCCGAAAGCGGCCGTCATGGAAGCGTTGAAGAAGGGGCAGATCAGTGTTGCTTAAGTCGGGTTTCAAGGATTCGATCCGCCGCTACTTCAAGGGCTCGGCATCGCTGCAGGGCCAGCCGCTGCCAGAGGTCAACAAGGCCTTGATCGAGGACGCGCCGCGCGTGGTGCGGCTGACGATCTGGGCGATCATCGGTTTCTTCGTGTTCCTGATGCTGTGGGCCAACTTCGCCGTCATCGACGAAGTGACCAAGGGCGACGGCAAGGCGATTCCCTCGTCGAAGATCCAGAAAATCCAGAACCTCGAGGGCGGTATCGTCTCCGAGCTGTTCGTCAAGGAAGGCCAGATCGTCGAGGCCGGCGCACCGCTGGTACGCCTGGATGACACGCGATTCGCCTCCAACGTCGGTGAAACCGAAGCGGATCGCCTGTCGATGCTGCTGCGGGTCGAGCGCCTGAGCGCCGAGGTCGATGACCGGCCGCTGAATTTCCCCGAGGACGTGCTCAAAGCCGTGCCGGGTCAGGCCAAGAGCGAAGAGTCGTTGTACATCAGCCGTCGCCAGCAACTGCACGACGAGGTCGGTGGCCTGCAGGAGCAGTTGATCCAGCGCCAGCAAGAGCTGCGCGAGTTCACCTCGAAGCAGGCGCAATATCGCCAGCAACTGGGCCTGCAACGCCAGGAAATCAACATGTCCGAGCCGCTGGTGGCCCAGGGCGCGGTATCGCCGGTGGAAGTGCTGCGACTCAAGCGTGCCGAAGTGGAAACCCGTGGTCAGCTCGACGCCACCACCCTGGCGATCCCGCGCGCCGAATCGGCGATCAAGGAAGTGCAGCGCAAGATCGATGAGACCCGCGGCAAATTCCGCAGCGAAGCCCTGACTCAGCTCAACGAAGCGCGTACCGACCTGAACAAGGCCCAGGCCACCGGCAAGGCGCTGGAAGACCGGGTCAGCCGGACGCTCGTCACCTCGCCGGTGCGGGGTATCGTCAACAAGATGCTGGTCAACACCATCGGTGGCGTGATCCAGCCGGGCAGCGACCTGCTGGAAATCGTGCCGCTGGACGACACCCTGCTGGTCGAAGCGAAGATCCGCCCGCAGGACATCGCGTTCCTGCATCCGGGCCAGGAGGCCACGGTGAAATTCACCGCGTATGACTACACCATCTACGGCGGTCTGAAGGCGAAGCTTGAGCAGATCGGCGCCGACACCATCACCGACGAAGACAAGAAAACCACCTACTACGTCATCAAGCTGCGCACCGAGCGCAGCCATCTCGGCACTGACGAGAAGCCGTTGCTGATCATCCCGGGGATGGTGGCGTCGGTGGACATCATCACCGGCAAGAAGACCGTGCTGAGCTATCTGCTCAAGCCGATCATCCGGGCGCGGGCCGAGGCGTTGCACGAACGCTAGATCTTTATTGGCCTTTCAGGCCTCTTCGCGAGCAAGCCCGCTCCCACACTCGACTGCGTTTTTCCAGAGACACGCGATCGAGTGTGGGAGCGGGCTTGCTCCGGGCGGCGATCCGACGAAGGCGTCTGTCGGAACAACACATTCCGTCCAGAAGTGACACAAATGGTCACTCACCATCCAGTCCATTCCTAAGCATTCGCCATATCGTTATTCGTTAACAGTATTTAAATTCCGCTTCTTATAGCTATAAAGTCAGCCTCCTGCGTACCTGCCGACCAATCGGCGCGCCGCACGACACGAACCAACACGCAATCCAGCGTGAGTTTCTGATCGACGCGCGCGCCATCGAGCGCGCCGTGCGTGGGAGATTGATTGATGTCCGCAGCTACTGCTACCCCAAGCGCCGCGACTGCCGCGCCGCAAACCTTCGAAGTCCGCCCGTTCAGCGGTGCCGTCGGCGCCGAGATCATCGGCCTCGATCTGACCCGTCCGGTCAACGATGAAGACTTCGCCCGCATCCACCGCGCGCACCTCGATCACCACGTTGTGGTGTTCCGCGACCAGCGCATCACCCCGCAACAACAGATCGACTTCAGCCGCCGCTTTGGCGTGTTGCAGATCCACGTGCTCAAGCAGTTCCTGCTGGCCAATCACCCGGAAATCCTCATCGTTTCCAACATCGTCGAAAACGGCCAGAACATCGGCCTCGGCGACGCCGGCAAATTCTGGCACTCGGACCTTTCCTATAAAGAGCTGCCGAGCCTCGGCTCGATGCTGCATGCCCAGGAACTGCCGTCCGAAGGCGGCGACACCCTGTTCGCCGACATGCACAAAGCCTGGGACAGCCTGCCAGACGCGCTGCGCAAAGCCGTTGAAGGCCGCTCGGCTGCGCATTCCTACACCGCGCGTTACAGCGAAACCAAATTCGAAGGCAACTGGCGCCCGACCCTGACCCCGGAGCAACTGGCCCAGGTCGCCGAGGTCGTGCACCCGGTGGTCCGCACCCATCCGGAAAACGGCCGCAAGGCGTTGTTCGTCAGCGAAGGCTTCACTACCCGCATCGTCGGTCTGCCGGAGGACGAGAGCAAACAACTGCTCGACGAGCTCTACGCCCACAGCGTGCTGCCGCAGAACATCTACCGCCATCAATGGCAACCCCACGATCTGGTGTTCTGGGACAACCGCTCGCTGATCCACCTTGCCGCCGGTTGCCCTGCGCACCTGCGCCGCAAGTTGTATCGCACCACCATTCAGGGCGACGCGCCTTTCTGATTTGCCGGAGATCCGATCATGTCCAAACGTCTTCCATTCGCGCCGCTGGCAGCGGCCATCGGCCTCGGTTTCAGCCTGATCGCCGGTAGCCTGGTGGCGCCGACTGTGGCCCACGCCGAAGGTGAAATCCGCATCGCCGAGCAGTTCGGCATTGTTTATCTGTTGCTCAACGTGGTGCGCGATCAGGGACTGATCGAGAAGTACGGCAAGCAGGAAGGCCTCGACATCAAGGTCGACTGGACCCAGCTGTCCGGCGGCGCGGCGGTCAACGATGCCTTGCTCTCCGGCTCCATCGACATTGCCGGCGCCGGTGTCGGGCCGTTGCTGACGATCTGGGATCGCACCCACGGCAAGCAGAACGTCAAAGCCGTGGCCTCGCTGGGCAACTTCCCGTACTACCTGGTGAGCAACAATCCCAAGGTCAAAACCATCGCCGACTTCACCGAGAAGGACCGCATCGCGGTGCCGGCGGTGGGCGTTTCCGTGCAGTCGCGTTTCCTGCAATACGCGGCGGCCAAACAGTGGGGCGACAAGGAATTCAATCGCCTCGACAAATACACCATCGCCGTTCCGCACCCGGACGCCACTGCTGCATTGATCGCCGGCGGCACCGAACTGACCGGGCATTTCTCCAACCCGCCGTTCCAGGATCAGGCGCTGGAGAATCCGAACGTCCACGTCGTGCTTAATTCCTATGACGTGCTCGGCCCGAACTCGCCGACCGTGCTGTTCGCCACCGAGAAATTCCGCAACGAGAACCCAAAAACCTACAAGGCATTCGTCGAAGCGCTGACCGAAGCCGCACAGTTTGCGCAGAACGATAAAGGCGCGGCGGCGGACACTTACATCCGCGTGACCAAGGCCAAGATCGACCGCGCAGCGTTGCTGAAAATCATCGACAACCCGCAGTTTGAATTCAGCGTCACGCCGAAAAACACCTACCCGCTCGCCGAATTCCTCTACCGCGTCGGCGCGATCAAGAACAAACCCGAATCGTGGAAGGACTACTTCTTCCAAGACGCCAAACCGTTGCAGGGGAGCTGATCGACATGAACGCCCCTTTGCAAGGCCACGCGGCCAGCAACCCGATCGCCACTGCGCAAGCGCTTTTGGCGGTCGATCAGGTCAGCCTCGAATACCGCACGCCGCAACGCGTCGTGCGGGCCACCCATCAGGTCAGTTTCGAAGTCGATCAACAGGATCGCTTCGTGCTGCTCGGTCCTTCCGGCTGCGGTAAATCCACCTTGCTCAAAGCCGTCGCCGGGTTCATTGCACCGTGCGAGGGCGAGATCCGTCTGCAGGGCCAGCGGGTCGACGCGCCGGGACCGGACCGGATCGTGGTGTTTCAGGAGTTCGATCAACTGCCACCGTGGAAAACCGTCAAACAGAACGTGATGTTTCCGCTGCTGGCTTCGCGCACGCTGAAGAAAAAGGAAGCTGAAGAGCGTGCGCTGCATTACCTGGAGAAAGTCGGTCTGGCGGCGTTCGCCGATGCCTACCCGCACACCTTGTCCGGCGGCATGAAAGCGCGGGTTGCGATTGCCCGGGCGCTGGCGATGCAGCCGAAAATCCTGCTGATGGACGAGCCGTTCGCCGCGCTGGATGCCCTGACACGGCGCAAGATGCAGGAGGAATTGCTGCTGCTCTGGGAGGAGGTGCGGTTCACCTTGCTGTTCGTCACCCACTCGATTGAAGAAGCGCTGGTGGTGGGCAATCGGATCCTGCTGTTGTCGCCGCATCCGGGCCGGGTGAGGGCGGAAGTGCACAGTCATCAATACGATTTGCACAGCCTCGGCGGTGTAGCGTTTCAGGAATCGGCGCGGCGCATTCACCGGTTGCTGTTCGATGAAGGCCAGTCGCCGGAAACCGAGCGCGAACTGGATTTCACCGATATCCGCATCGCTTATTGAGCCGCCTGGAGGATTGCCCGATGAGCCATTCATCATCCGTACGTCAAGAATTCGAAAACGATCTGCAACCGCTGACCAGCGTCCCGGTGGAGCGCGAGCTGCCGCTGGGCCAGCGCCTGTGGCAACAGGGCTGGCTGCGCAAAAGCGTGATCCTGATTTTGCTCGCCGTGCTCTGGGAGGTTGTGGCCCGGGTGCAGAACAACGACCTGCTGCTGCCGAGCTTTTTGCAGACCAGTCACGCGCTGTATGACGGTCTGCTCAGCGGCGAACTGCTGGGCAAGGTGTGGATCTCGCTGGTGGTGCTGATCAAGGGTTACCTGATCGGCATTGTCCTGGCCTTCGCCCTGACCACGCTGGCGGTTTCGACCCAGGTTGGTCGGGACTTGCTCAGCACCCTGACCTCGATGTTCAACCCGCTGCCGGCGATTGCCCTGTTGCCGCTGGCGTTGCTGTGGTTCGGGCTGGGCCAGAACAGCCTGATTTTCGTGCTGGTGCATTCGGTGCTGTGGGCGCTGGCGCTGAACACTTACGCCGGGTTTCTCGGCGTCTCGGAAACCCTGCGCATGGCCGGGCGCAACTACGGCTTGAAGGGCATGCGCTTCGTGCTGTTCATCCTGATTCCGGCGGCGCTGCCATCAATCCTCGCCGGACTGAAAATCGGCTGGGCCTTCGCCTGGCGTACCCTGATCGCCGCCGAGCTGGTGTTCGGTGCCACCAGCGGTAAGGGTGGTTTGGGCTGGTACATCTTCCAGAACCGCAATGAGTTGTACACCGACAAAGTATTCGCCGGTCTGGCGGTGGTGATCCTCATCGGTTTGCTGGTGGAGAACCTGGTGTTCGACACGCTGGAGCGGGTGACGGTGAAGCGCTGGGGGATGCAGCGCTGAGAGGTGTGCGGAAGCGGCTGGCCCTTTCGCGAGCAAGCCCGCTCNGAAATGCATTTCCCCTGTGGGAGCGGGCTTGCTCGCGAAGACGTCGGTTCATGCGCCACCGATTTCAAGTATGTTTGCTAGCATTGCATCCAGATCAATCCTGATCGGTCACGAGTGCTCAGCATGCAACTCCCGGACATGAACCTGTTGGTTGCTCTCGACGCTTTGCTCGACGAGGGCAGCGTGGTCGGCGCCGCGCGGCGGATGAACCTCAGCCCGGCGGCCATGAGCCGCACGCTGACGCGGATCCGCGAAGCCATTGGCGATCCGATTCTGGTGCGCGCCGGTCGCGGTCTGGTGCCGACGCCCAAGGCCCTGGAACTGCGCGAGCAGGTGCGCGATGTGGTCGAGCAGGCGGCGTTGCTGTTTCGCTCGGCCGATGCGGTGGAACTGGGGACGTTGCGCCGGCGCTTCAGCATTCGCGCCAACGATTTTTTCGTCGGCGTGTACGGCGGCAAGCTGTTCGACACCCTCGATCAACTGGCGCCGCACTGTGAGCTGCGCTTCGTGCCCGAAGGTGACGGTGACGATGAAGCCCTGCGCGAAGGGCGGATCGATCTGAGCGTGAGCAACACCCGCCCGGTGACGCCGGAAGTCAAAGTGCAGAACCTGTTTTCCACGCACTTTGTCGGTCTGGTGCGCGAGGATCATCCGCTGCTGGATGGCGAGATCACGGCCGAACGTTACGCCGGTTTTTCCCACATCAGCATGTCCCGCCGGGGCATCGCCCGTGGGCCTATCGACACCGCTTTGAATGCCCTGGGGCTGGAGCGGCGGGTGGCAGTGATTGCGCCGAGTTTCCACGCGGCGATGTTCGCCCTGCCGGACTCCGACCTGATTTTGCCGGTGCCCAAGGAAGCGCTGCTCAGCGTGCGGCGGCTGGGCTTGAAGCTGCGCTCGTTCAATCTGCCGGTCCCGTTGCCGACCCTGATGCTGACCCAGGCCTGGCACCCGCGTTTCGACAAGGATCCGGCCCACCGCTGGCTGCGTGAAACCCTCAAGACCTGCTGCGACGAAACCTGGCTGGCGGCACAGCCCTGACGATTGCGTCTGGCGCACTTATAAGCTGCCAATAAGTCAATTTTCGTCAGCACTAAGCCCCACTAACATGCTCCGGTATTTTTCCCTCCGGAGTTTGCTTGCATGACATCCCTGACGGTCACGGCGCCGATCGCCGCAACCGCTCCGATGGCAGCCGCGCCACCGGTGTTCGGGGCGCGGATCATCATCGGTCTGGTCGGCGTGCTGCTGGCGGTGCTGGTGTCGGGTCTCAACGAGATGGTGACCAAGGTCGCCCTGGCCGACATTCGCGGCGCCCTGAGCATCGGCTACGACGAAGGCACCTGGCTGGTCGCCGGTTACACCGCGACCTCGGTGGCGGCCATGGCATTCGCGCCGTGGTGCTCGGTGATCTTTTCCCTGCGTCGCTTCACCCTGTGCGCCATCGGCGTGTTCACCCTGCTCGGGGTGCTCTGTCCGCTCGCCCCGAACTACGAAAGCCTGTTGCTGATGCGCATCCTGCAAGGCCTGGCTGGCGGCGCGTTGCCGCCGATGCTGATGACCGTTGCGCTGCGATTCTTGCCGGCCAACATCAAGCTTTACGGCCTCGCCGGTTACGCCCTGACCGCCACCTTCGGCCCCGGTCTCGGTACGCCGCTGGCGGGGTTGTGGACCGAATACGTCGGCTGGCAATGGACGTTCTGGCAAATCATCGTGCCGTGCCTGATTGCCATGGCGATGGTTGCGTGGGGCATTCCACAGGATCCGCTGCGTCTGGAGCGCCTCAAGTCGTTCAACTGGAAAGGCCTGCTGCTGGGCTTTCCGGCGATCTGCATGCTGGTGATCGGCCTGTTGCAGGGCAATCGCCTGGACTGGTTCGAATCCAACCTGATCTGCGCTTTGCTCGGCGCCGGTTCGCTGTTGCTGGTGGCGTTTCTGATCAATGAATGGTCGCAGCCAATCCCGTTTTTCAAGTTGCAGATGCTCGGCATCCGCAACCTGTCGTTCGCGCTGATGACATTGGCCGGCGTGCTGGTGGTGCTGCTGGCGGTGGTGCTGATTCCATCGAGTTATCTGGCTCAGGTGCAGGGTTACCGGCCGGTACAGACCGCGCCGATCATGCTGATCGCGGCGTTGCCGCAGTTGATCGCGCTGCCGCTGGTGGCGGCGCTGTGCAACCTGCGCTGGGTCGATTGCCGCTGGGTGCTCGGCGTCGGTTTGAGCATGTTGACCCTGTCGTGCCTGGGCGGCTCGCAACTGACCTCGGAATGGATTCGCGACGATTTCTACGTCCTGCAATGGCTGCAGATTTTCGGCCAGCCGATGGCGGTGCTGCCGTTGTTGATGTTGTCGACCGGCAGCATCCAGCCCCAGGACGGGCCGTTCGCCTCGGCCTGGTTCAACACCGTGAAAGGCTTGGCGGCGGTGGTCGCCACCGGCGTGATCGAAGCACTGACCACTTCGCGCCTGCATTTTCATTCGACGATGCTGGTCGATCGCCTCGGCAACTCACCGCTGGCCGCCAGCAATGACCCCGGCCTCGCCCATCGTCTGCACGAACAGGCGGTGGTGCTGACTTCCTCGGATCTTTATCTGTGCATGGCCGGCGTCGCGGTGGCGCTGATCCTGCTGATTTTCTGGCTGCCGACGCGGATCTTTCCGCCGCGCGCGCCGACCTGACTGGAACAGAAGGTTTTTATGACGACTCAAGCAAAGCAAAAACTCGCGGTGACCGTAGCCGCTGCGCTGGCGGTTGGTGTGCTGGTGTATCTGGCGATGCCCGGCCTGTTCGGCAAACGCACCCAGCAGAACACCAACGATGCGTTCGTCTCTGCCGACTTCACCCTGGTGGTGCCGCGTGTGGCCGGATTCATCAAAGAGGTGCTGGTGGAAGACAACCAGCAGGTCAAGGCCGGGCAATTGCTGGCGCTGATCGATGACCGCGACCTGCGCGCCGCCGCCGAAGCCGCCGATGCGCAAACCCTGGTGGCCCGCGCTCAATTGCAGAACGCCAAGGCCACGCTGGAGCGCCAAACTTCGGTGATCGCTCAGGCGCAGGCGTCGGTGGTCTCGGCCAAGGCTGAAATGGCTTTCGCCCAGCAGGAATTGAACCGTTACAACCACTTGGCCGGCGTCGGTGCCGGCACCGTGCAGAACGCGCAGCAGGCGCGCACCCGGATTGATCAGGCTTCTGCGCGGCTGGACACGGCCACCGCGAAACTGGCGGCGGAACGTAAGCAGGTCGAGATTCTGACGGCGCAGCGCGATGCCGCCGAAGGCAGTTTGAAGCACGCTCAGGCCGCGCTGGAAATCGCCAGTTTCGAGCTGTCCTACACGCGCATCACCGCGCCCCAGGACGGCATGATCGGCGAGCGCGCCGTACGGGTCGGCGCCTATGTGACGCCGGGCAGCAAACTGCTGGCGGTGGTGCCGCTGAAACAGGCCTATGTGGTCGCCAACTTCCAGGAAACCCAGCTCACCGACGTGCAGCCGGGGCAGGACGTGGTCGTGCGGGTCGACAGCCTCGGCGGCGAAGCCCTCACCGGCCGTGTCGAGAGCATCGCCCCGGCTACCGGCGTGACCTTCGCGGCGGTCAAACCGGACAACGCCACCGGCAACTTCACCAAAGTTGTGCAGCGGATTCCGGTGAAGGTCCTGCTGGATCCGGGCCAGCCGCTGGCCGAACGGCTGCGGGTGGGGATGTCGGTGGAGGCGAGCATCGACACCGAAAGCTCGGCCACCTCGGTGCGTGAGGTGACGCAGCGATGAAGCGCTTTCAGTCCATGACGGTTGTCCTGAGTCTGTCGGCGTTGGCGGCGTGCACCGTCGGCCCGGACTTCCAGAAACCCGAAACCACCCGGATTGCCGAGTGGGCCAAACCGTCAAAAAGTGCCCCCAGCCAGGCCGTCAGCGAACCGTTGAACGAGCGCTGGTGGGAAGTCTTTCACGACGCGCAGCTCTCGGCCCTGACTCAGCGCGCCTTGCGCAGCAACCTCGATCTGCAACTGGCCAGCAGCCGCCTGCAACAAAGCCGCGCTGCCCGTCAGGTGATCAGCGCCGACCGCTATCCGACGACCGCCGCCACCGGCAGCTACGCCCGCAAACGCAACAGCGGCGAAGGCCTGAACGACCCGTCCGGGCACAACGGCGATTCTGCCTTCAACCTGTGGGATGCCGGTTTCTCCGCCTCCTGGGAGCTGGACTTCTGGGGCCGTGTGCGCCGGGAAACCGAAGCGGCCGATGCCAATCTCGAAGTCGCGGAAAACGACCGTCGCGGTGTGCTGCTGGCGGTGCTCGCGGACACCGCGCAAAACTACATCCAGCTGCGTGGTGTGCAGAACACCCGCGCGGTCACCGAGCAGAACCTCGACGTGGCGCGGCACAGCCTGAAGCTCTCGCAACTGCGCCTTAACGATGGCGTGGCCACCGATCTCGACGTCGCCGAAGCCGCCGCGCAAGTGGCGGCCATCGAATCGCGCCTGCCGGCGCTGGAGCAACGTCAGGCGCAACTGATCAACGCCATCAGCCTGTTGATGGGCGAACCGCCACAGGCCTTGGCTCAAGAGTTATCCACAGACGCGCCGGTGCCGCAGTCGCCATTGACCGTCGCCATCGGCCTGCCGTCGCAACTGGCCGAACGCCGCCCGGACATTCGCCAGGCCGAAGCCCGGTTGCATGCCGCCACCGCCAACATCGGCGTGGCCAAGGGCGATTTCTATCCGCGCATCACCCTGTCCGGCAACCTCGGCTCGCAAGCCATGCAACTCAGCGATTTCGGTTCCTGGGGCTCTCGCGCCTTCGGCATCGGCCCGCAGTTCAGCCTGCCGCTGTTCGACGGCGGCCGCTTGCGCGGCATGCTGCAACTGCGCGAAGCCCAGCAGCAGGAAGCGGCGATCGGTTATCAACAGACCGTCCTGCGCGCCTGGCACGAAATCGACGACCAACTGACCGCCTACAACGCCAGCCAGCGCCGCCGCGACAGCCTCGCCGAAGCCGTGCGCCAGAACCAGATCGCCCTGCGCACTGCGCAACAGCAATACGTCGAAGGCGTGGTCGACTTCGTCAACGTCCTCACCGTGCAAGGCGCACTGCTCGCCACCCAGGAACAATGGGTGGAAAGCTCCACCGGCGTTTCACTGGCGATGGTCGGGCTGTACCGGGCGCTGGGTGGGGGATGGGAGTCGGTGTACCCAGACGAGAACCGGACCGCCGTGTTGCCGGATGTCGCGAAAGCGCCAGCCGGCGTCGACGATTCTGCTGTGGCTGACCTAAAGTGATGAGCAGGTTGGCGCGTCATACTCTCGTGGCGCAACGGCGCGGCAAGAGGAAACAATGGCGGTTAACAGAGTCACGCCAATGGGCGACACGCAAGATCCCTTTGCCGCACCCGGCTCCTGGTTCGGCAGTCTGCGCTGGGTGCGCTGGGTAAAACATCATTGGCTGTGGCCGATCCTCGCGCTGGCGGCGTTCGTGCGTTTTTATGACCTGACGGCGGCGGCGATCTGGGGCGATGAAGGGTCCAGTCTGCTGTTGGCGCGCTATCCGTTGAGCGAAATCTGGAAGCACGCGGCCTTCGATGTGCATCCGCCGCTGTACTTCATACTGCTGCATGGCTGGATCGAGCTGTTCGGTGACGGCATCTTCGCGATCCGCTGCCTGAGTGCGCTGGCCGGCATCGCGGCGGTCGGGTTGGGCGTCTGGCTGGTGGATCGCCTGGCCACACGCCGGGCCGCCTTCATCGCCGGTCTGTTGCTGGCGCTGCTGCCGACAGCGGTGCGCTACAGCCAGGAAGTGCGCATGTACGCGTTGCTCGGAGGACTGTTGCTCGCCGCGAGCCTGGCGCTGGTTTACTGGATCAGGCGCCCCCAGCGAAACCGCTATCTCGTGATTTACGCGTTGTTGATGAGCGCGGCCTTCTACACCCACTACTTCGCCGTTCTCGCGGTTTTGTGTCACTGGCTCTACCTGATCGCGATCCGCGTACAGCGCGGTTATCGATTCCGCCATATCCAGCGCTGGAACTGGTGGCTGGCGAACCTGGCCATCGTCGTGCTGTACCTGCCCTGGCTGCCCAATCTGCTCGACTTGATGCAGCACATGGAACAGCTCAGGGCCGGCGGCGATGTCGGCTGGGAGCCGGCCGTCACCTTGAGTTCGCTGCCGTCGATGATCTGGTCGTGGTTGATTCAGGACGATGGCGATACGTTACCGCTGCTGACGTTCGCAGCGTTGCCCCTGGCATTGCTGGCACTGGCGGCTGTCGCGGTGATGCGCGACCGCAGCGTGTCGCGCGGCAGTATGCTGTTGGCGCTGTACACCGGACTGCCGCTGCTGCTGGTATTTGCGGTGTCGTTCATCACGCCGGTCTTTGTCGAGCGCTATTTGACGGCGTACGCCCTGGGGTTGCCGATGCTGGCGGCGTTGGCCGTTGACCGTTTGTACAGCCACGCACGGTTGCTCGCTTTGGCGGTGTTGGTCTCTCTGATCGGCGTGGAACTGCTCGGCGTGAACAACAACGCCACCGTCGACAGCGATGATCAGTTCGATCGCGTGGTGAATTACGTCAATCAGCATTTCCTGCCGGGCGATCGTATCGTCACCAGCGACATGCTCTGGTACTTGAGCTACGTCTATTACGACCGCAGCGGTGCGCAGGTGCGCCTCTTTACTCCGCCGACAGCAGACGGCCGTTCGACACAACCGAATGAGTACGGCTTCGGCACACTGGTGAGCCGCGAGGTCTATCTGGACAGCCTCGCACAATTGCCGGGGCATGGACGGGTCTGGCTGGTCGGGACGTTCGGCGCTGCGGAAGAATTCTCACCCTTACCCGCCACCTGGCAGCCCGGCGCCGAAATCCATGCCGGCGGCGCCAACGCACGCCTGTTCATCCCCCAGCCACCACTCGACTAAAGCCGCACCTCTATAGACGCCGCTGCCGACTGCGAGCTTTTGCCTCAGGATTTACCTGACAAATCTGCCATGCCCTTGAGCAGTTCGATCGGCAACGGAAAGACGATGGTCGAGCTCTTGTCCCCGGCAATCGAACTCAAGGTCTGCATGTAGCGCAGTTGCATGGCGCCGGGCTGGCGACCGAGCATTTCGGCGGCCTGCATGAGTTTTTCCGAGGCCTGCAATTCGCCTTCGGCGTGGATCACCTTGGCGCGCCGTTCCCGCTCGGCTTCGGCCTGTTTGGCGATGGCGCGCACCATCGACTCGTTGAGGTCGACGTGCTTGATTTCGACGTTGGCGACCTTGATGCCCCAGGCGTCGGTCTGGGCGTCGAGCACTTGCTGGATGTCGATGTTCAGGCGTTCGCGTTCGGCCAGCAGTTCGTCCAGCTCATGTTTGCCGAGCACCGCGCGCAGGGTGGTCTGGGCCAGTTGGCTGGTGGCCATGAGGAAGTCTTCGACCTGGATGATCGCTTTCTGTGGATCGAGCACGCGGAAGTACAGCACCGCGTTGACCTTCACCGACACGTTGTCGCGGGTGATCACGTCCTGCGGCGGCACGTCGAGGACGATGGTGCGCAGATCGACCCGGACCATTTGCTGCACCACCGGAATCAGCAGGATCAGCCCCGGCCCTTTGACCTGCCAGAAGCGTCCGAGCTGGAACACCACGCCGCGTTCGTATTCGCGCAGGATGCGGAACGTCGAGCCGGCCAGGGCGATCAGCAACAGCAGCAGCGCGACAAAACCGATTTGCAGACCCATGATCACTCTCCGAGCGGTGCCGCGTCAGTCGCGGCCACTTGCAGCAACAGGCCCTTGCGTCCGACCACCCGCACCGGTTGCCCGGTGTGCAGCGGCGTGGCGCTCAGTACCTGCCAGCGTTCTCCTTGTAATTGCACCCAGCCGTTGCGGCTGTCTTCCGGTTGCACCACCGTCACCGCCGTGACACTGCCGAGCAGGCCGGCATCGCCGCTGACCGGTTGGCGCGGTCGGGTTTTCAGGGCGCGGACCAGCAGCGCGATCAGCAACAAGGCGCTGACCAGGCCGAGGCCGATCATCATCGGTACCGGCAGTTCGGCGTTGCTCAGGATCAGTGCGCCGATCACAAACATGACGATGCCGCCGAGGCCGATCACCCCGTAGTTGGGCAGCGCGGCTTCGGCGATCAGAAACGCGATGCCCAGGGTGATCAGCCACAGACCGACCGGGCTGACAGCGGTAAACGGGGTGTCTGCCGCAACCACCGATCCACTCAGCAGCAACAGGGTAAACGCACAGCAACGGATGTTCACGTGACCCTCCGCGAGAGTCAGGGGGTGTTCTTACAGTCTAGTTGAGGCTGTGGCTGGATGAATTTTGATCAATTCTCCCGCCCCGCCAGTGGGCGGATTTCCCGGTGCTCACGGCTCGCCGGACTAGACTTTCAAGGACAGCCACAGCGTTTCATTACCGTCCGCCGCGCAGCGTCGGCGGGCACCGAGGTGCATCATGCGTATGGCCAAGAAAGTGCAGAGCAGCCTCAACCGGGCGCAATGCGAATATGACATCGTCACCCACCCGCACTCGTCCAGCAGCCTGGAAACCGCGCGGGTCTCCGGAATTGCCGCAGAACGGGTGGCCAAATCGGTGATCCTGGACGACCGTCACGGGCACTACCTGATGGCGGTGCTGCCCGCCAGCCGACACCTGGACTTGAGCAAGGTGCGCAGCAGCGGCGAATGGCAAATCACCCGCGAAAGCAATCTGGCGCACATTTTCGACGACTGCGAACGCGGCGCCGTACCGCCACTGGGCGATTCCTATGGCCTGGACATGGTCATCGACCCGCTGCTGACCCGGCAGAAAGACATCTACCTGGAAGCCGGCAACCACAACAACCTGCTGCACATGAGCATGCCCGAGTTCCTGAAAATGGTGCCGCATGCGCAGGTGCGGGAGTTGAGTCAGTAGCTTTTTTAGCGTCTGTGCCGACGCCAATCGCGAGCAAGCCCGCTCCCACAGGCCCTGCGCTAAACCTGTGGAGCGGGCTTGCTCGCGAAAAATCTTTCACACCCTACAAATCTCGCAGGAGTTCCGACATGGAAAACCCGACGCACAGTCTCCCATCCCTGTTCAAGCAACTCGGCCTGGACAACGACCCGGTCAGCATCGACCAGTTCATCGCCACCCATTCCCCGCTCAAACCCGAACTGCACCTGTGCGACGCGTTTTTCTGGAGCGAGAGCCAGGCGGATTTCCTGCGGGACGAAATTCTCGATGATGCGGATTGGGCGGAGGTGGTGGATCAGTTGGATGTGATGTTGAGGAAGGGGCGGGCGGGGTAGTAGTCATCGCGGTAGCGGCCATAACCGAGCTGTATGAACCAGCGCCAGGATCCAGGCTGCGTCGTCTTCCAATTGGTATACGAGCCGATAGCTTTGATGTGGAATGATTTCTCGCGTGCCGGCAATGATACCGGCTGGGCCGATTTCCGGATTCTGGGAAATTCGGATAACCGCTTCGCTGAAGCGGTTATCCATATCTACAGCGGCTTTTGGGTTTACGGAGTGAAGATAATCCCAAATCTTTTCACGTTCCTTTGTGGCGGTTTTCGTCCAGATAATCTTCATTCTTGATTGTCTGCCCGCCTGCGCCTTGCGGCGAATTCTGCTTCTACTTCTTCATTCGACAAGCCATCACCGTCGCGTATAGCGGCTCGTGCGATATCTACTTTCCGCTGTAGAAACGCCTCGTACTCGCGAGCCTCGCGTTGAGTCTGGACAAAGTGGCGCATCATTTCCCGAACGATTTGCGAGGCAGGGCGATGCGTTGCTTCAGCTTCAGCCATGAATTGCTCACGCAACTCAGGCTCCAGCTTCATCGTAAAAACCGCTTGTTTTGACATGTGAAACTCCTTCAAATGAGGCTTGGTACTGAAAAGGTATATACATCGTAAGTTCCAAAAATGGAACCAAGTGAACGATCCAGCGACAAGTGGGCAAAGTTGTTTCAAAACTTGACTGAATTTCCCCTCCAATGCGATATTGATAGTTAGCAAACTAACAGTGTGTGCATTCCCTCGTGCCGAATAACCTCGACGCTCTCCAGATGAACATCAGCAGTGCCATGGTGGTGGCCGCCAGGCATTGGCGGAAGATCTGCCAGACCACGCTGGTCAATTATGGAATTTCCGAAGCCTGCGCCGTCCCGTTGTTGATGATCGGGCGGTTGGGCGAGGGTGTGCGCCAGGTGCAGGTGGCGCAGGCGGCGGGGATGGAGTCGCCGTCGCTGGTGCGCCTGCTCGATCAGTTGTGTCACGCCGGGTTTGTCCGCCGCACCGAAGATGCCCAGGACCGTCGCGCCAAATGCCTGAGCCTGACCGACGCCGGCCGTGAGCTGGTGCAAGCGGTGGAGGGGCAACTGGTGCGTCTGCGTCATGAAGTGCTCGAAGGCATCGACCAGCGCGATCTGGAGGCTACGCTTCGAGTACTGAGAGCTTTTGAGGCGGCCACTCCGCCAACGGTGATCAATCCGTGAACGGGTTCTTTTCCGGCATGCCCCCGGCGCGGGACTGGTTCTACGGGGTCCGCACGTTTGCGGCTTCGATGACCGCGCTGTACATCGCCTTGCTCATGCAGATGCCCCGTCCGTACTGGGCGATGGCCACGGTGTACATCGTTTCCAGCCCGTTCCTCGGCCCGACCAGTTCCAAGGCGTTGTATCGGGCGATCGGTACGTTTCTCGGTGCGGCGGCGGCGGTGTTGTTCGTGCCGATGTTCGTCCAGAGCCCGTATGTGCTGGTGGTGGTCATCGCCTTGTGGACGGGGATTCTGCTGTTCCTGTCCTTGCATTTGCGCACCGCCAACAACTACGCGCTGATGCTGGCCGGCTACACCTTGCCGTTGATCGCCCTGCCGGTGGTGGATAACCCGCTGGCGGTGTGGGACGTGGCCGAGTCGCGGACTGAAGAGATCTTTCTCGGCATCGCCGTAGCGGCGGTGGTCGGCGCGATGTTCTGGCCACGGCGCCTGGCGCCGGTGTTCAACGACGCCGTGGGCAAATGGTTCGCCGACGCCACGACTTACAGCCTGAAATTCCTCAGCCGCGACGTGCAGCCCGAAGAGGTCGCAGCCCTGCGCATGGCGATGGTTGGCAGTTTCAACAGCCTGGAATTGATGATCGGCCAGTTGCCGCACGAAGGTGCGCGGCCGCAGACGGTGCGCAACACCAAGGAACTGCGCGGGCGGATGATCCACCTGCTGCCGGTGATCGATGCCCTCGAAGATTCGCTTTACGCCCTCGAAAGGCGCACGCCCGAGCTGGTGGAAAAGTTCGCACCACTGCTCACCGCGACTCGCGAATGGCTCGGCCACAAAGACGCCGATCTGGAACGCTGGCAAGCCCTGCGGGATCAACTCGAAGCGCTGCAACCGAGCGCCGAAGCCCTGGAAGATCGCAGACAGTTGCTGTTTTCCAACGCGCTGTATCGCCTCGGCGAGTTCATCGATCTTTGGCAGGACTGCCGCAGCCTGCAGGACGCAATCCTGTGCGAGCGCCAGGACAGCTGGCGCGCGGTGTATCGTCACTGGCGCCTCGGTCGCCTGACGCCATTCATCGACCGTGGGCTGATGCTGTATTCGGTGGTCTCGACCATCCTGGCGATCATCGTCGCCTCGGTACTGTGGATCCTGCTGGGCTGGACCGACGGCGGCAGCGCGGTGATTCTGGCGGCGGTGTCGTGCAGCTTCTTCGCCTCGATGGACGACCCGGCGCCGCAGATCTACCGGTTCTTTTTCTGGACCGGAATGTCGGTGCTGTTTGCCAGTCTGTACCTGTTTCTGGTGCTGCCGAACCTGCATGACTTTCCGATGCTGGTGCTGGCGTTCGCGGTGCCGTTCATCTGTGTCGGCACCCTGACGGTGCAGCCACGCTTCTACCTCGGCATGCTGCTGACGCTGGTCAACACCTCGTCGTTCATCAGCATTTCCGGTGCTTACGACGCCGACTTCTTTGCCTTCGTCAATTCCAACCTGGCGGGCCCGATTGGGTTGTTGTTCGCGTTTATCTGGACCCTGATCGCCCGGCCGTTCGGCGCCGAGCTGGCGGCCAAGCGCCTGACCCGTTTCAGCTGGAAAGACATCGTCAGCATGACCGAACCGGCGAACCTCGCCGAACACCGGCAACTGGGTGTGCAACTGCTCGACCGTCTGATGCAGCACCTGCCGCGTCTGGCGCTGACCGGCCAGGACACCGGCATCGCCATGCGCGAAGTGCGCGTGGGGCTGAACCTGCTCGACCTGCTCGCCTACACACCGCGAGTGACGGGCGCGCCGAACGCGTTGCTCAAGCAAGTGGTGGCAGAGGTCGGCGAGTATTTCCGGGCCTGTCTCAAGGCCGGCGAACGCCTGCCGGCGCCAAGCGCCTTGCTGATGACCATGGATCGCACCCGCCGCGCGCTCAACGGCCACGGCGATGAAGAAACCCGGCTCAACCTGTTGCACGCCTTGAGCGGTTTGCGCCTGGCGCTGTTGCCCGGCGTGGAATTCGTTTCCAACGCAGAGCCCGAAGAACCGCTGCCCGAAGGAGCGCCCCTATGATCGGTGATCTGGATATCAGCGGCATTTTCCTGCCGACCCTGCTGGTGTTGATGGGCATCACTTATGTGCTGTTTGTGTTGGTACACGGCGTGCTCACACGCCTGCATTTCTACCGTCTGGTCTGGCACCGGGCATTGTTCAACGTGGCTCTCTACGCCGTGATGCTGTACGGCGTGGATTCACTCAGTCGATACCTGATGACATGAAAAAACCGTTTCTGACCCTCGGTCGCGTCGTCCTGACGCTGCTGATCGTGACTTTCGCCGTCGTCGTGGTCTGGCGCATGGTGATGTATTACATGTTCGCGCCCTGGACCCGCGACGGCCACATTCGCGCCGACATCGTGCAGATCGCTCCGGACGTGTCCGGGCTGATCCAGCAGGTCGAAGTGAAGGACAACCAGTTGGTGAAACGCGGCCAGGTGCTGTTCAGCATCGACCAGGACCGTTTCAAACTGGCGTTGCGCCAGGCCAGGGCGGCGGTCGCCGATCGCGAAGAAACCCTCGCTCAGGCGCAGCGTGAAGCCAAGCGTAACCGTGGTCTGGGCAATCTGGTGCCAGCCGAACAGCTGGAAGAAAGCCTGTCGAAAGTGGCCCGCGCGCAATCGGCCCTGGCCGAAGCGCTGGTGGCGGTGGACAGTGCTCAGCTCAACCTCGATCGCTCGGTGATCCGCAGTCCGGTGGACGGCTACGTCAACGACCGTGCGCCACGCTCGCAGGAATTCGTCACCGCCGGGCGTCCGGTGTTGTCGGTGGTCGACAGCAATTCGTTCCACATCGACGGCTATTTCGAAGAAACCAAACTCGACGGCATCCACATTGGGCAATCGGTGGATATCCGCGTGATCGGCGACCGCGCCCGCTTGCGCGGGCATGTCGAAAGCATCGTCGCCGGTATCGAAGACCGTGACCGTTCGAGCGGCAGCAACCTGCTGCCCAACGTCAATCCGGCGTTCAGTTGGGTGCGTCTGGCGCAACGGATCCCGGTGCGCATTGCCTTCGACGACGTGCCGGATGACTTCCGCATGATCGCCGGGCGTACCGCGACCGTGTCGATCATCGACGATCAACCGCAGGAGCCCGCCAAATGAGCAGGGCTCTGATGATCGCCGGTTTGGGCATGATGCTGTCGGCCTGCTCGATGGTCGGGCCGGACTACCACGTGCCCGAAGACGCGGCGATCCAGCGCAAGGATTTCCAGGGCGACCTGGCGGTGGCCGGCAAACCGGTGGTGTCGGCCCCGGTGCCGGCGGACTGGTGGCGGCTGTACCAGGATCCGCGTCTGGATCAACTGGTGCAGCAGGCCATGGCGTCCAACACCGATCTGCGAGTGGCGGCGGCGAACCTGTCGCGGGCCCGTGCGCAGGTCGATGAAGCCGAGGCAGCCGGTGGCTGGAGCGGCGGCGTGAAGATGGGCGCGCAACGCTTGCAGGAATCCGGCGAGGCATTCCTGCTGCCGGAGAAAGTGCCGGTGGCCAACATCGGCGATATCGGCATCAGTGCGTCCTATCAGTTCGATCTGTGGGGCACGTTGCAACGCGGGATCGAAGCGGCCAAAGCCAACGCCGATGCAACCCAGGCCGCGGCCGATACCGCACGCATCACTCTGGTCGCCGACGTGGTGCGGGCCTACACCCAGGTCTGCGCGGCGAACGAGGAACGGGAAATCGCCCAGCATTCCCTCGACCTGCAATCCCAGAGCACCACCCTGATCCAGCGCCTGCGCGATGCCGGGCGTGTCGACGAAACCCAGGTCACCCGTTCGCAGACCCAATTCAAATCCCTGCGCGCCGACATGCCGCGTTATGAGGCGGCGCGGCAGGCCGGGTTGTTCCGGCTGTCGATGCTGCTGGCCAAGCCTGTCGATCAACTGCCGGCCGGCACCGCGACCTGTGCCGAGCTGCCGAAAATCGCCCAACTGGTGCCAGTCGGTGACGGCGCCGCGCTGCTCAAGCGTCGGCCGGACATCCGCCAGGCCGAGCGGCGTCTGGCGGCCGCGACCGCCGGGATCGGCATCGCCACCGGCGAGCTGTACCCGGACATCAGTTTCGGCGCGACGATCGGCACCGTCGGCATTCTGGATAACCTTGGCAAACCCTCCACCAACCGCTGGGGCTTCGGCCCGTCGCTGAGCTGGAGTGTGCCGACCAACGGCGCCCGGGCCCGCATCCGTGAAGCCGAAGCCACCACCCAGGGCGCGCTGGCGCATTTCGACGGCGTGGTGCTCAACGCCATCCGCGAAACCCAGACCGGCCTGTCCCAGTACTCCGCGCTGCTGCAACGCCGCGATGCGCTGGCCGATGCCGAGCAGTCGGCAAAACTGGCGGCGGACCAGACGCACCGCTTCTTCCAGGCCGGCCGCGAGTCGTTCCTTGCCGACCTGCAGGCCACCCGCACCTACACCGACGTCACCGCGCAACTGGCCGCGGCCAACACCCAGGTTGCCATGAGCCAGATCGATTTGTTCCTCGCCCTGGGCGGCGGTTGGGAAAGCGGACGAACGCAAGCCTCGAGCGCCAGCAAACCCTGAGGCCGTTGCTATGCTTTGAAGTATTGAAAGGGCGCCCCGAACCAGGCGCCTTTTCAGTGCACATCGCTAGCGCAGGTCTAGGGGAAACCAATAATGAAAAACCCTTACGCTCTTGGCTTCTGGTGCGCCCTGGTAGCCTTGGTGCTGCTGTCGGCCACCTACTTCTACGGCATCATGCTGGCCCACCAGATCGACAAGGCAATGGTCTTCCTCGACAGTACCGTGGCGCTGATCGCGGTCATGGCGATCGTGGTCGTGGCGTCGGCGCTGGTGCAGACCCAGCGACTCAAAAAACGCCAGCTTGAGCAAAGCAAGACGCTGCTGCTGATCTGGGACACCAAGGTCGCGCTGCGCAAAGTCGAAACCGTATTCGACCGCTACTTCTGGGGCGGCTACTGGCAGCCGGGGCGTACCTTCGCCGAAGTCATGGGCGAGCTCACCGGCACGCCGCTGGAAAAAAGCCTCGAAGCCCTGAAAAAACAATGTCTGGCCCTCGACCGACAAGTCGCCGGCGACGGCTGGCACTGGCTCAACAACGCCCGCGAACTGTCGGACGTCGCCACGGCCATGGCCCGCGAGCGTTATCAACTGGATTTCTGCGACCCGCGCAGCGACGGGCCGGGCGGAGCGGTGATCGACCGGGATTTCGAAGTGCTGGTGTACACCTGGACCGCGCGACTGAAAAGCTTCGACCATCAGCTGGACGAGATCGAGGTTCAATACTCCTGAGCCCGAAAAGATCGCCGAACCCGGCGATCTTTTTGTTTGTCCATGTCTTGTCGACACTCTTTAACCTTTAAACATTGGGCTGCCAGGCGCGCCCGGTGCTAATCTCCACCGCTAAATTCAGCGGAGTCGCGCCACGGCCCGGTCACGGGTTCAGGGAAGACGACCACACTTTCAGCCACGGAAATCGATCAGGTCATTCATGAATAAATCAGCAGGCGTGCTTCTCGGAATTGTTGTGGCCATTGGCGCCATCAGCGTAGGCGGGGCCTGGTACACCGGCACCAAAATCGAAGGCGTGCTGAACAACGCCGTCGCCAATGCCAACAGCGAGTTGCAGACCGCCATGGCCGGCTCCAACGGCAATGCGTCGCTGGAACTGGTGTCGCTGGAGCGCAACACCTTCAGCAGCACCGCGCACTATCGCCTCAAGGGCGAGGGTGAAATGTTCGGCGAAGCGCCGGTCGAGCTGCTGTTCGTCGACCACATCGAACATGGCCCGCTGCCGTTCTCGCGTCTGGTGTCGCTGAAATGGCTGCCGGTCATGGCCACCAGTCACTTTGAGCTGGAAAAGACCCCGATCACCGAAAAATGGTTTGCCGCCACCAAGGGCGCGGCGCCGCTCAAAGGTGTGGTCAACATCGGCTACGACCAGTCCACCACCGGCAACCTCGAACTGCTGCCACTGGAAACCGCGCTGGATGACAAGTCGAACCTTAAGTTTTCCGGCTTGAACATGGATATTTCTGCCAGCGCCCAGGCCCAGAAGGTCAAGGCCGACGGCTACATGGACAGCCTGCGCCTGACCACGGTCGCCGAAGACCAGACCCCGGTGCAGATCGAACTCAATGGCCTGACCCTGGCCAGCAACCTCGCCAAGAGCACCTACGGCTACTACACCGGCGAGAACACCCTGGAGCTGACCGCCAGCAAGACCACCTTCGGCGCCAAGCAGTCGGTGCTGGGTGTGAAGAACTTCGAGATGAAGAACCGTACTGAAGAGAACGGCAGCAACGCCTCCGGCCGTGCCGACTACAAGGTCGCTGAAGTGACCCTCAACGACAAGAAGATCGGTTCGGCCAACCTGGCCATGAGCCTGAAAAACCTCGACATTCCGTCGGCGATGTCGCTGATGCAGATCTACCAGACCAAGCTGCAGCCTTACGAAAAAGCCGCTGCCGAAGCCACCGCCGCCGGCCTGCCGGCACCGGAGCTGAACCTGACCGAGGCCGAGTCGACCCAGGTCAAGGCCGACCTGCAGAAACTGCTGGCGGCCGGGCCGCAACTGGCGCTGGAAGACCTGTCGCTGAAAACCGCCAACGGCGAAAGCCGGGCGAATCTGGTGCTTGATCTGACCAAGCCTGCGTCGATGGACCTGCCACCGGATCAACTGGGCAAACAGTTGATCGCGCTGCTGGACATCAATGTGTTGGTGTCCAAGCCGATGCTGGTCGACCTGCTCAGCGTGCAGGCGCAAATCGATGGCCAGACCGATGCCAAGGCCATCGTCGACCAGGCCAGCGCTGGCACCGACATGTTCGCCGGCATGGCCGTTGGTTCGCAGTTGGCGACACTGGATGGCACCAACGTTGTCACCAAGCTGCATTACGCCGCCAATCAGGTGGAGTTCAACGGCCAGAAGATGACCGTCGAGCAGTTCGTGGGCTTTCTGATGAGCAAGTTCGGCAGTATCGAACAGCCTCAGTAAACGCCTCGCGCGTCACCGAAACGCCCGGCCTCTGCACCCGCAGACGCCGGGCGTTTTGCTGTCTGGCATCCGTGTTAACGGTTAGCCGGGGCCAGTCATCGTCACGAATCTGAACAATTATTGTGTTCTGAATATTGATCTACGCTTGCGTGCAAGACTGCTTGGATAGCTTGGCCAGGTGAATCGACCTGGCCTCCGTTACGAATTGGGCAAGGGGGGGCACTGCTACCCGGCTGGCCATGTAAGGATGCTGACGAATGCCGCGTATTGATGGTCCTGTATTACATCGTGGTTTACGCCCTTTGTTTCGAGTCGCGCTGTGCAGCCAGTTGCTCTGGCCGGCGTTCGCGTTCGCCGACACGGCCTACGATCAAATGGTGCTCGACGCCCGGGCCGGGCATTACACGCCCGCGCTGACCGTTTTGCGTCAGGTGCCGCCGGCCCAGGCCACCACCGGCCAGGTCAGCGATCACCTGCAGATCGCCGGTTGGGCCGGGCTCGACGCTGAAGTGGTGCAGGTCTACGAGACCCAGGGTCGTGGCCGCGCACTGCCGGTTCAGGCGCTGACCGCCACCGCCCGGGCCTACCGTAACCTCAAACGCTGGGATCAGGCGATCCAGGTCTACAACAAGGCTCTGACGCTCGAGCCGGATAATGCCGACCTGCAACTCGGTCTCGCGCTGACCCAGGCCGATTCCAGCAAGCCTGACGAAGGGGTGATCCGCGCCCGTTCGCTGGTCGCTGCCAAACCCGATGATCCTGCTCGCCGACTGGCGCTGGGCTACGCCTTGAGTCGCGCCGGCAAGCCGTACGACGCGCTGTTCGAATACGACCAGGCCTTCATGCGCGCCGGCAACAAACCCGAGGTCGCCCGCGAATACGTGGTCGCCCTGCAAAAGGCGCGTCTGCCGGAGCCGGCGCTGCGTCTTGCCAGGCAGCGTCCGGGGTTGATCGATCCGGTCACCTTGCGGCGTCTGGAAGGCGATCTGGCCGCCGAACGCGTGCGCCTGGCCGAACTGGCCACCCGCAGCGAAAAAGAACGCTACGTGATCGCCGACCGCGCCCTGGCCGACTACGACCAGTTGCTCGCCACCTGGACCCCGGACGCCAGCGCCCACGATGACGTGACCCGCTGGCGCATCGACCGCATGGGCGCACTCAAGGCCCGGGCGCGCACCGCCGAAGTCATCAGCGAATACCAGAAGCTGCAAGCCGAAGGCGTGAAGATCCCGACCTACGCCCTGCGCTGGGTAGCGGCGTCCTATCTGGATCAGCGCCAGCCGGAAATCGCCACCGATCTTTACCGTCAGGTGCTGGCGGCGCCGGACGCCGATGTCGGCGACCGACTCGAAGACACCACGGCACTGTATTACTCGCTGCTGGAAAGCGACCGCGCCGAAGAGGCGCGCAAGGTTGCTGAGGATCAGGCCAAGGCGCAGAAGCCGCGTGTCGAACTCAAGGGCTTGCCGATCGGCAACCCCAACGACGAATGGATGGACGCCCAGCAACTGGCGGCGCAGGCCGGCACCTATGGCTCCGACCTGCCTCACGGTGAAGAGCGTTTGCAGACTCTGGTGGATCAGGCGCCGGGCAACATCGGCCTGCGCCTGGCCCAGGCCGACCTGTACCTGGCCCGCAACTGGCCGCGCCGCGCGGAAAACCAGCTCAAGGAAACCGAGAGCATCGCGCCGCGCGACATGGGCCTGGAAGTCGCGCAGGCCCGCACCGCCATGGACTTGCAGGAATGGCGGCAGATGGATGCGCTGACCGATGACGTGGTGGCGCGCTTTCCTGACAACCGTCAGGTCCAGCGTCTGGCCCGTGAACGTGTAGTGCACGACATGTCCGAGCTGCGCGTCGAGGCCTATGGCGGCAAGGCCAACGGTGGCAGCGGTGGCGATGCCGGCGCGGTCTCCGGCAGCCGGGATTTCGGTATCCAGACCACCCTTTACAGCCCGCCGATCGATGAAGACTGGCGAGTGTTCGCCGGGGCCGGATACGCCACCGGCGATTTTGCTGAAGGCACCGGCCACCACCGCTTCCAGCGTGTCGGCCTGGAGCGTCGCACCCGCGACATGACCCTCGAAGCCGAAGTATCGAATCATTCCTACGGTTTCGGCGACAAGCAGGGCGCGCGTCTGGCGATTGCCCGGGATATCAACGACCACTGGCAATACGGCGGCAGCCTTGAATACCTCTCGGCCGAAACCCCGCTGCGGGCATTGAACAGCGACATCAAGGCCAACGGCGGCAGCGGTTTCATCCGTTGGCGCGCCAACGAGAGCCGCGAGTGGCGGCTGGCGGTCAGCCCGTCGCACTTCAGCGACGGCAATAACCGCGTCGAAGCCTTGCTGACCGGCAAAGAGGGCGTCTACAGCGCGCCGAACCTGCAAGTCGATGCGGGCCTGGAAGTGGGCACCAGCCACAACTCCAAGTCCGATGACGTGCCGTACTTCAACCCGAAGTCGGACTTCAGTGTCATGCCGCTGCTCAACGTCAATCACGTGCTGTACCACCGCTACGAAACCGCCTGGAGCCAGCAGTTCCAGGCCGGAGCGGGCACTTACAGCCAGCGTGATCACGGCACCGGCGGCATGGCATTGCTCGGTTACGGCCAGCGCTACGCCTGGAACGACGTGTTCGAGGTGGGCGGTTTGTTCAGCGTGATCAACCGGCCCTACGACGGTGACCGGGAAACCGATCTGCGTCTGCTCGTCGACCTCACTTTCCGCTTCTAGAAGAGTTTGAAGATGCCTTTGATTTCGCGTTTCTTCCTTCTGCTGGGAGTGCTGCTGGTCAGCGCCTGCGCCCAGCAAGCCCCGGCCTTTGCGCCGCCGTCCGAGCGACCGCTGGCAGCCAATGAAAAGCCCTGGCCGAAAAACCACGTGCTGGGCATTGCCTACCACGACGTCGAAGACCGAGACCCCGATCAGGCGGTAGTGGCGGTGCGCACCGAGCGTCTGCTCGAACAGCTCGCCTGGTTGCGGGAGAACAACTACAAACCGGTGACGGTCGATCAGATCATGGCCGCGCGCCAAGGCGGGCCGGAACTGCCGCCCAAGGCAATCCTGCTCAGCTTCGACGACGGTTATTCAAGCTTCTACACCCGCGTGTTGCCGGTTTTGCGCGCCTACAACTGGCATGCGCTGCTGGCGCCGGTCGGCACCTGGATCGATACGCCGCTGAACCAGCCGGTGGATTTCGCCGGCACGCCGCGTCCGCGCTCGGACTTCCTGACCTGGGCTCAGGTGCGGGAAATCTCGCAGTCGGGTCTGGTGGAAATCGCCGCTCACACCGATGCCAATCACAAAGGCATTCTCGCCAACCCGCAAGGCAACCTGCAGCCGGCGGCCGCGACCCGACGCTACGATCCGGTGAGCAAACGCTATGAGTCCGAGGCCGATTTCCAGGCGCGGATCCGCGCCGACGTGCAGGCGATCTCGGAGAAAATCCGCAAGAACACCGGTAAGAAACCGCGCGTCTGGGTCTGGCCTTACGGCACGGCGGACGGCACGTCGCTGACCGTGGTGAGCGAGGAAGGCTATGAAATGGCCCTGACCCTCGATGACGGCCTCGATGCCCTCGACAACCTGATGAGCGGGCCGCGTTTCCTGGTGGCTTCCGACCCTGACGGCGAGCACTTCGCCAACAGCGTGGTCGGCGTGCAATCGGATTTCACCATGCGCGTCGTACACGTGGATCTGGATAACGTCTACGACCCGGACCCGGCGCAGCAGGAAATCAACCTCGGCAAACTGATCCAGCGCATGGCTGACATGGGCGCCAACACGGTGTTCCTGCAAGCCTTCGCCGATCCGAAGGGCGATGGGCTGGTGCATTCGTTGTACTTCCCCAACCGTCATCTGCCGATGCGCGCCGACCTGTTCGACCGCGTCGCCTGGCAATTGCGCACCCGGGCTCACGTGAAGGTCTTTGCGTGGATGCCGGTGCTGAGTTTCGAACTGGATTCGAAGCTGCCACGGGTGACGCGCTGGGATCCGAAGACCGGCACGACCGCTGTCGATCCGGATCAATACAAGCGCCTGTCGCCGTTCGATCCCGAGGTACGGCGGATCATTGGCGAGATCTACGAAGACGTGGCGCGCCTGACTTCGGTCGACGGCATTCTCTATCACGACGACGCGGTGCTTTCGGACTTCGAAGACGCCGGCCCTCAGGCGCTGAAGGCTTACACCGCCCAAGGCTTGCCGGGCTCGATCGCCGCTCTGCGTGACGATCCGGCAGCGATGCAGCGCTGGACGCGGTTCAAGAGCCGTTACCTGATCGACTTCACCAACGAACTCACCGCCAAGGTGCGCGCGATTCGTGGCCCGCAAGTGCTCACCGCGCGCAACATCTTCGCCGAGCCGGTGCTCAATCCGCACAGCGAAGCGTGGTTCGCGCAGAACCTCGACGACTTCCTCGGGACCTACGACTGGACGGCGCCGATGGCCATGCCGCTCATGGAAAAACAGACCCATGCGCAATCCGGCCCGTGGCTCGAAGAGCTGGTGGCGAAGATCAAACAGCGCCCTGGTGCGCTGGACCGCACGGTGTTCGAACTGCAGGCCCGGGACTGGACGAAAAAGGACCAGGCCGACATCGACGGCGCACAACTGGCCGACTGGATGAGCCGCCTCAAGCGTCAGGGCGCCACCAGTTTCGGCTACTACCCGGACAACTTTCTCGAGAACCTGCCGGACCTGAAAACCGTGCGGCCTGCGCTCTCCAACAAATGGAACCCATGACATGCTGGATAGACTGCTGGCCCTGCTTGTTCTGGCGATCGTCCTCGGCGTCCCGCTGGGGCTGATCTTCCTGGTCACCGGGCAATTCCTGATGGACTTCGTGTTCTTCTACCCGCTGTTCATGTCCGGGTTGTGGATTTCCGGTGGCCTGTATTTCTGGCTGCACTGGGAACGGCACTGGCCGTGGAAGGACGACACTCTGCCGCCACCGCTGGAAGGCGAACCGCTGATTTCGATCCTGATCCCTTGCTACAACGAGGGCGACAACGCCGCCGACACCATCCACGCGGCGCTGGCGCAGCATTACCCGAACATCGAAGTCATCGCGATCAATGACGGCTCCAAGGACAACACCGCCGAAGTGCTGGATGCGCTGGCCAAGGAAGACCCACGGCTGCGGGTGCTGCACCTGGCGGAAAACCAGGGCAAGGCCGTGGCCCTGCGCATGGGCGCCATCGCGGCGCGCAGCGAATATCTGGTGTGCATCGACGGTGATGCGCTGCTGGCGCCGAACACCGCCGCTTACCTCGTCGCGCCGATGCTCGACAACGCACGACTGGGTGCGGTGACCGGCAACCCACGAATCCGCACGCGTTCGACTCTGGTCGGGCGGGTTCAGGTCGGCGAGTTCTCGTCGATCATCGGGCTGATCAAGCGCACTCAGCGGGTGTTCGGGCGGATCTTCACCGTGTCGGGGGTGATCGTCGCGTTCCGCCGTACGGCGCTGAACCGGGTTGGCTACTGGAGCCCGGACATGATCACCGAAGACATCGACATCAGCTGGAAGCTGCAACTGGATCACTGGAGCATCTTCTACGAGCCCCGTGCCCTGTGCTGGATCCTGATGCCGGAAACCCTGCGCGGTCTGTGGAAACAGCGTCTGCGCTGGGCCCAGGGCGGCGCCGAAGTGCTGTTCAAGAACATTCGCGGGATCTGGCAGTACCGTCACCGTTACCTGTGGCCGCTGCTGTTCGAATACTGCCTGTCGACCGGTTGGGCGTTCACCTTCCTGTTGTCGGTGATCTTCTGGGCCGTCGGCAAGTTCGTGGTCATGCCGGAAGCCATTGCCGTCGATCACCTCATGCCGCCGGCGTTTACCGGTCTGCTGCTGGCGTTTGTCTGCCTGGTGCAGTTCGCGGTCAGCATCATCATTGACCGGCGTTACGAGCCGGGCCTGGGCAAGACCATGTTCTGGGTGGTCTGGTATCCGATCGCGTTCTGGTTCGTCAGCCTGCTGACCACGCTGGTCAGTTTCCCCAAAGTACTGTTCGGCCAACACCAGAAGCGTGCGCGCTGGGTCAGTCCCGACCGGGGTATCAAGCCGCTCGGGGACGATGAAGAGGAGGTAATCAAATGAAAATCATCCGGACCCGCCAACGGCCGTTTCTGGTGGTGGTCGATGCGTTCTTCACCGTGCTGGCCTGGATCGGTCTGCTGTATCTGCTGGCGCGCGGTTTATGGCCGCTGATCGAGACCCACGAAGGCGGCCCGCGCATCGACAACTCGGCATTCGAAGCCCTCGGCACCTTGCAGATTTACCTGTGGGTGGCGCTGGTCAACGCGGTGATCCTGATCGGCTGGGCGCGCTATCAGCAACGCAAGAGCCGAAGCTTCGCCCAGCGCCGCCTGCCGTCGCCGGTGGTCGACGATGAGGGGCTGAGCCGCAGCTTCAAACTGTGCGACGAGCGCTTTCAGAAACTGCGCGGGCCGGGCGTGATGACCATCCACAACGATCAGGACGGCGATGTCAGTCATGTGGTGCCGCATCTGTGGCCGGTCCAGCCGGAAGAACTGCCGCCACCGCTGGCGCCACTCGAGCATCCTCGGGTGATTTTTCTGCACGCCGAGGACGACGACAACCGCGAGCCGCTGAACCGGATCACCTGACGGCGCGAATCAGTCGCCAGGCTTCCTCCATCGGCAGCGGTTGCTTCATGCGTTCGGCCAACAGTGCCATCGCTCGTTCCTCTTCGCAGGCGACCGCCGCCACTACCACGCCCTTGCAACCGAACAGCCCGATAAATGGCGGCTGTTTGGGTTCGCCTATAAATTCGATCGCATCCCACGTCTCGGCGTGACCGAGATAGTCGTAGTTGCGGCCGAAATGCCAGGTCCAGAAATACGGCACGTCGAGGTAATGCTCATCGCCACCGAGCAGGTTGGCGGCGGCGATCCGCGCGTGCTGCTGGGCCAGGCGCCAGTGTTCGATACGTTGAGGTTTGCCGTTCAACGGGAAGGTGGCGATATCGCCAATCGCCCACAGGCCGTCAGCCACGCGCAGGCTGGCATCGACCAACAGTGATTGATCGTCCTCGCGCGGCAGATCGCCGAAGGCTTCGGTGGCCGGATGTACGCCGATTCCCGCCAACACCAGATCCGCCGACAGGCGCAGGCCGTTATCGAGCAACACCGCCTCGACCTTGCCGTCGCCGGTGATCTCCCTGGCTTCGTGATCGGTGATGAATTTCACGCCGTTTTCTTCGTGCAGCGCCCGGATCGCCTTGCCGACGGCTTCACCGAATTGCGCCGCGAAGGGAATCTCGTGACGCGCCAGCACCGTCACCTCGAGCCCGTGCTGGCGCAGGGCCGAGGCGCATTCGAGCGCAATGAAACTGTCACCGATGATCACCGCGCGCTGGCCCGGCTGGGCGGCGTCCATGATGGATTGCGCCTGGGCTTTGCAGCGCAGGACAAACACCTGGGGCAGGTCGGCGCCGGGTAACTCCAATGCGTTGGGCGTCGCGCCGGTGGCCAGCACCGCCGCGCTGTAATGCAGTGTGCGGTCATCGCTCAGGTGAAGGGTTTTGGCTTCGGCATCAAGCCCGGTGACCTCGCCTGAAACCCGGTTGATGTGCTGTTCGCGGTAAAAGTCTTCATCGCGCAGGGGCGGGGTTTCCGGCGCCGGCATTTCCCCGGACAGCACGAATTTGCTCAGCACCGTGCGGTCGTAGCCGGCGTCCGGCTCGCGGTCGATCAGCACGATTCGCCCGCCGAAGCCTTTTTCCCGCAGGGCGGCGGCGCAGGCCGTTCCCCCGGCACCGGCGCCGACGATGACAAAGGTGCGCGGGTCGTCCTGCGGCGGGGTGTGCGGATCCGGCAGCGGCTGGTCATCGACCCACACCTCGTCGCCGCGCAGTTCCAGCGGATAACGCTTGAGGCTGTCCAGCGCCGGTGGCTCGCACAACGCGCCATCTTCGGCACGAAAAGCTGCCTTGTGCCACGGGCAGATCAGCCGGCCGTGGCACAACGCACCTTCCGCCAACGGCGCGCCGGCGTGCGGGCATTCCCCCTGAAAGGCGCGCAACTGGCCGGCGGCGCGCAGCAGGACGATCTTGCAGTCGCCGATCTGCACCTCCAGCCCACGGTCTTCAGGCACATCGGCGAAACGGGCGACACGGTGCAGGGTCATGGTCGTGCTCCTCACAGGCATTTCTCTTACGAGTTTGGGGCGCATTGCGAGGTTCAGCCATTTCCCACTGCCACGGCACGAACGGTACGGCTATAGTTTGCAGGCCGACGAAGGCCCAACTGCACAAGGTGCTCCCGGAATGACCCGATTGACCTCTCTCAACCCTTGGCTGGCGGCCGTTGCCGTCGCCCTTTGCGTGCAGTTTCCGGCGCAGGCCCAGGAGCGTTTCACCCTCAGCATTCCCGGCGTGTCGGATAACCGCCTGTTCACCTCGGCGGCGGCCAGCGATGCGGCCGGTTGCGGCGGCAAGAACCAGTCGCCGGCCCTGAGCTGGAATGCCGGCCCGGCCGGAACCCTGAGCTACGCCATCGTCATGCACGATCCGGACGGCCAGAAAGGCGCGGGTGTCGATCACTGGATTCACTACGGCATCAAGGCCACGACCCGGCAGGTTGCGGCCGGCGTTGGCGCCAAATCGGCCCTTGAAGGCGTCGGTGGCACCAACAGCAAAGGCACCACCAGCTACGTCGGCCCGTGCCCACCGGTGGGCGACAGCGCGCACCACTACATCATCCAGATCTACGCCCTGGATCTGGCCCCGGACGCCTTGCCCGCCGGCCTGACCCGCGCCCAGCTGATGGAAAAAATCAAAGGCCACGTGCTGCGCAACAGCAGTGCGGTGCGGCGTTATCACCGCTGAAAAAAATTTTTGGCGAGGTTTAACCCGAACGCAAAGGGCTGCCCGTCTCAGGGGATGAATGGATCAATTCTTCCCCGAGGTCAGCCCCCATGTCCCTTCCTTCCACGCTTCTACGCCCCCTTGCTGCCAGTGTGTTGCTGGTGGTTGCCGGTTGCGGCGTTTCCTCCAGCCCGGAAACCATCGTCGCGCCGCCTCCGGCGCAGACCGAACTGAAATCTTCCGTGCAGCCTGAAGCGGTCATGGCCGACAGCGCGATGGCCAAGCGCAGTGTACGGGCGGCGCCGATCGCCAGTTTTGCACCGCTGCCGGCCGCTGAAAGTTATCCACAGGGCTATCGTGACGAACAGCGCGAGCAGTACGCCAAGCTGGCCGACAACCCGATCCACAGCGTCGCCGAAACCCCGGTCTCGACCTTCAGTGCCGACGTCGACACCGGCGCCTATGCCAACGTGCGGCGACTGCTCAATCAGGGTCGACTGCCGCCGGAAGGCGCGGTGCGCCTGGAAGAGATGGTCAATTACTTTCCCTACGACTACGCGCTGCCGAGCGATGGCTCGCCCTTCGGCGTGACCACCGAACTCGCCGCCTCACCGTGGAACCCGCACACCCGCTTGCTGCGCATCGGCATCAAGGCCTCCGACCGCGCGGTGGCGGAACTGGCCCCGGCGAACCTGGTGTTTCTGGTGGATGTCTCCGGCTCAATGGACCGCCCCGAAGGCTTGCCGCGGGTCAAAAGCACCCTGAAGTTGCTGGTCGATCAATTGCGCGAGCAGGATCGGGTGTCGCTGGTGGTGTACGCCGGTGAATCCAGAGTGGTGCTGGAGCCGACTTCCGGACGGGAAAAAGCGAAAATTCGCACAGCCATCGAGCAATTGACCGCCGGCGGCTCGACTGCGGGCGCTTCAGGCATCGAGCTGGCTTACCAGATGGCGCAGCAGGCGTTCATCCCCAACGGCATCAACCGCATCCTGTTGGCCACCGACGGTGACTTCAATGTCGGCATCAGCGACTTCGACAGCCTGAAACAAATGGCTGTGGATAAACGCAAGACCGGCATATCCCTGACCACCCTGGGTTTCGGTGTGGATAACTACAATGAACACCTGATGGAGCAACTGGCTGATGCCGGTGATGGCAACTACGCCTACATCGACAACCTGCGCGAAGCGCGCAAGGTGCTGGTGGATCGAACTCGGTTCGACCCTCGCCGTGGTGGCGAAAAACGTCAAGTTGCAGGTCGAGTTCAACCCGGCGCAGGTCAGCGAATACCGCCTGCTCGGTTACGAGAACCGCGCGTTGAAGCGTGAGGATTTCAGCAATGACAAGGTCGATGCCGGTGAAATCGGTGCAGGCCATACGGTGACGGCGTTGTATGAAATCGTCCCGACAGGCGAGAAGGGCTGGCTGGAGCCGCTGCGTTACGGAAAAACCGATGCAGTGGTTTCCGAGAAGAAAGGAGAATTGGCCATGCTGCGCGTGCGATATCAAAAGCCTGAGGGTGGGAAAAGTCTGCTGATCGAGCGGCCGATTGCCAGTCAGGTTGTATCGGCCAGTGAGGACCTGCGTTTCGCTGCCGCGGTCGCTGCGTTTTCCCAGCAACTCAAGGACGGCCGCTACACCGGCGAATTCAGCCTCAAGGACACCGAAGCCCTGGCCCGAGGTGCACGCGGCGATGACCGCTTCGGCCTGCGCAACGAGTTCGTGCAACTGGTGGAACTGGCGCAGAGCCTGCGTACGTCCACGGCCTCCAACGCAATGTCCACCGAGCGACGGATTGAATAGTGAGCCGCCTCAAAGGCTTCATCACCCAGCTGTTTGCTTCTGCAGACAGCCTTGAGGCCAGCAGCGACGAATCGCTGCTGGCCCGTTATCGCGAGGGTGACGGCAAGGCGTTCGAGATCCTGTACGCCCGTCATCGGCAGAGTCTTTACCGGTTTCTGCTCGGTTTGAGCGGCAAACCGGAACTGGCCGACGAGGTTTTCCAGGAGACCTGGCTGAGCCTGATCCGCAGTGCCAGTCAGCCACAGGGCAGGGCGACCTTTCGTACATGGTTGTTCCAGATTGCCCGCAATCGCCTGATCGACCACTGGCGCAAACACGGCGCCCGGCAACCGCTGCATGACAGCTACGACGAGCAATTCCACGCCGTCAGCGACGACGCCTCCGATCCCGAACAATTGCTCAACCTCAGCCGCGACAGCCAGCGCCTGGAGAGCGCCCTGCAATCCTTGCCCGCCGACCAGCGCGAAGTGTTCCTGCTACGCGCCCATGGCGACCTCGACCTGGCGCAAATCGCCAGCCTCACCGAAACACCGCTGGAAACCGTCAAGAGCCGCTTGCGCTACGCCCAGCAAAAACTGCGTCGGCTGCTGGCCGAGGAGGTACTGACATGACGGACGCCCGCCCGACACCCGAAGAGCAAGTGCTCAAGCATGTGCGCGAACAGCACAACGCCGAGCCGCCGGCACATCTCGATGCGCTGATCCTCAACGCCGCCCGCCGTGAAACCCCGGTACCGCGGCAAAGCCTGTGGCAGCGCTGGCTCAAGGCCTGCCAGAAGCCGCGCTACCAAGTGGCTTTTGCCAGTCTGGTCGGCATCGCGCTGATGCTGTCGCTGGTGCAGCGTGCGCCGGAACCCGTGGCTCAATACGATTTCGCCCCCGCCGCGAAACCGGCTGCGCCAGTGGTCCGTCATCAAGAGGCCCGATCGCTGTCGGCTCCCGCCGGCGCACTTTCCGCGCCAGCTCCCGCGCCGATGGCGGAAATGGCCGCGCCGATGCAGAGCGAATCGATCAGCGCCGACACAGCGGAGGAAGCCAAGGTCAGCAAGCGCGCCGCCGCCCCGGTCAACGGTCTCGACGCGCAGTTGCGCGAAGTTCTGCGCCTGCGCGAGTCCGGCCAGTCGCAAGCGGCCGACACCCTGTTCAACAACCTGCACAAGCGCTACCCGAACGTGAATCTCGACCTGCGACTGGAAAAAATCCGCAAGAACTGACCGTATCAGCCATCCGCCATTTGGCATTGACCCGCAAAAACGCGCACTATCGGGTCATTGCCGATGCGCTGGAGGATGCCGTGGCCCAAAAAATCGACCGCATCGCCCAAATGCTCAACTGCCCGGTCAAGGGTGAGGAACTGCGGCGGGCAGTGACAGAGAGTCGCAAGGAGTTTCTTCTGGCCAAACAGGCCGAAGAGGATCTGGAGGACGACGTTCTCGATGATGACTTGATCGAGGACGAAGAAGACGATGATGAATATGACGAGTTTGACTGGACGACGGAGTGAGTCGCCAGCCAGCAGGTACAAAAAAGCCCCGGACCATCACAGTCCGGGGCTTTCTCGTTTAAATCAATGGCGCACCAGGCGGGATTCGAACCCACGACCCCTGCCTTCGGAGGGCAGTACTCTATCCAGCTGAGCTACTGGTGCAGCGGGCGACATCATACCTAGGTCGGCTCGGGGCGTCCATGCCGGGTTTTGGCGCTTATTGTCAGTGCGCGTGTCGGTCGAAACCCCTGCATTCCATAAAGCTGTAACGTCCTGCAAAAGGCTCGCTTGGCGCTTTGGGGAGGCTGTTCTATGGTTTCCCTGCGATCGGGGCTGTTGGTACGTTGATCTGAAATGTTCAGCAATTGCGGCGTTTTTGTTCTTTTTTTCGAACGCCCTATTGTCCTTCAACCCCTTTGAACCTAGGATTCGTTTGAGATTTCAAACGCTCCTGATCCAGGTGCTGAGCCGCACGCGTTTCGAGTCGTGCGCTATTCATGTGCCAGCCCGGTGAATGATTTCCCTGACGGCAGCCTTGCGAGGCGCCTTTCTACAATCATAATTTTGCTCCGCGCCTTGCGCGGTGCTGTTAAGGAAAGCCGACATGCAGCTTAAAGACACCCAGTTGTTCCGCCAGCAAGCCTTCATCGATGGCGCATGGGTCGACGCGGACAACGGTCAGACGATCAAGGTCAACAACCCGGCCACTGGCGAGATTCTGGGCACCGTGCCGAAAATGGGCGCTGCCGAAACCCGCCGCGCCATCGAAGCCGCCGACAAGGCGCTTCCGGCCTGGCGTGCACTGACCGCCAAGGAGCGTGCAGGCAAACTGCGTCGCTGGTTCGAACTGATGATCGAGCACCAGGACGACCTCGCTCGCCTGATGACCCTCGAGCAAGGCAAACCGCTGGCCGAAGCCAAGGGCGAAATCGTTTACGCCGCTTCGTTCATCGAGTGGTTCGCCGAAGAAGCCAAGCGCATTTACGGCGACGTGATTCCGGGCCACCAGCCGGACAAGCGCCTGATCGTGATCAAACAACCGATCGGCGTGACCGCTGCCATCACCCCGTGGAACTTCCCGGCGGCGATGATCACTCGTAAGGCAGGTCCTGCGCTGGCCGCCGGTTGCACCATGGTGCTCAAGCCGGCTTCGCAAACGCCGTTCTCCGCATTCGCTCTGGCCGAACTGGCCCAGCGCGCCGGCATCCCTAAAGGTGTGTTCAGCGTGGTCTCCGGCAGCGCCGGCGATATCGGCAGCGAGCTGACCAGCAACCCGATCGTGCGCAAACTGTCCTTCACCGGTTCGACCGAAATCGGTCGTCAGCTGATGTCGGAATGCGCCAAGGACATCAAGAAAGTCTCCCTGGAACTGGGCGGCAACGCGCCGTTCATCGTGTTCGACGACGCGGACCTGGATAAGGCCGTCGAAGGCGCGATCATTTCCAAGTACCGCAACAACGGCCAGACCTGCGTCTGCGCCAACCGTCTGTACATTCAGGATTCGGTCTACGACGCGTTCGCCGAGAAGCTGAAAGTGGCAGTCGCCAAGCTGAAGATCGGCAACGGTCTGGAAGAAGGCACCACCACCGGCCCGCTGATCGACGAGAAAGCCGTGGCCAAGGTGCAAGAGCACATTGCTGACGCGGTGAGCAAAGGCGCGACCGTTCTGGCCGGTGGCAAGCCGATGGAAGGCAACTTCTTCGAGCCGACCATCCTGACCAACGTGCCGAAAGACGCGGCGGTGGCCAAGGAAGAAACCTTCGGTCCGCTGGCGCCGCTGTTCCGCTTCAAAGACGAAGCCGAAGTGATCGCGATGTCGAACGACACCGAGTTCGGTCTGGCCTCGTACTTCTACGCTCGCGACCTGGGCCGTGTGTTCCGTGTGGCTGAAGCCCTGGAATACGGCATGGTCGGCGTCAACACCGGGCTGATCTCCAACGAAGTCGCGCCGTTCGGCGGCATCAAGGCCTCGGGCCTGGGTCGTGAAGGCTCCAAGTACGGCATCGAAGATTACCTGGAAATCAAATACCTCTGCCTGGGCATCTAAGCCTCGGTAGAAGATCGCTGTAAACGCAAAGGGCACGAGAGCGCTGTCCCTTTGCGTCGTTTCAAACCGGAATTTTCTCTGCGGCCGGGAACGCCGTGGCAGTCGATCATCGCATGCTGCCACCGCCGATTTCTCCCGCTTTATCCTTGAACCACGCCGCCCGATGAGCGGCGAATGAGGACTGTAATGAGCAAGACTAACGCTGAACTGATGGCCCGTCGTACCGCAGCTGTTCCACGTGGTGTTGGCCAGATTCACCCGATCTTCGCCGAGTCCGCGAAGAACGCGACAGTGACCGACGTTGAAGGTCGTGAATTCATCGACTTCGCCGGCGGTATCGCCGTACTGAACACCGGCCACGTGCACCCGAAAATCATCGCCGCCGTGACCGAGCAGCTGAACAAGCTGACCCACACCTGCTTCCAGGTGCTGGCCTACGAGCCGTACGTCGAGCTGTGCGAGAAAATCAACGCTCGCGTACCGGGCGACTTCGCCAAGAAAACCCTGCTGGTGACCACCGGTTCCGAAGCCGTTGAAAACGCCGTCAAGATCGCCCGTGCCGCCACTGGCCGCGCTGGCGTGATCGCCTTCACCGGCGCTTACCACGGTCGCACCATGATGACCCTGGG
The DNA here is from genome assembly GCF_052046055.1 of Pseudomonas sp. 22082. Classification (NCBI taxonomy): domain Bacteria; kingdom Pseudomonadati; phylum Pseudomonadota; class Gammaproteobacteria; order Pseudomonadales; family Pseudomonadaceae; genus Pseudomonas; species Pseudomonas sp. 22082. The sequence continues at coordinate 47,415 of NZ_JBQEQB010000016.1, forward strand.
CCTGACCGGTAAAGTCGTGCCTTACTCGGCCGGCATGGGCCTGATGCCAGGCGGCATCTTCCGCGCGCTGTACCCGAACGAACTGCACGGCGTGAGCATCGACGACTCGATCGCTTCCATCGAGCGCATCTTCAAGAACGACGCCGAGCCGAAAGACATCGCCGCGATCATCATCGAGCCTGTGCAGGGTGAAGGTGGTTTCTACGTCGCACCGAAAGAGTTCATGAAGCGTCTGCGTGCCCTGTGCGACCAGCACGGCATCCTGCTGATCGCTGACGAAGTGCAGACCGGCGCTGGCCGTACCGGCACCTTCTTCGCCATGGAACAGATGGGCGTTGCTGCCGATCTGACCACCTTCGCCAAGTCCATCGCTGGCGGCTTCCCGCTGGCCGGTGTCTGCGGCAAGGCCGAATACATGGACGCCATCGCGCCAGGTGGCCTGGGCGGCACCTACGCCGGTAGCCCGATCGCTTGCGCCGCGGCCCTGGCCGTGATGGAAGTGTTCGAAGAAGAAAAACTGCTGGACCGCTGCAAGGCTGTCGGCGAGCGTCTGGTTACCGGCCTGAAAGCCATCCAGGCCAAGTACCCGGTGATCGGCGAAGTCCGTGCCCTGGGGGCCATGATCGCGGTCGAGCTGTTCGAAAACGGCGACAGCCACAAGCCAAACCCGACCGCCGTCGCGGCTGTCGTGGCCAAGGCGCGTGACAAGGGCCTGATCCTGCTGTCCTGCGGCACCTACGGCAACGTGCTGCGCGTCCTGGTACCGCTGACCTCGCCGGACGAGCAACTGGACAAAGGCCTGGCGATCATCGAAGAGTGCTTCTCGGAGCTGTAATCGCAGCACCGTGTGATCGGATCGACAAAAAACCCGCTTCGGCGGGTTTTTTCATGCCGGGAGAAACACCTGTGCGGTTTTCAGGTTGTACCGAAACGCCAGCATTGGCTAAGGTTCAAGCATTGCAAGGGAGGGCGAGCATGACGGCCGTTGATTTACCCGCTGTACCGAGAGTCCTGATTGCCGAGGCCGACCCGTGGTCTCGTGACCTGCTCAAACAAGTGTTGCTGAATGTGCGCTGCGATGCGCGGCTGGATCTGTGCGCCGATGGCCAGGAGGCAATGACGCTGCTCAGCGAAGTGCCCTATGACCTGGCGATCGTCGACTGGGAGTTGCCCGGCGTCGATGGCTTGAACGTATTGCGCAGCGTGCGCCAGCGCAGACGCAATCCGCCGCTGCCGTTCATTCTGATGAGCAGCCGCAACGACAGCGCCAGCGTGCGCGAAGCCTTGCCGCTGGCGCCGACCGCTTATCTTGCCAAACCCCTGAACATGGAAAGCCTGACCGAGCGTTTGCAGGGACTGCTGCTGAACGCCGGCGAAGAAGTGTTCTGCCAAGTACCGGCGCTGGCGCCGGGCATGACATTGTCGGTGTTCCTCGAACGCCGCCGCGAGCAGGCCGACGGCGCGCCACTGATGACCGACGTGCAGGTGGCGGTCAAGCGCAGCCTCAATCCCAACGGCCTGGATCTGAAGCTGCTGGAAGAGGAAATTCGCACCGACCCGCAGATCACCGCCGTGTTGATCGCCGCCGCCAACAGCGCCGCCCAGCACCACGGTGCGCCAGTGCAGACCCTGGCCCAGGCGCTGCATCGTCTGGGCACCGGGCAAAGCATGAACCTGATCCTTGGTTTGGCACTCAAGCGCAGCGCCCGGCTCAGCGACCCGTGTCTGGCCGACTACGCCGAGCGCTATTGGGGCCTGTCGCTGCACACCGCCGAGTACGCCCGCACGCTGGCGCGGTTGCTCGATCTGGATCAGGAGCGCTGCTATTGCGCCGGGATGCTCCATCGCCTCGGTGATCTGGCGTTGCTGCGTTGTCTGCAGGAGTGGAAGCAGGCTGGCGGCGAACTGGATGAGCTGGAGGAAGTCGGCGATGCGCTGGCGGAATTCGGTGCGGCCTATGGTTCGGCGTTGCGTACTCGCTGGCGCCTGCCGCTGGAGTTGCGCGAGCTGATTGCCTCGGTCTACCAGCTCGGTGGCGGGGTATATTCCCGCGAGGCACTGGTGATGAACATGGCGGCGCAGATGGCCCGGCTGACCGAGCATGAAGGCGTCGAGGAACTGGCGAAGAGCCGCACGGCGCGGTTGCTCAAGATCGGCTTGCCGGAGCTGATGCGGATGCGCAAATAGCGGGTTGATTGCGCATCCGCTCTTGAATCAGGCGGAAATGATCCGGTTCTTGCCCTGGCGCTTGGCCTCGTACATCGCCGCGTCTGCGCGGGCGAACAGGGTGTCGAGGCTTTCATCTTCCGGGGTGAGGCTGGTCAGGCCCTGGCTGACGGTGATACCGAACGTCTGTTCACCATGGTTGAAACTCAGCCGCTGGATTTCCCGTTGCAGCCGTTCGGCCACCTGCATCGCCATGTCCGGCGCACAGCCTGGAAAAACCGCAGCAAACTCTTCACCGCCAATCCGCCCGAACAGGTCGCCCCGGCGTAACGAGGCACGACCGCATTCGGCAATCCGTTGCAGCACGTTGTCGCCCTCCGGGTGGCCGTAGGTGTCGTTGATCACTTTGAAGTCATCGATGTCCAGCAGCAGGAACGCCATTTGCGCGCCTTGCAGGCGGGCTTGTTCAAATTCACGGTGGGCACATTCGAAGAAGTGCCGGCGATTGCTGCTCTGGGTCAGTACGTCGGTGGTGGCCAAGCGTTGCAGCTCGGTTTCCATTTGCTTCTTGTCGGTGATGTCTTCGGCGAAGCCGACGATGATCACCGGTTGCCCCGGTTCGTCCTGACGATTGATGAAGCACTTGTCGCTGACCCAGCGAACCTGGCCGTCGGCGGCGATGATCCGGTATTCGCGGTCTTCCACGGCGCCTTTGTGCAGCACTTCGGCGAGGCTGCGTTCGGCGTATTCCAGATCATCCGGGTAGATGCTGTCGCGCCACTGGTTGTAGTCGGCCAGCAACAGGCCGGCGGAACGACCGAAGATCCGCTCGTAAGCGGGGCTGACGTACAACACCTGACGGGTTTCCCAGTTGAAGGCCCAAAGCACGGCGTTGACGCTGACCAGCAGCGAACTGAACAGCTGCTCGCGTTCGCTGAGCCGAGCGACTTCGCCCTGGGCGTGCATCAATGCCATCAGGGTTTGCGCGGCCTCGGGCCACTGGGGAGGGGATGAGTCTTTTTGATTGTTGTTGACCATCGACACGAATCTCAAAGGGCGTGCCGATCAATCGACAACGGCCACGGGAAAACCCGCCGGGGGTGGCGAAGTGTCTTTGAGATAGGGGATCGACGGTGAAGTTCCGAAGGGTGCGCCCGGGAACCGGGCGCACCGATCAACGGCATCAGACGGCGGCAGGGCGCAGCGAGTAGGTTTTCAACTGGTCGGCGAATTCACGCAGGGACTGGATGCCACTGGCCTCGGCCTCGTGTACCCATTCCTTGATGGCGGCGAGCATGTCGTGGCCATTTGCGCTGGTCTTGACCCAGATCTGCTGCAGGGCCAGACGTTTCTCGTAGATTACCTTCAGCGCCTGGCTGTGCTCGAGCATGTTCTGGATGCGCGCGTGATGGCGATCTTCCAGCAGGCTGGTTTCCCGCGAGAGCAGGCGTTTGGCCCGGTGGAACTGGTGGCGTACCGAATGATCGACCTTGGCCAGTTCCTGCTTGACCAGCGGCCCGATCACCAGCTTGCGGTACTGGGCCATGATCTGGAAGCGGTTGTTGAGGATCGCCATGGCGGTGTCCATGTCCAGGCTGCCCTTGCCTTCGACGCGGTGGGCGATCGGCGCGACCCGCTGCACTTTGGCCAGACGCAGGAAGCTGAAGACCTGGATCCACGCCCAGCCGAGGTCGAACTCCCACTTCTTGACCGACAGCTTGGCCGAATTGGGGTAGGTGTGATGGTTGTTGTGCAGTTCTTCGCCGCCGATCAGGATGCCCCACGGCACCAGATTGGTCGCCGCGTCGCGGCATTCGAAGTTGCGGTAGCCGACGGCATGGCCCAGACCGTTGACCACACCGGCCGCCCAGACCGGGATCCACATCATCTGGATCGCCCAGATGGTGATGCCGATGGTGCCGAACAGCAGCAGGTCGACGACGGCCATGATCGCCACGCCCAGCAGCCGGTAGCGGCTGTAGAGGTTGCGCTCGATCCAGTCTTCGGGGCAGTTCTTGCCGTAGATGCGCAGGGTTTCCGGGTTCTGCGCTTCTTCGCGGTACAGCTCGGCACCTTTGCGCAGGACGGTGGACAGACCCTTGACGACCGGGCTGTGCGGGTCGTCTTCGGTTTCGCATTTGGCGTGGTGTTTGCGGTGGATGGCGGTCCACTCGCGGGTGTTCTGCGCCGTGGTCAGCCACAGCCAGAAACGGAAGAAATGCTTCAGGCCGGCATTCAGCTCCAGGGAGCGATGGGCCGAGTAGCGGTGCAAGTAGACCGTGACGGCAACGATCGTCACGTGGGTCATCACCAGGGTGACGGCGACCAGCGACCAGGCCGACAAGCCAAGAAAACCTTCGTACCACATAGGCTATAGGGCCCTCGATAAAGAAAAAACAGCCGTTGCATTATCACCAAGCACACAGATAAAACCAGTCGCCCTTTCAGATAAGAGATGGCTGGATGTTTCTTGACCTATAATCCCGACATTTTTGTAGGGACATGGACGGCCGAATGTCTGCCACTTACCGCGATGCCTTGCGTGCAGCGCTGCTTTACCTGGTCCTTGCCGTGGTCTGGCTGCAAGGTACTGGTTATTTATTGAACAGTTTCTTCGATAGCTCTGACGAGTTGCTGCGCTGGCAACTGATCAACGGCTACCTGTTCGTGGCGCTCAGCGCCGGGTTGATCTTCCTGGCCCGGGCGCGGCTGTTCGAATGCCTGGGCATCGGCGCCCGATTGCGTGAACGCCAGGCAGATCGCGAACGCCTGCGTCAGGCCGCTGCGGTTTTCGATTGCACCCGCGAAGGCGTGCTGGTCACGGACCGGCAGGGGCTGATCGTGCACGTCAACCGCGCGTTCATGGAAATCACCGGTTATCAGCGCGATGAAGTCATCGGCCAGCAGCCCAGCCTGTTCAAGTCCGGGCACCATCCGCCGGGGTTCTACCAGGCGATGTTCGCTTCTTTACAGGCGCGGGACGAATGGAGCGGCGAGGTCTGGAACCGGCGCAAGAGCGGTGAAATCTACCCGCAATGGCAGACGATCCGGGTCATTCGTGACGATGACAACCGGCTCAGCCATTACGTCGCGGTGTTTTCCGACATCAGCGCGATCAAGGATTCCGAGCACGAACTCAAGCACCTGGCCCACCACGATCCGCTGACCGACCTGCCCAACCGCCTGCTGTTCAGCGACCGCGCCGAACAGGCGCTGGCGTCGGCGCAGACCCACAAGCGCGGCTGCGCGCTGCTGATGATCGATCTGGACCATTTCAAACTGATCAACGACAGCCTCGGCCACACCATCGGTGACCGTTTGCTCAAGGCCGTCGCCGCGCGTTTGCAGGGGTTGTTCGGGCCGGGCATCACCCTGGCGCGGCTGGGCGGCGATGAATTCGCGGTTCTGCTGGAAAGTTGTCCACAGCCGGCACAGGCGGCAGCGCTGGCTCAGCGTATTCTCGATGCGCTCAAGGAGCCGTTCTGCCTCGACGGCCATGAACTGTTCATCAACGCCAGCCTCGGCATCAGCCTGTTTCCCAGCGATGCACTGAGCGCCGAACAGCTGTTGCGCAACGCCGATGCGGCGCTGTTCAAGGCCAAGAGCAGCGGCCGCAATGGCTACGCGCTGTACACCGAAGAGCTCACGGCTCACGCCCAGCAGCGGGTCGAAATCGCCTTCGAGTTGCGCCGCGCGCTGGAGCAGCAGGAACTGCGGGTCTACTACCAACCGGTGCACGACCTGCAAACCAGTCGCCTGATCGGCGTCGAGGCGCTGGTGCGCTGGGAGCATCCGCAGCGGGGCCTGGTGTCGCCGGCGGAGTTCATCCCGATTGCCGAGCGCACCGGGCTGATCTCGGAGATCGACGCCTGGGTCATGCAGCAGGCCTGCCGGCAGATGTGCCAATGGCAGCAGGCCGGGGTGGTGCTGTCGTTCGTTGCGGTGAACGTGTCCTCGCGGTTATTCGCTCGCCGCGAGTTGTATCAGCAGGTGGCGCAGGTGCTGCACGAGACCGGCCTGGATCCGGCCTATCTTGAGCTGGAAGTCACCGAAAGCGCGGTGATGGACGATCCGGAAGTCGCGCTGGAACAGATGCATCGTTTGCGCGAGCTGGGCATTCGTCTGGCCATCGATGATTTTGGCACCGGTTATTCGTCGTTGCTGCGGCTCAAGCGCCTGCCGGTGCAGAAGCTCAAGATCGATCAGGGTTTCGTCGCCGGCCTGCCGTGGGACGAGGACGATGCGGCGATCGTCCGGGTGATCATCGCCCTGGCCCGCAGCATGGGCATGCAGGTGCATGCCGAGGGCATCGAGCAGGTGGAACAGGCCGCGTTCCTGCTGGAGCAGGCCTGTGATCTGGGGCAGGGCTACTGGTTTGGGCGACCGGTTCCGGAAGCGCAAATCGACTGGAACCGGGCGCCCTTGATCGGTTGATGACGGCGTACGGCGGGTTTGCCTGCGGGCAAATCCGCCGCAAACCCTTGCTGCATCACATAATGTTTTCCAGTTATATAAACATTCTTAAATAGTCTTTTTAAGAATATCCGCGCCTCTCTTATATTGCTCCCACGCCGAACGCAGTGCCGCCCACTGCCAGGCATATCCCATACAAAGGAGCAGCACCATGAGCGCATCCCTGCGTAGCGTTGACGGTCAGGACGAAAGCACCATCCTGCGTGAAATCCAGAGCGCCTTGCGCGACCTGCGTTTCGGCGCGGTGGAAATCACTGTGCATAACGCCCAGGTGGTCCAGATCGAACGCAAAGAGAAATTCCGCTTGCAGCAACCGGGCAACAAACCGAGCTGAATCCAGAAAAGATTCCAGCCTGCGCCCGCTCTTGCCGGGGATCAATGCAAGAGTGGGCGCAGGCGGTGATCTTTACAGGCAACCCGATTTTCGCAATCCATAAGAAAAAGCCACCACCAAGAATTCCAGGAGCTTTCACCATGTCGTCGATTCGCCGTTACGCTTTGGCCGCCCTGGCCAGTACTGTGTTTGCCGGTTCCGCGGTTGCCAAGGATTACGAACTGCTCAACGTGTCGTATGACCCGACGCGCGAGCTGTATCAGGATTACAACGCCGAGTTCGTGAAGTATTGGCAGTCGGAGCACGCCGGCGACACCGTGAAAATCCAGCAATCCCACGGCGGTTCGGGCAAGCAGGGCCGTGCGGTGATCGACGGTCTGCGCGCCGACGTCGTGACCCTGGCCCTGGCCGGCGACATCGATGAAATCGCCAAGCTCGGCAAGACCCTGCCGGCCGACTGGCAGAAGCGTCTGCCGGACGCCAGCACTCCTTACACCTCGACCATCGTGTTCCTGGTGCGCAAGGGCAACCCGAAAGGCATCAAGGACTGGGGCGATCTGATCAAGAATGACGTCTCGGTGATCACCCCGAACCCGAAAACCTCCGGCGGTGCACGCTGGAACTTCCTCGCGGCGTGGGCCTACGGCCTGAAAGCCAACGGCGGCAACGAAGCGAAAGCCAAGGAATACGTACAAACCCTGTTCAAACACGTACCGGTTCTGGACACCGGCGCCCGTGGCTCGACCATCACCTTCGTCAACAACGGTCAGGGTGACGTGTTGCTGGCCTGGGAAAACGAAGCCTTCCTGGCGCTGAAAGAAGACGGCGGCAAGGACAAGTTCGACATCGTCGTGCCTTCGCTGTCGATCCTCGCCGAACCACCAGTGGCTGTGGTCGACAAGAACGCCGAGAAGAAGGGCAACGAGCAGATCGCCGAAGCCTACCTCAAGCACCTGTACAGCCCGGCCGGTCAGGAAATCGCGGCGAAGAACTTCTATCGCCCGCGTGACAAGGACGTGGCTGCCAAGTACGCCCAGCAGTTCCCGAAACTGGAGCTGGTGACCATCGACAAGGACTTCGGCGGCTGGAAAACCGCGCAGCCGAAATTCTTCAACGACGGAGGCGTGTTCGACCAGATCTATCAGGCGCAGTAATCTCAAATGAAACGAGCCTGATGCTCAGGCACGAAACCATGTGGGAGCGGGCTNTGAATGATAGGGCCCATTCGCGAGCAAGCCCGCTCCCACATTGATGCGTTTTTAACCAAGGACTTTTATGTCGCGTCGTATCTCCCCCGTCATACCCGGCTTCGGGCTGACGCTGGGCTACACCTTGGTGTACCTCAGCCTGATTGTGCTTATCCCGCTGGCGGCGATGTTCGTCCACGCCGCCCAACTCACCTGGGATCAGTTCTGGACGATCATCTCCGCGCCCCGCGTTCTCGCCGCATTGAAGCTGAGCTTCGGCACCGCACTGTGCGCCGCGATCATCAACGGCATCATCGGCACGTTGCTGGCGTGGGTGCTGGTGCGCTACACGTTCCCGGGACGCAAGGTGATCGACGCGATGATCGATCTGCCGTTCGCCCTGCCGACCGCGGTGGCCGGTATTGCGCTGACGGCGCTGTACACGCCGACCGGGCTGGTCGGGCAGTTCGCCGCCGACCTCGGTTTCAAGATCGCCTACACCCCGCTCGGGATCACCCTGGCGCTGACCTTCGTGACCCTGCCGTTCGTGGTGCGCACGGTGCAGCCGGTGCTGGCCGACATCCCCCGTGAAGTCGAAGAAGCGGCCGCGTGCCTCGGTGCCAAACCGTTGCAGGTGTTCCGCCACATTCTGCTGCCGGCGCTGTTGCCGGCCTGGCTGACCGGTTTCGCCCTGGCGTTCGCCCGGGGCGTCGGCGAGTACGGTTCGGTGATATTCATCGCCGGCAACATGCCGATGAAAACCGAGATCCTGCCGCTGCTGATCATGGTCAAGCTCGACCAGTACGATTACACCGGCGCTACCTCCATCGGCGTGTTGATGCTGGTGGTTTCCTTCGTCCTGTTGCTGCTGATCAACTTGCTGCAGCGGCGCATCGAAACCCCATAAGGAGGCGCGAACCATGTCCCAATCGTCTATTGCGGCCGCTTCCTCGGCCAACGCCGCCCGCCGTGGCAGCGCCACTTCGCGCAGAATCCTGATCGGCCTCGGCTGGCTGATTTTCTTCCTGTTTCTGCTGCTGCCGCTGTTCATCGTGGTGTCGCAGGGATTGAAGAACGGTCTCGGCGCGTTCTTCACGGCGATCTTTGAACCGGATGCCTTGTCGGCGCTGAAACTCACCGTGATCGCGGTGCTGATTTCGGTGCCGCTGAACCTGGTGTTCGGTGTCAGCGCTGCGTGGTGCGTGAGCAAATACTCGTTCCGTGGCAAGAGCATGCTGGTGACGCTGATCGACCTGCCGTTCTCGGTGTCGCCGGTGATCGCGGGTCTGGTCTACGTGTTGATGTTCGGTGCCCAGGGCCTGTTCGGGCCGTGGCTGCAGGATCACGACATCCAGATCGTCTTCGCCCTGCCGGGCATCGTGCTGGCGACGATCTTCGTCACCGTGCCGTTCGTGGCCCGTGAGCTGATCCCGCTGATGCAGGAACAAGGCACTCAGGAAGAGGAAGCCGCGCGCCTGCTCGGCGCCAATGGCTGGCAGATGTTCTGGCACGTGACCGTCCCCAACATCAAATGGGGCCTGATCTATGGCGTGGTGCTGTGTACCGCGCGGGCCATGGGTGAGTTCGGTGCGGTGTCGGTGGTCTCCGGGCACATTCGCGGGGTGACCAACACCTTGCCGCTGCACGTCGAGATCCTCTACAACGAATACAACCACGTGGCCGCGTTCGCTGTGGCGAGCCTGTTGCTGATCCTGGCGCTCTTCATCCTGCTGCTCAAGCAGTGGAGCGAAAACCGTATCAACCGCCTGCGCGCCAGCGCCGCGGAGGAATAATTCATGTCGATCGAAGTGCGTAACGTCAGCAAGAATTTCAATGCGTTCAAGGCGCTGGACAACATCAGCCTGGACATCCACAGCGGTGAACTGGTGGCGCTGCTCGGCCCGTCCGGCTGCGGCAAGACCACCCTGCTGCGCATCATTGCCGGTCTGGAAACCCCGGATAACGGCAACATCGTGTTCCACGGCGAAGATGTGTCCGGTCACGACGTACGGGATCGCAACGTCGGTTTCGTGTTCCAGCACTACGCCCTGTTCCGCCACATGACGGTGTTCGACAACGTCGCGTTCGGCCTGCGCATGAAACCAAAAAACCAGCGCCCGAACGAAAGCCAGATCGCGACCAAGGTTCACGAGCTGCTGAACATGGTGCAATTGGACTGGCTTTCGGATCGTTATCCGGAGCAACTGTCCGGCGGCCAGCGTCAGCGTATCGCGCTGGCCCGCGCCCTGGCGGTAGAGCCGAAAGTGCTGCTGCTCGATGAGCCGTTCGGCGCCCTCGATGCCAAGGTGCGTAAAGAGCTGCGCCGCTGGCTGGCGCGCCTGCACGAAGACATCAACCTGACGTCGGTGTTCGTGACCCACGACCAGGAAGAGGCGATGGAAGTGGCCGACCGCATCGTGGTGATGAACAAGGGTGTGATCGAGCAGATCGGCTCACCGGGCGACGTCTACGAAAACCCGGCCAGCGATTTCGTCTATCACTTCCTCGGCGATTCGAACCGTCTGCATCTGGGCGATGACAATCACGTGCTGTTCCGCCCGCACGAAGTGTCGCTGTCGCGGCATGAGCTGGAGGATCACCACGCCGCTGAAGTCCGCGATATCCGGCCGCTGGGCGCGACCACGCGGGTGACGTTGAAGGTTGAGGGGCAGGCTGATCTGATCGAGGCGGAAGTGGTGAAAGACCACGACAGCCTGACCGGGTTGGCCAAGGGGGAGACGTTGTTCTTCAAGCCGAAGGTCTGGCAGAAAGTCGCCAGCCTTTGATCTCGCTCGTTCCCACGCTCTGCGTGGGAACACCGCTATGGACGCGGAGCGTCCACTATGACGCGGAGCGTCACGGGATGCATTCCCACGCAGAGCGTGGGAACGAGCGAGCCGGGCAGTGGTTCAGACGGCCGCACGATTCGGATTGACCCGCACCACACCCGCCCGCGCCTCGATCTGCTCTTTCAGTTCATGCCGCATCCCGAGCAGGAACGCCAGTTCGGCCACCACAAACAGCGGCCCGACAATCAACCCGCTCACGTCATCGACAAACGCCGGTTTGCGCCCTTCATAGTGGTGCCCGACAAACTGGATCACCCAGCCAATCACAAACATCGCCAGACCGCTGCTGAGCCAGACCATGGTGCTCTGCTGCGCCAATACATGCCCGGCCCAGACCGACAACCCCATCAACACGGTCATCAACACCCCGAGCTTCAGTTCCAGGCGCAGGTAAAACCACGCCGAAGCAAGGGCGGCAATCACCGCCGGGGAAATCCACAAACTGCCCACCGACCATTCCGGCCGCGACAACAGCACGGCCACCGCCACCACAATCAGCGGAATCCCGATAAAGTGGCTGGCGATGTTGCGCGGGTCACGGTGGTAAGCGGCGTATTGACTCAAATGATCGACGAGGCTTTTCATTGTTGTTCCTCCTGTAGGGTGATCGAATCATGCCCCGGGTTCACGGCTCGCTCTGTCAGGCAGGCGACAATCTTTCGGAGAACGCATGGATAAGGTCTGGCGCGAGCGCCTGCTGACCGGGCAATGGTTCAGTCATCTGCCCTCGTCCTTTCAGGATAGTCTGCTGGCGGCGGCCCGGGAGCGGCGGCTGACGACGGGGCAGCGGCTGTTCCAGCGCGGCGATGCGCCGTGCGGGCTGTACGCGGTGCTCGACGGCGCGGTACGCATCGGCGCGGTCAGCGAGCAGGGCAAGGAGGCGTTGCTGAGTCTGGTGGAGGCGCCGCACTGGTTCGGCGAAATCTGCCTGTTCGACGGCCAGCCGCGCACCCACGATGCCTACGCGGTCGGGCCCTGCACGCTGCTGAACATTCCCCAGGCCACACTGCTGCAACTGCTCGATGAGCGCCCCGTCTACTGGCGACATCTGGCGTTGTTGATGAGCCACAAACTGCGCCTGACCTTCATCAACCTCGAACAGTTGAGCCTGCTGCCGGCCCCGGCACGTCTGGCTCATCGTTTGCTGATGATCGCCGAGGGCTATGGCGAACTGGACCCGCCGCGCCGCGTGCTGCAACTGCCTCAGGAGCAGTTGGCGTCGATGCTGTCGCTGTCGCGGCAGACCACCAACCAGATCCTCAAGGAGTTGCAGGGGCAGGGGATTATCGGCTTGAGTTATGGCGAGATCGAAATCCTCGACGCTGTGCGATTGCGCGCGCTGGCGACCCTCTGAAGAACACGGGTTTCCCTGTGGGAGCGATGTTGTTTTTACGAACCGCGATACGTCGAGAAGCCATAAGGGCTGAGCAGCAACGGAATGTGATAGTGCTGGTCCGTCTGCTTCACTTTAAAGATCACCGGAATCTCCGGAAAAAACGTCTCGTGCTTCGCCTTCTCGAAGTACTCGCCAGTCTTGAACACCACCCGATACTCACCGGCCTCGAACGGCTTGTTCGCCGGGAACAGTTCGGCGATCCGTCCCTGTTCATTGGTGGTGCCCTGCGCCAGCGGCTGCCAGTCCTGGCCGACATGACGTTCCAGCGTCACGTTGATACCCGGTGACGGCAGGCCGTTTTCCAGATTGAGTACGTGTACGCTCAGCGGGTTGCCGGCGGCCAGCGCCAGGCTCGAAAAGGCGCTCAATCCAAGCGCGGTGAAAGTCATGCGCAGTGGGGTCATGGTGATGCTCCTCGGTTCAAGTACGGTTGATGGACAGGCCGACGATTTCGGCGGCCTTGATTGCGCAGGTTTCGTCCTGTTCGCCACCGCCGGAACCGGCCACGCCCATGGCGCCGACCAGTTCTTTCCCGGCAAACAAAGGGATGCCACCGCCGAGCAACAGCAACTCATCGAGGGTGTTGAGGTTGGCGGTTTCCGGGTTGTTGCGGGCGCGCTCGGCAAACAATCGGGTCGGGGTTTTCGTCGATAGCGCGGTGTAGGCCTTGCGTTGGCTGGCGGCGGTGTTGTGCGGGCCGACACCGTCGCCGCGCAGGGTCACCAGCAGGTTGCCGCCACGGTCGAGCACCGATACCGTGCCGGTGCAGTTTTCCAGTGCCGCGTCGGCCAGCAGCCGTGCGGTTTTCAGATCGAGGTCGGCGTGATGGGGCAGCTCAGGCGCGGCGATTGCGGCGGTGCCGAAGCTGATTGCCAGGCTGGCGATCAAGTATTTAGCGGTCATGGGCAGGCTCCTGAAGCGAAGGCCACCACCTTATCCGCCGGTCCCCGTCGAAACCTCGTCAGTCGGATTACAAGTTTGTAATGGGCAACACGGTCGAAGGAGCCTAGCCTGTGTCTCTGATCAATCGAGGTGTGCCATGCGTTTGCTGGTCGTAGAAGATGAAGCCAAAACCGCGAACTTCATCGCCAAAGGGCTGGGAGAGTCGGGTTTTGCCGTGGACGTGGCGCTGAATGGCCTCGACGGTCGCTACTTTATTGAGCAGCAGGCATATGACCTGATCATCCTCGACGTGATGCTGCCGGGCCTCAACGGGTGGCAACTGCTGCAGCTGATTCGCCAGCGCGGCGCCACGCCGGTGCTATTCCTGACGGCGAAGGACGCCATCGAAGACCGCGTGCGCGGCCTCGAACTGGGGGCCGATGACTATTTGCTCAAGCCGTTCGCCTTCGCCGAATTGCTGGCGCGGGTGCGCACGTTGTTGCGGCGCGGCCCCCTGCGTGAAGCCGAGTCGTACAACATCGCCGATCTGGAAATCGACGTGCTGCGCCGCCGGGTCAGCCGTGGCGGCCAGCGCATCGCCCTGACCAACAAGGAATTCGCCCTGCTGCATCTGCTCGCCAGCCGTCAGGGTGAAGTGCTGTCGCGCACGCTGATCGCCTCGCAGGTGTGGAACCTGAATTTCGACAGCGACACCAACATGGTCGAAGTCGCGGTGCGTCGACTGCGTTCGAAAGTCGATGATCCGTACATGCCGAAACTGATCCACACCGTGCGCGGGGTCGGCTATCAACTCGAAGCGCCCGACGATGCGCGCTAGATCCATCGCCTGGCGCCTGGCCCTGGCGTTCGCCGCCGTCTGTGCGCTGGTACTCAGCGCTATTGGCGTGTTCCTGTATCGCTCGCTGGCCTCGGAAATCGCCTGGCGCGACGACATGGCGTTACTCGGTCGCCTGGAACAGGTGCGCGCGCTGCTCGCCGACAGCGACAGCCTCGACGCCCTGCAGGCGCGGCCACGGCTGTACCAGAACATGCTGGGCAACCTCGACAGTCTGCTGCTGGTGCAACGCGCGGACGGCTCGAATGTGATCACGATCAACCCTCGCCAGCGCGCACTGCCGCCCGTGCAGGCCATCCCCCGGGATCAACCGCCGCAACGCCGCGATGTGCTGACCTGGCAGGCGGCGGACGGTGTCGAGCTGGCCCTGTTGTCAGGTCAGGCCCAAGGGCCGAACGGTGAAGCGCTGACCGTGATCGCCGGCAAGATTCTGAGCGAGCGCGAGCAGATGCTCGGCAGCTATCGCCTGCGCTTGTATCTGGCCGTCAGCCTTGGCGCTTTGCTTGCCTTCACCTTGGGCCTGGTGCTGTTGCGCCGAGGTTTGCGGCCTCTGCGCAAGCTGAGTGAAGCACTGCGCGGCATCGACCTGCGCAGCCTCGACCAACGCGTTCCCACCGCCGGCACGCCAGCGGAATTGCTGGAACCGGTGCACGCGCTGAACGGCATGCTCGGGCGGCTGGACGACGGCTTCCAGCGCCTCTCACAGTTTTCCGCCGACCTCGCCCACGAAATCCGTACGCCCCTGCACACCTTGCTCGCCAGCAATGGTCAGGCACTGAATCACCCGCGTAGCAGCACCGAGTATCAGGAAGTGCTGGCGTCGAACATGGAAGAATTCGAACGGCTCAAGCGCATGGCCGAGAACCTGATGTTTCTCGCTCGCGCAGAGCAGGCTGAACGCGCGCTCGATCTGCGCACGCTGGAGCTGCACCAAATCGGCGAAGAGTTGTACGACTACTTCGAAGCCCTGGCCGATGACCGGGAAATCCGTCTGGAAAACACGTTCAGCGGAGAATTGCTGGCGGATCAGCAACTGCTGCAACGCGCCTTGGGCAACCTGTTGGCCAACGCCGTGCGCCATGCCGATGCCGGTTCGGTCATCAGCCTGCGCCGACGCGATGAGCCAGGCCTGTGCTGGCTGCAAGTGCACAACCTCGGCCCGGTGATCGCGGATGAGCATCTGGGCAAACTGTTCGACCGCTTCTACCGCGTCGACCCATCCCGCGCGGAGCCGGGAGACTCCGGCGGATTGGGACTGGCGATTGTGCAGTCGATCATGCAGTTGCATGGGGGGCGGGTGCGGGTGAGTAGTGATGCAACGGGTACGGTTTTTGAGCTTGGATTTGTAACCCGTCGCTAATCGACCCGCACATGCCGTTTTATATGAGCTAGACTTGCCCTGAATTGGCATCGAATACGATGCATATACTTTTAATTACGCTTTATTGCACTGCATATAATGCACTGGTGTGTCATGGAACAGTTGGGCGAACTGATCAGAACTCTGCGCAAAGCGCAAAAACTCTCGCAGCAAGCGTTGGCGCAACGTTACGGCATGAGCCGCGCCACCATTTCGGGTATCGAAAACAATACGATTTCTGAAATTGGTCTGCGCAAAGTCGAGGCGATCCTCAACGGCTTTGGCTATGAGCTGACAGCGATTCCCGTGAGAGCACAACGTCCGACACTCGACGCGTTGCAGAAGGTCAATTTCCATGACTGAGCCGACAGATCGCTTGCACATCACCGTCGCTGATAGCCCGGTCGGAACGCTCGGTCGAGGGCAGCCGGGCATGGACAGTGTGTTCAGTTATCGCGAGGACGCCATCGACGAGAATGCAGTGTCGCTGACAATGCCGACCCGGTTGGAGAGCTACGGCTGGGAGCGGGGCATTCATCCTGTCTTCGAAATGAATCTGCCGGAAGGCGCGCTGCGCGATGAGCTGGTTCGACGCTTCAGTAAAGCAGTGCGCGGTTTTGATGATTTCGCCTTGCTCGCTATCGTCGGACCGCATCAGTTGGGACGGCTGGCGATTACCAGTGAGTCGGCAACCGAGCGTCAGCCCGAAACATCACTGGCCGAGCTTTTGGTGCATGACGGTGCCCAGGGACTGTTCGAAGATTTGCTACAGAAGTACGGCCAATACTCCGGGGTTTCGGGCGTGCAGCCCAAAGTGCTGGTGCGCGATAGCGCGGCAGCAGTTGATCGCCTGACTCACCGAGGCTCCACACATCTGGTCAAAGCCTTCCGTCCCGAAGAGTTTCCTGAGCTGGCGACCAACGAATACTTCTGCATGCGCGCCGCAGCGCTTAGCGGACTTGAAGTGCCAAAGTTTGAATTGAGTGAGCAGGGCAAGTTTCTGGTGGTCGAGCGTTTTGACCTGACTGAGCATGGCTATCTGGGTTTCGAGGACTTTTGCGTACTCAATGGCTGGCCTTCCAGAGCCAAATACGATGGTTCTTACGAAGGCGCTGCCCGACAGATCAAAGCCTTTGTTTCTCCTGCGCTGTTGAGTCAGGCGCTGGAAGCTTTTTTCAAGATCGTGGCGCTGTCAGCGGGACTGAAAAACGGCGATGCGCATCTGAAGAACTTCGGTGTGCTGTATGACCATTGCGGCGCGCAGGCTTCGATCCGGCTAGCCCCGGCTTACGACATCATCACCACGTCGGTTTACATCAGGAACGACAGCCTGGCCTTGCTGTTGGGCGGGTCGAAGGCATGGCCCAAGTACAAGGCGCTGATGCGCTTCGGCCGTACGGCGTGCAATCTCACTGAAGGCCGGTGCAATGAACTACTGCAGCAGGTTGTTCATGGCATGCAGACGGCGATGGCGGAAATGCTTGAGCATTGCCGAACCCATCAGTCGTTCGCCGAGGTAGGTACGGCAATGATCGAGCAGTGGGAATCCGGGATTGAGCGCAGTCTGACCAAGGGTTGAGCGACCCATTTGCGCTCAGCGCAACTGATCCCGAAACTGCCCCGGCGTCATCCCCGTCCAGCGTTTGAACGCACGGCTGAAGCTGCTGGTATCGGCAAATCCCAACAGATAACTGACCTCGCTCAGCGAGCATTGCGGATCGCGCAGGTGCAGCAGCGCGAGGTTTTCGCGGCTTTCATTCAGCAGGGTGTCGAAGCGGCAACCCTCGTCCGCCAGATGCCGTTGCAGGCTGCGCAGGCTCAGGTGCAGGGCCTGGGCGATGCGTTCGGCGCTGGGTTCGCCTTCGGGCAGTTGTTCTTCGATGGCGTCGCGTACCTTGCGCTCCCAGGTCAGCGGTTTGAGCTGGGCGAGGGTGCGTTTGAGCACGGCTTCGTTGTGTTCGGCCAGTTCCGGGTTGGCGTCGTCGAGGTGACTGTCGAAGTCGGTGAGGGCGAATTCGATCCGGTCTTCTTCGGCGGAAAAATGCACCGGCGAGCGGAACACCTTGTGCCATTGATGCGCATCGACCGGTTCCGGGCGGCGCAGGTACACAGCCAGTGGCGCGTAGTCGCGGCCCAGGCGATTGCGGCAGGTGCGTACGTAGATGGCGGCAAAGGCGTCGATGGCTTCGAAGGCGGGCGCCGGATTGCCGGCCGGGATTTTCAGGCGAAAGCGGTAGCGGTCCTCGGTGCGGGTCAGCTCCAGTTCCAGCGCATCGCTGACCACCTGGTGATAACGCACGATCCGCTCGAACACTTCCCGCAGGCTGCCGCTGGCCACCAACGCATAGCCCAGTGCGTGAAAGGTCGTGGGGCTGACGAACCGCGACACCCGCAAACCAATCGCCGGATCGCCGCTGACCTGCACCGCGATTTCCCACAGGCGCGTGGTGGCGGACAACGGATAGCGGGCGTTCGGGTCGTCCATCAGTTGCGGATCGAGCCCGGCCTGCCGGCACAGGGCAGTGCTGTCCAGCCCCAGCGCGTCGAGTTGCTTGCGCAGGGCGCGGGTCCAGCTGGCGAGAGAAGTCGGTTCCTTCATGCTGATTGGCGCTTCCGGTCAACAGGTTGGCGTTCTCGGCTACCGCGTTTGGAGTCCGCGCGGGGCAGGATGCGAACATCAATAACCAGAGGATGGAAGCATGGACCGTACTTCTGCAAGTCCCCAGCGACACAATGCTGCCCAGCGATCAGCGCATATTCGCGAAGTGGTGCTGGCCAAGGGCGTGGAGCTGCGCGAGCGCTACCCGATTCTCAAGCATCAGGATGCACTCGGCGCCGGGATTCTCGCCTTTGCCCTGGCCGGAATGATCGGTTCGGCGGCGCTGTATATCAGTGGGCACATGGCGTGGTGGGCGTGCCTGTTGCTCAACGCGTTTTTCGCTTCGCTGACCCATGAGCTAGAGCACGACCTGATCCACAGCATGTATTTCCGCAAACAGCGCGTGCCGCACAACCTGATGATGGGCCTGGTGTGGCTGGCGCGGCCGAGCACGATCAACCCTTGGATCCGCCGTCATTTGCACCTCAATCATCACAAGGTGTCCGGCACCGAAACCGACATGGAAGAACGGGCGATCACCAACGGCGAGCCATGGGGTTTTGCGCGATTGCTGATGGTCGGCGACAACGTGATGTCGGCGTTCATCCGCATGCTCCGGGCCAGGACCTGGGCGCACAAGTTCAGCATCATCAAGCGCACGCTGAAGGTCTACGCGCCGCTGGCGCTGGTGCATTGGGGGGCGTGGTATGTGTTTCTCGGGTTCCATGCCGCCGACGGGATTGCCTACCTGATGGGCTCGCCGATTGAATGGTCGGCGACCACGCTTTCAGTGATGCAGGTGATCGACATCGCCGCCGTGGTGATCATTGGCCCGAACGTGTTGCGCACGTTTTGCCTGCACTTCATCAGCTCCAACATGCATTACTACGGGGATGTGGAACCGGGCAATGTGCTGCAGCAATGTCAGGTGCTGAATCCTTGGTGGCTGTGGCCGTTGCAGGCGTTCTGCTTCAACTTCGGCAGCAGTCACGGGATTCATCATTTTGTGGTGAAGGAGCCGTTTTACATCCGTCAGCTGACGGTGCCGGTGGCGCATAAGGTGATGCGGGAGATGGGGGTTCGGTTTAACGATTTCGGGACGTTCGGGCGGGCGAACAGGTTTGTACGCCAAGTGAAGGTATCGGCCGAAGAGGCTCGTACAGCTCAGGCTTGATGGGTGATTGCAACGCTCTCATCGCGAGCAGGCTCGCTCCCACAATTGAATGGTGAATACGATCCAATGTGGGACCGAGTCTGCTCGCGATGGCAATATTTCAGCCCCCCTCAATCCGGCTGAAACGGCGACTCACTCAGAATCACCCCGGTCTCCTCCACATACCGCTGCCAATGCTCGATCAGCGCTTCAAGCTTCTGCGGCTGACTCGACGCCAGGTCATGAATCTCCCCCGGATCACTCCCGAGATCGTAAAGCTGCCAGGTCGCCGGCCCCACCGGCCCGGGAATCCACACCGCCTTCCACTGTCCCTGCCGAATCGCCCGGCGCCCGAACAATTCCCAACCGGTGACGGTGTGTTCGTCATGCACCTGCGCTGTCTCGCCGGACAAAAAGCCAAGCCACGATTTCCCGCGCAACGGCGCCACCGGTTTGCCGTGCCATTGCTTGCCCGGATGGCGCACGCCGGCCAGATCGAGGATGGTCGGCGTGATGTCCATCACCGTGCCGAAACCATGGCTGATCTGTCCTTTCAGCGGCAGTTGCGGATAGTGCAGCAGCGCCGGAACGCGAATGCCGCCCTCGGTGGTGAACGCCTTGAACAGGCGTGACGGCGCGGTCGCCACCTGCGCCCAGTTCGGCCCGTACCAGACATAGGAATTGGCGCGGCCGATGTTGTCGAGGCTGTTGTCGTAATGCTGGCTCAGATACGTCATCAGCTCCGGACCGAATTTCGGAAAGGCTTCCAACAGCGCACCTTCGGCACCGTTGTCGGACATGAACAGGATGAAGGTGTTGTCGAGCTGGCCCTGCTGACGCAGGTAGTCGACGACGCGGCCGATGTTCCAGTCCATGCGCTCGACCATCGCGGCGTAGACTTCCATCGCCCGGGCGGAAATGCGTTTTTGTTCATCGCTCAGCGCTGCCCATTGCGCGGTCAGCTGGATTAGCGGGTGCGGTTCGATGTCCGGCTCGATCAGCCCCAGCGACTTGAGTTTTTCCAGACGATCGAGGCGCAAGACTTCGGGGCCCGCGTCGTAGCGGCCACGGTATTTTTCGACGATGTCGGCGGGCGCCTGCAACGGCCAGTGCGGCGCGGAAAACGGCAGGTAGGCGAAGAACGGTCGGCTCTGATCGCGCTCCTTGAGGTACTGCAACAGCTTGTCGCCGAAGGCGTCGGAGGAATAGAAATCCTTGGGCAATTCGTCGATGAACGTGTCGTCCTCGATGTACAGCGCCGGGGTGGATTTCAGCAGGCCGGGTGTGTGTTCATCGTAGGTCGGTTCGAAGCCGTAGTGGTTCGCCGCGCCGGGCAGCAGCGAGAATGAACGCTCGAAACCACGGGCGTGGGGCGCCAGTTCGGCGGTCAGGCCCAGGTGCCATTTGCCGCTCATCAAGGTCTGGTAACCCGCTTCGCGCAGCAACTCCGGCAGCGCGACGACCCGATCGTTGAGGTAACCCTCGTAACCCGGTTTGCCGATCAGCTCCGGAGTCAGTGCTTCGGCCATGGTGCCGATGCCGGCGATGTGGTGGTCGGTGCCGGTGAGCAGCATCGAGCGGGTCGGCGAGCAGGTCGGCGCAGTGTGAAAATCGGTCAGGCGCAGGCCATTGTTGGCCAGGGCATCGAGGTTTGGCGTGGCGATTTCGCCGCCGAACGCGCCGATGTCGGAGAAACCGAGGTCATCGGCCAGAATCACCAGAAAGTTGGGACGTTGCGGCATCGACAGGCTCCTGTTCAGCAGGCAATGAACGACAGCGGCAGATCGCGGATCTGCACCGGTGCGCTCGGTTGGTAATGGTCGTCACTGGTCAGTTCATGCAGCAGTTCTTCGCGCAGCTGATGGAAGTCGAAACTGCTGCGCTGGCGCGGATGGGGCAGGGCGATGTCCACCACTCGCTTGATCCGGCCGGGGCGCGGTTCCATCACCACCACGCGGTCGGCGAGGAAAATCGCTTCCTCGACATCGTGGGTGACCAGAATCGTGGTGATCTTTGCCCGCTCGCGAATCGCCAGCAATTCGTCCTGCATCTGCTGGCGGGTGAGCGCGTCGAGGGCGCCGAAGGGTTCGTCGAGCAGCAGGATCCGTGGGCTTGCCACCAGCCCGCGAGCAATCGCCACGCGCTGGGCCATGCCGCCGGAGAGTTGATGCGGGTAGGCGCGGGTGAAGTCGCGCAGGCCCACCAGCTCGATGAAATCGTTGATGCGTTGCTGCTTTTCGGAGGCAGCCAGCGGCTCGTTCACCAGGCCCAGGCCGATGTTGTCGGCCACCGTCAGCCACGGGAACAAACGGTGTTCCTGAAACACGATGCCGCGCTCGCCGCCGATACCGCTGACGGCTTTGCCGTCGACGCTGATCTGCCCGCGAAACTGCGTGTCGAGGCCCACCAGCAAGCGCAGCAAAGTGGATTTGCCGCAGCCGCTGGAGCCGACGATGGCGACGAATTCGCCCTCCGCAATGTCGAGGTTGAATTCGCGAATCGCCTCCAGTTCGAAGCCGTCGACGTCGAAGGATTTGCCTACATGGTTGAAGCTGACAATCGGTGCGTTCATGCGTGTCTCCAGCGGGTGGCGCGGATTTCCAGGCGTTGGCCAATGAGGTTGAGCAGGGCGCCGGTGAGGCCGACCAGCAGCATCCCGGCCATGATCAGGTCCATGCGCAGCAGTTGTTGGGCGCCGATCATCTGGCTGCCGATGCCGCCGTTGGACGGCATGAAGTATTCGGCGCCGATGGTGCCGAGCCAGGCGTAGATCAGGCTCAGGCGCAGGCCGGCGAAAATCCCCGGCGCGGCCCCCGGCAGCACCAGTCGGCGCAGGCGTTGGGCGAGGCTCAGGCGCAGCACCTGCGCGGCTTCGTTGAGCTGCGGTGAGAGGTTGGCGACGCTGCGTTGGGTCGCGACAAACAACGGAAAGAAAGCGGCCAGGGCGACGAACACCCATTTCGCCAGTTCGCCCAGACCGAACCACGCGGTGAGCAGCGGCACCCAGGCGAAAATCGCGATCTGGCGCAGGGCGGCGAGGGTCGGGCCGAGCACGCGTTCGCTGGTGCGTGACAGACCCAGCAGCAAACCCAGCCCGAGGCCGAGACCGCCGCCAATCAACAGGCCGCCAAGTGTGCGGCCCAGGCTCAGTGCCATGCCGGAGATCAACGTGCCGTCGAGCAATCCGTTTTTGGTTGCCTCAAGCACCACCCATGGGCTGACCAGAATGTTGGCATCGATCCATTGCTGGTCGACCGCCAGTTGCCACAACGCAAACAGCGCCAGTGGCAGCAGCCATGGCTGCACGCGCTGCCAGCCTTCATAACGTGGGCCGCGACGAATTTCCGCCGTGGCCGGGTGCGGCCAGTGCACCAGTTTTTTGTCCAGCAGACCGATGCCGCGATCCATCGCCACGCCGATCAGGCCGATTACGACGATGCACACGAAGACGATGTCGAGCATGAACAGCTGTCGCGCCCAGACCATCAGGTAACCGATGCCTTCGCTGGAGGCCAGCAGCTCGACCGCAAGCAACGAGGTCCAGCCAGCGGCCAGCGCCAGACGCACGCCAGCCATGAACGCCGGGAGGGCGGCAGGCAGCACCAGTCGGCGGATCAACAGTGGTGGAGGCAAACGTAAAACAGCGGCGGCTTCGCGCAGCTTGGGTTGCGCATCGCGCACGCCGACCAGCGTATGCAAGGTCACCGGTACCACGATGGCTTTGACCAGCACCACCAGTTTCAGCGTTTCGCCGATGCCGAAAAACACCATGAACAACGGAATCCACGCCAGCGTGGGCACCTGGGCCAGGCCGGCGAACGTCGGGAAGATCAGGCGTTCGAGGCGACGGCTGAAGCCCAGCGCCGCGCCGAGCACCGCGCCGGCGCTAACACCCGCCAGCAGTCCCCAGAACAACCGTTGCAGGCTAATCCACAAATGACTCCACAACTCGCCCTGGGACAGCTCGATCGCGCTGCTCCACACCAGTGAAGGCGCGGGCAGGATCTGTTCGCTCATCCATTGATTGCGCGCCGCCAGCCACCACAGGGCGAACAGGGAGAGGGGCAGCAGCCACGGCAGCACACGCTGGCCAAGGCTTGGCCATGAGCGCAGTGCTTTCAGCGGTGGTGCGGGCAGCGGCAGGCTGAGCAGGGATTGTCGGGCCATGGTGACCTCCGTTGTCGGGTTGCAGGCAGGCCTGCCTTCATGGAAGTGCGGTATGCAAATTTGATATATAAAAATTCAATTCAATGCTATTGGGAGATAAGCAAGACCATTTAAGGCCTCCAGCCCATGCGCATCCAATGCATTCGGAGAATATTTTCGATGCTCTGCATGCATTTCGATCTACAAGCCCTGTGCACTCTGGCTTAGCGTTTAAAGCTATAAAAATGTGCTTTTTAAGTATTTAAACGTTGATGCGGAATGTGCCTACTTTCGGCTCCTCAATGCCCGCCGTGATCAGGAGCCGCACCCATGAACCTTCCCTTCAAACGTGTCATCAGTCTGTTTGCCGCGCCGGCGCTGGCGGGTCTGCTGGCGTTCTCTGCCCAGGCCGACGAGCTCAAGGAAATCAGGATTGCCGTGCCTGATCTGAGCGCGGGTACTCAACACAGCGGCGGGGGCATCGTGGACGTGCTGCGCGATCAACAGATCTTCGAAAAAGCCTTCGCCGATCAGGGCATCAAGATTCAGTGGAGTTTCTTCAAGGGCGCTGGACCGGTGATCAACGAAGCGTTCGCCAATGGCCAAGTGGATCTGGCCTATCTCGGAGATCTGGCGGCCATCATCGGCAAATCCAACGGTCTGGATACGCGCCTGCTCAGCGCCAGCGCCCGGGGTGTGAAGCAATACCTCGGCGTGGTGCCGGGTTCGGGGATCAAGACGCTGCAGGATCTCAAAGGCAAGCGCGTGGCGATCTTCCGCGGCACCGCGACCCAGTTGTCGTTCGATGCGGCGCTGGCCAGCGTGGGTTTGAGCGAGAAGGACGTGAAAGTGATCAACCTCGATTTCAACGCAGCGGTAGCGGCGCTGGCGGCGAAGCAGATCGATGCGTCGTGGGGCAGTTCCGGGCTGACCGCGTTGCAGGCCAAAGGCCTGGCCGAGTTGCCTCTGAATACCAAGGATCTCGGTGGCGCCGGCAGTGTGCAGTCGGTGCTGGTGGGCACCGGCAAGTTTGTCGACGGGCATCCGGAAGCCGTGGCGAAGCTGCTCAAGGCGCAGCAACAGGCAGTGCAGTGGTTGACGCAGGACAGCAACAAGGACGCCTATGTGCAGCTTGTGTCGGGGCTGGCGAGCTATCCGCCGGTGATCCTGACCCAGGATCTGAAGGATCAGAACCTGAGCGAAGTGTTCCCGTCGACACTGGACCCGCTGTTCCTCAAAAACCTGCAGGGCAAGGTGGACCTGGCGGCGCAGCAGAAGCTGATTCGCAAGCCGTTCAAGGTGAACGAGTGGGTGGCGCCTGAACTGGCGGCTGCAAAGCTATGAGTCATGCGGTCATTCCCGCGCAGAGCGTGGGAATGACCCTCAAACCGCGACGCTGATCGCCTGTTTATCCACCGCCACCAACGTTTCGATCATCGCCCGCGCTGCCGGTGACAGCCGGAATCCCGTGCGGCTGACGATCCCGCACCGTGCATTCATGCTCTCCAGGTTCTGCGGCAGATTGCGCCAGTGCAGCAGCGCCAGCGAGCCTTGCGCAATGTCCTCGACAAACGCCTCTTCAGTACCCACGCCGATCGCGTTGGATTGCAGCACCACTTTCACCAGCGCCGGAAAGTGCTCGGTCTCGATGGTCGGCGAAAAGTCGATCCGTCCGCTGAGATTCGCCAGCAATTTGCGAATGCCTGGCGGGATCAGCGTGGTCGCCAGCGGATAGTCGAACATGTCGTTGGTCGACAGGCTTTCCTTGGCCAGCAGCGGATGCCCCGGCCGGCAGAAAAACACCCCGCGCTTGGGTGTCAGCGGCTGGGTCTGGAAGTTCGGGTCGGATTCGAAATGGCGAATGTCGGCGATAAAGAATTCGATCTCCTCGCGGCTCAGGGCGCGGCTGAGTTTTTCCCAGTTATCCACCTGAAAACAGGTGCGCACTTTCGGGTGCGCATTGATGAATTGCGCCACCGCGTCCGGCACCAGTTTCACTGCCGGCGCCGGGCCGCAACCGAAGTGCAGTTCGCCGGCATCGAGCTTGGTCATCTGCGTCACCTCGGCGCTGAGCAATGCCGCGCCTTGCACCAGGGTCAGGGCGTGTTGCAGCACCACCTGGCCTTCGGGCGTGGGGCGCAGATCCTTGTTGCCGCGATCCACCAGCACGCAGCCGAACTCCTGCTCCAGCCCTTGAATGCTGCGGCTGAACGCCGGTTGAGTGATGCCCATGGCGTCGGCCGCGCGGACAAAACTGCGGTGTTCGTTGAGGGCGATGAAGTAGCGCAACTGGCGAAGATCCATATGCTTTTCCGGCATCCTAAAAATAGCTCGAAGGCATTTGCGACGAGGTTGCTTGAGGTTTTAAATGCAAGCTCTTATTCCGTCAACGAAGCATGTGAATATCTATTAGATGTAAATGGAATATAGATAGAGCGTTGTTTCGCTGCCGTCCAACCGCAAGCAGTCGATGAGGGTCTACCCATGAGCAATGCCGCACTCGCTGTAAAACCCGCTGTCCACGCGCTGGACATTCATCCGGTGGCCGGTCGTATCGGCGCCGAAATCCGTGGCGTGCACCTGTCCGGTGAGCTGGATGCCGCGACGGTTGAAGCCATTCAACAGGCGCTGATCCAGTACAAGGTGGTGTTCTTTCGCGAGCAGACCCAGCTCGACGATCAACGGCAGGAAGCCTTTGCGCACCTGCTCGGCGAGCCCGTAGCGCATCCGACCGTGCCGTCCCGCGAGGGCACCCGTTATCTGCTGGAACTCGACGGCGCCGAAGGGCAGCGCGCCAACTCCTGGCACACCGACGTAACCTTCGTCGATGCCTATCCGAAAGCCTCGATCCTGCGCTCGGTGGTGGCCCCGGCGTTCGGTGGCGACACGCTTTGGGCGAACACCGCGACCGCGTACAACGAATTGCCGACCGAGTTGCGTGAGCTGGCGGACAAGCTGGTGGCCGTGCACAGCAACGAGTACGACTACGCCGCCGTGAAGCCGGACGTGTCGGCGGAGAAGCTCGAGCGCTATCGCAAGATCTTCACCTCGACCGTCTACGAGACCGAGCACCCGGTGGTGCGTGTGCACCCGATCAGCGGCGAAAAGAGCTTGCTGCTGGGGCATTTCGTCAAGCGCATCAAGGGTTATTCCCAGGCCGATTCGGCGCACCTGTTCGGCTTGCTGCAGAGCCATGTGATCCGCCAGGAGAACGTCGTGCGCTGGCGCTGGAAGGCCGGTGATGTGGCGATCTGGGATAACCGTTCGACGCAGCATTATGCGATTGATGATTACGGCACTCAGGATCGGGTGGTGCGTCGGGTGACGCTCAAAGGGGAAGTGCCGGTCGGGGCGAATGGGCAGCGTAGCCAGACCATCAAAGGGCGCGATTAAGATCAAAAGCAACCCTCACCCCCCGCCCTCTCCCGGAGGGAGAGGGAGCCGATTGGGGGCTTTTTGAGCCTGAGTTCAACCCTGATATTTCAGGTCGGCGTCCTTCTAAAAAACAGCTCGGTCAGTCCCCTCTCCCTCCGGGAGAGGGTTAGGGTGAGGGGGCTCTTGCTCTTGCCTTCGCTTGTTCTCTACCAAACGCCAATCTGAACGAGCTTCTCGGTCTCGGGTTCGCCATAGCGAAACCGCTGCCCGCGCAAATCAATCTCCTGATGACTGATCGTCGTGCGGCGCTTCAACCCGCGCACCCATTCGAACAGATACCCCGCATGCTCCTCGCGCACCGCCGCATACGCCGGGTCCGCGCCCAGATCCTGCAGCTCCTGCGGGTCATTCAACAGATCGAAAAGCTGCGGCCGGAAGCCGTCGTACGCCAGGTATTTCCAGCGTTCGCTGCGCACCATGGTCATGCGGCAACGGTCGATCGGCTGGCCCAGCCGCTCCCGTGCCGGGGCCTGGAAGGCGTAGTCGTATTCGCTGATCGCATAGTGGCGCCAGTCAGGGTTTTCACCGTGCAGCAGCGGAATCAACGAGCGACCTTCCAGGCGATGCTCCGCCCCCGTCACGCCCAGCGCTTCGAGAAAGGTCGGCACGCCGTCGATGGTTTCCGCCAGGCGTTCATCCACCGTGCCCCGTGTGACATCCGCTGCCGCACGCGGGTCGCGCACGATCAATGGCACGCCCACCGCTTGTTCCAGCAAAAACTCCTTCTCACCCAGCCAGTGATCGCCCAGAAAGTCGCCGTGATCGCTGGTGAACACGATCAGCGTGTCCTCCCAGCGGCCGTTGCTTTGCAGGAAATCGAACAGCCGCCCCAACTGATCATCGACCTGTTTGACCAGGCCCATGTACGTCGGGATCACGTTCAGTCGTACCGGATCTTTGGAGAAATTCAGGCTTTCCTCATGCTGGCGAAAGGCCTGATAGACCGGGTGGTCGCTGGGAGAGGCATTACGTACCGGTTTGAGAATCGATTTCGTACTGTACAAGGTGTGGTACGGCGCCGGTACGATGTAGGGCCAGTGGGGTTTGATATAGGACAGGTGCAAAAACCACGGTTTTTCACCTTGCTCACCGATGAAGTCGATGGCCCGATTTGTAGTGTAGACAGTCTCTGAATGTTGCTCGGGAATTCGCGCCGGCAAATGGGCATTGCGCATTTTCCAGCCGCTGAGGATTTCTCCGTTGTCCCCTTCGGCCGCGTTGGCCCAGTCATGCCAGGGGTTACGCCCTTCGAAACCCTGCTCGCGCAGGTAGTGGGTGTATGGCGCGGATTCGCGTTTGTCATCGAACAGCGGGTCGTCGGGGAAGATGCCGTCGTGACGAAAGTACGGCTCGAAGCCGACTTCGTTCAGCACTTCGGCCTGGGCGCTTTCCGGGTTGATCGACAACCGCTGCAAGGCATCCACGTTAGCCGTGGCGTGGGTCTTGCCGACCAGCGCGGTACGAATGCCGTGGGGTCTCAGGTAATCGCCGATCGTCAGTTCTTCAAGCGGCAGCGGCACGGCGTTCCACGCCACTTGATGACTGCTGACATAGCGCCCGGTGTAGGCCGACATCCGCGACGGCCCACAAATCGTGCCTTGGGTGTAGGCGCGGCTGAAACGCACGCCTGCAGCGGCCAGGCGGTCGATGTTCGGGGTGTGCAGGTGCGGGTGGCCGTAGCAGGACAGGTAATCGCGGCGCAGTTGATCGCACATGATGTACAGCACATTGCGCACAGGGTTTTGCGGGTTGGACATGGGGTTCACCAGTCAGGAAGACAGGCGAGGTTTTTCGCTTTCGGCGAGGGTGTTCGGCAAGTGCATTCGGGGAATGTGTTTCATGCAGGAAATGCATCGGCGCCTGCACAGGCCTCTTCGCGAGCAAGCCCGCNCAAATGTGGGAGCGGGCTTGCTCGCGAAGGCGGTGTGTCAGACGGCAAAGTTCTCCAGTGAACACACTTCTTCATCCACCGCATCAATCGCCTTTATCTGCTCGATCATCGCCTCGGCCAACGGTGACAACCGATACCCGGCGCGGCTGACGATTCCGTAACGGGTGTAAAGCTCCTCCAGATCATCCGCCAACCCTTCGACCTTCAAGCACACCAACTCACCCCGGGCCTGATGCAGCGCATCCGAATAGGCACCGACGATGCCGATCGCATCCGAACGCAGCACCACGCCGAGCAGGCTGGCGCTGTTCTCGCACTCTACGTTCGGGACGAAATCCGGCCGGCCACTGAGGTCGACGATGACTTTGCGCAGGTTTGGCGGGCGAATGCTCACGGCCAGTGGATAGCTCATCAGTTGCTCTGCCGTGACTCGCTCGAAAGCGCCCAGCGGATGCCCGGCGCGGCAGCAGAAATGCCATTTGCGTGGCCGCAAGCGGTGGGTCAGATAATCCGGATCCGCCTCGAAGTGCCGAGTGTCGGCGACGAAGAATTCGAACTCCTCGCTCAGCAGTCTTTTGCTCAGGCTCTGCCAGTCATCAACCTGGTAATGCACCCGCGCTTTCGGGTATCGGCCAATGAAGCTGCCAATGGCTCGCGGGATCAATCCTGCCGCCGGCGCCGGGCCGCAACCGAAGCGCAATTCCCCCGCCTCCAGCCCGTTGAACTGGCTGATCTCGTTGGCCATCTGCTGCGCACCGCTGACCAGTCGCCGCGCGTGTTCAAGCAGCACTTGGCCCTGTTTGGTCGGCGGCAATTCCTTGCGTCCGCGATCCACCAACTGGCAACCGACGCTGTGCTCCAGCGCCTGAATGCTGCGGCTGAACGCCGACTGCGACAGGTTCACCGCCTGCGCGCCGGCGACGAAGCTGCGTTGTTCGGCAAGGGCGATGAAGTGTCTGAGTTGGCGCAAGTCGATATGCATTTTTCACATAAAAAATATCCGGGAAATGCATTGGATATGCATTAGGTCGACTCCTTATAAAGGCAATCTCTTATGCAGTAAATCTTTGTAAAAACATAAATAAATAACTTAAAAGAATATGCGGCACGGAAGATGTCTGCGTGTTTTTTGACCAGGAGCAGTCCCATGAGTCCGTTGAACCTCGCTTCACCGCCGCCGCCACGACGGCTCAAACGCCTGCCTCTGGCCCTGTTGCTGGCGGGGAGTGCCAGTTGGACCCACGGCTACGCCGCTGAGACAGAAACTCCCGCGCCGGCACCGACCGGCAAGACCGCGACCGCCACTTCGCAACTGGAAACCGTGACCGTCACCACCCGCCGTCGCGAAGAAAGTTCTCAGGACGTGCCGACGCCCATGAGCGTGGTCAGCGGCCAGACTCTGGAGACGCAGCGGGTCTACCGGATTCAGGATCTGCAGCAACTGGTGCCCAGCGTCAACGTCGCCTACATGCATGCGCGCCAGTCCAGCGTGTCGATCCGGGGCCTGGGCAACAACCCGGCCAGCGATGGTCTGGAAGGCAGCGTCGGCCTGTACATCGACAACGTTTATCTGGGCCGTCCGGGGATGGCGGTGTTCGACCTGATGGACATCGAGCAGCTCGAAGTCCTGCGCGGGCCGCAAGGGACGTTGTTCGGCAAGAACACCACCGCCGGGGTGATCAACATCAGCACCCGCGCGCCGAGTTTCACCCCGGAACGCAGCATCGAGACGTCGGTCGGCGAGGACGGTTACTTCCAGACCAAGGGCACGCTTTCCGGGCCGCTCAACGATCAGTTGGCCGGACGCATCTCTGCCTATCGCACCCGCAGTGACGGCGACATCAAGAACGAATTCAACGGCCATGATCTGAACGGCGGTTCCCGCGACGGCTTCCGGGCGCAACTGCTGTTCAAGCCCAACGAGAATTTCAACCTGCGCTGGATCGGTGACTACAACGAAGAGGATTCCAGCGCCGGCACCCGCGTGCTGTACAACACCGGGCCGACCATCAATGGCGTCAATCTCTACTCGGCCCGCGCCGCCGCTGCCGGCGCGACGCTGGTCAACGGCTCGCACCGCAAGGTCAATCTGGACAACGACCAGCACGTCACCGTCCATCAGGGCGGCACATCGGTGGAGGCCAACTGGACCTTGCCGAGCGACTTCACCCTGACCTCGGTCAGCTCCTACCGTTTCTGGAATTTCACCCCGCGCAACGACGATGGCCTCAATGTGCCGGCGACCTACAACGCCGGGGTGTCGGTTGAGGACAAACAGTATTCCCAGGAATTTCGTCTCGCATCGCCCAAGGGCGAGTTCTTCGATTACGTCCTCGGCGCCTACTACTTCGGCTCGGACCTGGACAACAAATCCTTCGCCTATTACGGCCCCCAGGCAGACATCTGGAACGGCACGCCACGGGGTGCGCTGGCCAACGTCAACAGCGTCGGACGTGGCCATATCAAGACCGACAGTTTTGCGCTGTTCGCCCAAGGCACCTGGCACCTGACCCCGCGACTGGATTTCACCGCCGGGGTGCGTGGCACCTATGAAGAGAAGAACGCCTGGGTCAATCGTGATGCGCCGGTCGGTGGCGCCGCTGTCACGGGTGCCGCAGCCACTGCGCGACGCGGCCGCACCGGTGCCTACGATTCCGGCGACCTGAATCAGTACAGCTCCAGCCCGTCCGGATTGCTCAACCTCAGCTATCGCTTCACCGACGATCTGCTCGGCTACGCTACGTTGTCTCACGGCGAAAAATCCGGTGGGGTCAACCTTGTGGTCGGCTCGGCACCGACCGCCGGCGCCGACTCTTTGCTGATCGGCACCGAGCGCGCCAACAACGCTGAACTCGGCTTCAAGAGCACGTTGTGGGATCGGCGTTTGCAGCTCAACGCCAACGTATTCTGGACTCAGGTCAACGCCTACCAGACCAACGCCTACGACGATGTCAACCGCGTGCAATACCTGACCAACGCCGGTTCAGTGCGCTCGCGCGGCGTGGAGTTCGAAAGCACCCTGATCCCGTTGCGCGGTCTGACGCTGAACTTCAACGGCTCATACAACGACGTCAGCTATCTCTCCTACAAGGACGCGCCGTGCCCGCCGGAAGTCAGCCAGGCACCGGGTGCTCCGGCCTCTTGCGACCTCAGCGGCCATCAGGTGGTCGGCGCCTCGAAATGGATCGGCAATGCCAACGGCAAATACGAATGGAACCTGGATAACGGTTTGCAACCTTACGTCACCGGCAGCTACGCATTCCGCTCCAAAGCGGTGGGCACGGTCGAAGATTCCGACTACGGCCAGATCCCGAGTTACGCGGTGGTCAATCTCTCCACCGGCCTGCGCGGCGATTTCAATCAGGGTCAGTGGGACGTCTCGCTGTGGCTGAAAAACGCCTTCGACAAAACCTACTACACGACCCTGTGGACCGGCGGCAACGGCGGCTATGAAGGCCTGCTCGGCACGCCGCGCACCCTCGGCGTCACCGGTCGCTACGACTTCTGATCGATCCTTCAAGGAGCTGCATCATGTTGCGCATCAAAACCGCTTTACCGGTGTTGTTGTCCGGCGCAGTGCTCAGTGCCGGGGCGCTCGCCGCCCCCAGCGTCTACCCCACCGGCGTCACCCGTTACGATCCGGCCAAGGCCTTCAATCAATATGTGATCTTCAGCGGTGCCGACAAGCAGACGCACCTGATCGACATGAACGGCAACGAGGTGAAGAGCTGGCCGCAGTCGGGTTTCCCGTCGGCGATCATCGACCCGCAACTGGTCGGTGGCGAGCGCGGCCACGTGTTGCTGCAACTGAGCGAAAAGGATCCGGGCAAGCTCGGTTCCGCCGGCAATGGCCTCGGCAATCAGAGCATCGGCGAGCTGGACTGGAATGGCAAAGTCGTCTGGCAGTGGGGCGACAAGGCCCCCGGTGGCGCCGCGCAACAGCATCACGATCAGCGTCGCCTGAGCAACGGCAACACCGTGGTGCTGGCGAACAAGGTGCACAAGGTCAAAGGCTTCAAAGTGCCCGAGGTGATTGACGATGCGATCTATGAAGTCAGCCCCGCCGGCGAGGTGAAATGGCAGTGGCTGGCGTCGGACCACTTGAACGAATTCGGCTTCACCGCCGAGCAGTTGAAGCTGGTTCGCGCCAGTGAAAATCCGGATTACCTGCACATCAACAACCTCAGCCTGGTCGGGCCGAACAAGTGGTTCGATGCCGGCGACAAGCGCTTCAACCCGGACAACCTGCTGATCGATTCGCGCAACGCCAACTTCATCGCGATCATCGACAAACACAGCGGCAAGGTGGTCTGGCGTCTGGGGCCGAATCTGCCGCTGGCCAATCCGAAAACCGCGCAAAAAATCCCGCGGCCGGTGGACCAGTTCGTCGGCCAGCATGACGCGCACATCATCCCGGCTGGATTGCCCGGCGCGGGCAATCTGCTGGTGTTCGACAACCAGGGTTCGGCGGGTTACCCGAACGTCACGCTGGGGCTGATTTCCGGTTCGCGGGTGCTGGAGATCGACCCGGTGAAAAATGAAATCGTCTGGCAGTACAGCGCGGCGAATTCAAAGCAGCCGGGGTGGGCGTTCTACAGCTCGTTCATCAGCAGCGCGCGGCGCTTGCCCAACGGCAATACGCTGATCGACGAAGGCATGAACGGGCGGTTTTTCCAGGTGACGGCCAGTGGTGAAAATGTCTGGGAATACGTCAGCCCTTATCTGGGCAAGGCACCGGGCAGCGACGCGATCAGCAACTGGGTCTATCGAGCCCTTCCTGTAAGTTATGACTGGGTGCCGGCAGGAACGCCGCGCTCGGAGACGGCAGTGATTGCGCCGGCCATCGGCGTGCAACAGACCAATGCCAGTCGTTAGTTATCAGGATTATTCAGCGCCGAACCAAGACCGTTGAGCTTGTGAAGCAATAAGAAATTCAGTCATCGAAGGCCGATGCATTAAACATGCATCGGCCTTTTTGTTTGCTTTTTTTCAAGATCCGATGCCTTGGATGAATACTTTTTATGCCGCGAAAGCATGTCGATTTCGGCGAGTCGCTGGAAGCCTTGCAGGCCGCGGCTATGGCGGAAATGACCGTTTCATATATTCCATAAACGTCTATTCATAACATGAAAGATTACTTTCGGAGATAAGCCGCTGGCCCAATGATTGACCCATCGATCACGCCGTGGGGGATTCAACAAGCGGCGAATCGGCTAAGCGAAAAAAACGCAAAGAGACCGCAGGGAGTAAATCAATGGGCAATGTCCAGACCGCCGCCAGCGCACAGGAGGTGCTGTGGCGCCAGGCGCCGAGCGGCGAGTTGGTCGATCTCGGCCGGCCCCATCGCGTGCCGTTGGGGCAGCTGCGTTTGCAGCGCGCGCCCAAGGGCATTCTGAGCCGCCGCGAAACGATTCTGCTCGGCGTTCTGGCGCTGGTGGTGCACGGCGCGGTGATCTACTGGATCAACCAGCATCCGACGCCGGCGCTGCCGATCGTGCCGCCGGAAATTCCACCGATGACCATCGAGTTTTCGCGCCCGGCGCCACCGGCACCACCTGTAGTTGTGCCGCCGCCACCGGCGCCTGTGGTCGAGCCTCCGCCGCCGGTGGAAGACGAATTGGCAACCAAGCCGCCACCGAAGCCGAAGCCGATCCCCAAACCGAAACCGGTGGCCAAACCCGTACCGAAACCTGCGCCAAAAGCGGTCGAGCAACCACCGGCGCCGCCACAACCGGCCGCCCCGGCCGCCCCGGTCGCCGCGCCAGCGCCACCTGCACCACCGGCGCCTGCTCCGGTGACGCCGGCCTCGGCCAACGCCGCGTACCTGAAGAACCCGGCGCCGGAATATCCGTCGCTGGCCCAGCGTCGCGGTTGGGAAGGCACGGTGTTGCTGCGGGTGCACGTGTTGGCCAGCGGCAAACCGGGCGAGATCCAGATTCAGAAAAGCAGTGGCCGGCAACAACTCGACGACGCGGCGCTGGGCGCCGTGAAGCGCTGGAGCTTCGTGCCGGCCAAGCAGGGTGATGTCGCCCAGGACGGCTGGGTCAGCGTACCCATCGATTTCAAGATTCATTAAACCGAAACCAATTTCGCGCTAAACGTTTACACGAGGGAACACATCATGACGTTACTGGCATCTCCACTGGAATCCATCGAAAGCGCGGTGATCTGGCTGCTGGTGGTCTTCTCTGTCGCTACCTGGGGCCTGGCATTGCTCAAGGCTGTGCAGTTCGGCCGGTTGAAGGCGCAGGACCGCAAATTTCACAAGCGCTTCTGGGCGGCGTCGAGTCTGGACTCCGCCGCCGAGTTGAGCGAAACCCAGCCCGGCGCGGCAGCGCGGGTGGCACAGGCCGGTTATGCGGCGATACAAGTGGGCGAGGCGCCGCAGGCCAATGACCTGAGCCAGGCGATCAACCATCAGGATCGCCTCGAACGTGCCTTGCGTCAGCAGATCGTTCGCGAGCGGCGTTCGCTGGAAACCGGTCTGGCGGTGGTCGCGAGTATTGGCAGCACCTCGCCGTTCATTGGTCTGTTCGGCACGGTGTGGGGAATCATGGAAGCGTTGAAAGGCATCAGCGCGGCGGGCTCGGCGAGCCTGGAAACGGTCGCAGGACCGATCGGTGCAGCGCTGGTCGCCACTGGTGTGGGGATCGCGGTCGCGGTGCCGGCGGTGCTGGTTTACAACTACTTTTTGCGTCGTCTGAAACTGACGGCGGCGGACCTGGACGACTTTGCCCACGACTTCTACAGCCTGGCGCAAAAAAGCTCGTTCCGCGTGCTGATCCACCCGACCGCGCACAAGGCTGCGGCCCAGGGCAACGCAACAAAAGTGAAGGAGGCGTCCTGATATGGCCTTCTCCACGCAAGACAGCGACGAGGTGCTGAGCGAGATCAACGTGACGCCGCTGGTGGACGTGATGCTGGTGCTGCTGGTGGTGTTCATCGTCACCGCGCCGCTTTTGACCAACGCGATACCGATCAACCTGCCGAAGACCGAAGCGGTGGCGCCGGTCGAGCAGAAAGACCCGTTGGTGGTGAGCATCGACGGTGCGGGAAAACTGTTTATCAACAAGGACGAAATCCAGCCGGATCTGCTGGAATTCAACCTCAAGTCGGCCAAGGCCAAGGACCCGGAAGTGCGCGTGCAATTGCAGGCGGACGACGGGGTGAATTACGGCGAAGTGGCGCGAGCCATGGCTTCGATTGAGCGGGCGGGCATCACCAAGCTGTCGGTGATCACTGCACGATAGGGGTTTCACGTTTTTCCGGGGCCGTCTCCTTGGCAGGGTGCGGCCCCTTTTTTTGCCCAATGCTTAATATTCTTTTCGGGTCTTAATAAATAGCTTCTTATTCCTTAACGAATATAAATCCCGTCCCTATACTCGTTCAGGAACAGACACGACGCAGGAGAGCTCCCCCATGCGCAACGAATCAATCCGTTATCTGATTGTGCCGGGCTGGCAAGGATCGCCAGAAGATCATTGGCAAACCCACTGGCAGAACAGCCTGCCAAACAGCGCGCGGGTGGAGCAGGCCGACTGGCTGACACCGCGTCGTGAAGACTGGGTCGCGGCGCTGGCCGAGGCGATTGCCGCCGACAGCTCGCCGGTGATTCTGATCGCGCACAGCCTGGGCTGCATCACCGTGGCGCACTGGGCGGCCACCGCGCCGCTGCATCATTTGCGTCAAGTGCGCGGGGCATTGCTGGTGGCTCCGGCAGATGTCGAGCGCCCGGCCTGCGTGCCGGCGCTGCGCAATTTCGCGCCGATCCCGACCGATCTGCTGCCCTTCCCGAGCCAGGTCGTCAGCTCCGACAACGACGCCGCCGTCAGTGCGCCGCGTGCGCTGGAGCTGGCGCGCAACTGGGGCGCCGAGGCGGGGATTCTCGCCGGCGCCGGCCATATCAACGTGAAGTCCGGGCATCAACGCTGGGAGCAGGGATTCGCTTATCTGTATCGCCTGCAAAACCGCATGGAACACCACGCCCGGCGCCGTGCCTGACCACTTTTGTTTTTTCAACGCCCCCGTCTCCCGGCGATTTGGGGCGGGAGTCTGCCATGAGTTTTGAAACCTTTGGCCAGCCGTTGCTGACCTTTCCCGATGCGGAAAAAAGTCCCCTGAGCATCCGCGCCAAGGCGCTGGTGTTCGTCGATCCACGCTCGCGCCAGTTGCGCGAGGAAATGGCCCAACTCGCACCGCGCTCGATCTCGGTGTTGATTCGCGGCGAGACCGGCACCGGCAAGGAATTGCTCGCCCGCCACATCCACCGCGCCAGTGATCGCAGCGGGCTGTTTGTCTCGGTCAATTGCGGGGCGATCAGCCCGACCTACGCCGATGCGGAGTTGTTCGGCTACGCCGCCGGCAGCTACAGCGGATCGGCCAGCAGTCGCGCCGGCTGGTTCGGCTCGGCCAACGGCGGCACCTTGTACCTGGACGAGATCGGCGACCTGCCGCTGCCGATCCAGATCAAATTGCTTTCCGCCCTGGAAAACCACGAAGTCACCCGCGTCGGTGCGCATCAACCGAGCCCGGTGGACGTGCGCCTGGTGGCGGCGACCAGCATCGATCTGGCCCAAGCGGTGGCGGCGGGGAAATTCCACGAGCGTCTTTATCACTATCTCAGCGAAGGGCATCTGGAACTGCCGGCATTGCGTGCGCGGGTCGGCGACATTCTGTCGTTGGCCGAGTACTTCCTCGGCATCTACAGCCAGCGCCTGGATCTTCCGGTGCCGCTGATCAGCGAAGCGGCGCAACAGGTGCTGGAGCAACACAGCTGGCCGGGCAATACCCGGGAGCTGGAAAACGTCATTCATTTTGCGTTGCTGGTGAGCACCGGCGACGAAATCCTGCCGGAGCACCTGAACCTGCCCGAGGTGTCTGGGCCGCTGGTTCAGATCGAACGTCAAGTGGCGAACATCAGCCTCAACGGCACTGCCGACGAACGTAAGGCATTGAAAGAATTGCTGTTGAGCCTGAGCGAGGCGTTGTAACCATTTTCTTCAACATGAACAAAATGGAATATGAAGCTGAATAAACGTTATTGTCCGGGAATAAAAAATCCCGGTATTGTCCGCTTCACGCCAGCAGTAGCACATCGCTGGCACATGTATTAATGCCGTCGTCGATGACGACCGTGATTTTCGATAAGGACACTGCATGAAAAAGGTTCTGTTGTTTACCGCATTGGCGGCTGCTCTGACTGCTTCCCTGGCCCAGGCCGGCGAGAAACTGGTGGTGGCCGCGACGCCGGTGCCGCACGCCGAGATCCTCGAATTGATCAAGCCGACCCTCGCCAAAGAAGGCGTGGATCTGGAAATCAAGGTCTTCACCGACTACGTACAGCCGAACGTACAGGTGGGCGAGAAGCGTCTGGACGCCAACTACTTCCAGACCAAGCCTTACCTGGACAGCTTCAACGCCGGCAAATACAAGGACGACAAGGCCAAGTACCTGGTGACCGTGCAAGGCGTGCACGTTGAACCGTTCGGTGGCTACTCGAGCAAGTACAAGACCCTGGCTGAACTGCCGGACGGCGCCACCATCGCCATTCCGAACGAAGGCAGCAACAGCGGTCGCGCTCTGATCCTGCTGCAGAAGGCTGGCCTGA
This sequence comes from Pseudomonas sp. 22082, assembly GCF_052046055.1. Lineage (NCBI taxonomy): Bacteria > Pseudomonadati > Pseudomonadota > Gammaproteobacteria > Pseudomonadales > Pseudomonadaceae > Pseudomonas > Pseudomonas sp. 22082. The sequence continues at coordinate 85,749 of NZ_JBQEQB010000016.1, forward strand.
TCGAACTGAAAGATCCGAAGAACGCCCTGGCCACGCCGAAAGACATCGCCAAGAACCCGCACAACTTCAAGTTCAAGGAACTGGAGTCGGCCCTGCTGCCGCGTGTTCTGAAAGAAGTCGACCTGGACATGATCAACACCAACTACGCGCTGGAAGCCAAGTTGAACCCGACCAAGGACGCCCTGGTGATCGAAGGTGCGGATTCGCCTTACGTGAACTTCCTGGTTGCCCGTGAAGACAACAAGAACAGCGACGCCATCAAGAAACTGGCCGCTGCCCTGACCAGCCCTGAAGTCAAAGCGTTCATCGAGAAGAAGTACAACGGCGCGGTACTGCCGGCGTTCTGATCCGACGCAGCAGCAACCCCCTTCAAGGTTGAAAAAAAACGCCGATGACCAGCGATGGTCATCGGCGTTTTTTCTTGCGTGTGGCTGACTCAGGCAGCGCTGGTTTTCAGCGCCCTGCGCAAAGCCACCAGCCATTTCACGAAATCCTGCGGGTCCGGTCGCTGCGGCACTTTTACGTCCATGTTCTCTTCCTTGTTATGAGTTCGGCCGGGGAGTCTGGCCAAAAGCTGTTCGTCCTTGGAGGGCTTTCATGAAAAAAAGATCCGTCCTACAGCGAAAGGAAAAATAGCCTTCTTATTCTGTCGGGACAAACCCGCAGGATAGTTTTTTGCGTGATATCAATATGCTTTAACGGTATTTAAATTCTTTTTCTTATACCTTTAAAGTCGGTGCCTGCCGGACAGTTACCCGCTGTCCATGGACTGCAACACCGCCGCTTACCGCGCGGCGTCAGGATGTTTCATGACCTTCGATTACGCATTTATCCTCAGCACCCTGCCGGCGTTTCTCAAGGCCGTGGGCGTGACGCTGCAGGTCGGTTTGATCGCCATTGGCACCTCGCTGCTGGTGGCGTTGCTCAATGCGACGATTCTGGTGTTCCGCACGCCTTACCTGCAAAAACTGGTCGGCCTGTATGTGGAGCTGGCGCGCAACACACCGCTGCTGATCCAGCTGTTCTTCGTCTACTTCGCGTTGCCGGCCCTGGGAGTCAAGGTTTCGGGATTCACCGCCGCGATCATCACCATGACGTTTCTTGGCGGCGCCTACCTCACCGAAGTACTGCGCGCCGGCGTCGATGCGGTGCCCCAGGCGCAGCTTGAGTCCGGTCGCTCCATCGGTTTGTCCCACGGCCAGTTGCTGCGCTACGTGATCCTGCCGCAGGCGGGAATCCTCAGCCTGCCGTCGCTGTTCGCCAATTTCATTTTCCTGCTCAAGGAGACCACCGTGGTCTCGGCCGTGGCGGTGCCGGAAATTCTCTACACCACCAAGAGCTACATCGCGCTCTACTACAAAACCTATGAAATGCTCGCCGTGCTGACGCTGATCTGCGTGCTGCTGTTCCTGCCGCTGTCGCTGCTGTTGAGCCGTCTGGAAAGGAGGCTCCAGCATGGCCAGTTCGGGTCTTGAACTGCTCTGGGTGTCGTTGCCGCAATTGGCCAAAGGCGCCGGGCAAACCCTGTCGATCTCGTTCCTGAGCATCGCCATCAGCACCGTCGGCGGCGTGCTTTACGGTGTGCTGCGCACGCTCAACGTGACGTGGCTGAACGCGCTGCTGCGCATCTATCTGGAACTGTTCCGGGCGATCCCGGTGCTGGTCTGGTTGTACCTGCTGTTTTTCGGCTTGCCGATTTTCTTCGGCCTGAGCCTGCCGAGCTTCTGGTGCGCGGTGCTGGTGCTGTCGCTGTGGGGCGCCAGCGAGGTCGGCGAAGTGGCGCGCGGTGCGCTGCATTCGTTGCCGCGCGGGCAGCGTGAGGCGGGGCTGTCGATCGGCCTGAACGCGGCGCAGCTCTACGGTTACGTGCTGCTGCCCCAGGCGCTGAAACGCATGACGCCGCCGACCATCAACGTCTATACGCGGATCATCAAGACCAGTTCGCTGGCGGTGCTGATCGGTGTGGTGGATGTGATCAAGGTCGGCCAGCAGATCATCGAGCGCACCTACGAATCGGTGCTGATCTACGGCGCGCTGTTTCTGTTTTTCTTTTTCATCTGCTACCCGCTGTCGGCCGCCTCGCGCGTGCTGGAGCGGCGCTGGACGCAAGCATGAGCGCATTGATCGAGTTTCAGGGTTTCAACAAATTCTTCGGCGAACAGCAGGTGCTCAAGGGCATCGACCTGCAAGTGAAATCCGGCGAAGTCATCGTCATCCTTGGCCCCAGCGGTTGCGGAAAAAGCACACTGCTGCGTTGCCTCAACGGTCTGGAAACCGCCCACAGCGGTCACCTGAAATTCGCCGGCCGTGAATTGCTGGACAAGGCCACCGACTGGCGCGAAGTGCGTCAGCAGATCGGCATGGTGTTCCAGAGTTATCACCTGTTCCCGCACATGAGCGTGCTCGACAACCTGCTGCTCGGCCCGCTGAAAGTGCAAAAACGCCAACGCCGCGAAGCACAGCAACAAGTCGAAGCGTTGCTCGCGCGCGTCGGCCTGTCGGACAAGCGCGACGCCTTCCCGCGCCAGCTCTCCGGCGGCCAGCAGCAACGCATCGCCATCGTCCGCTCGTTGTGCATGAACCCGCGGGTCATGCTCTTCGACGAAGTCACCGCAGCCCTTGATCCGGAGATGGTCAAGGAAGTGCTGGAAGTGATTCAGGGCCTGGCCCGCGAAGGCATGACCCTGTTGATCGTCACCCACGAAATGGCCTTCGCCCGCGCGGTGGCCGATCGCATCGTGTTCATGGATGGCGGGCGCATCCTTGAGCAGAACCCGCCCGAGCTTTTCTTTACGAACCCGCAAACCGCACGCGCGCAGCAGTTCCTGGAGAAGTTCTCCTACGTCGAAGCGCTGACTTCAACGACTTCGCCCACAACGTCTCAAACCAAGGAACTGGAACTGCCATGAAAACTGCCAAAGCCTTATTCGCACTACCGCTGATCAGCCTCGCGCTGCTGGTCGGCTGCAACAAGACCGAAGAACCGGCCAAGCCGAAAGTCGCCAGCGAAAGCACCGCGCCGGCCGGTTACCTGGACAAGATCAAGGCCCGCGACAAGCTGATCGTCGGCGTATTCACCGACAAGCCGCCGTTCGGTTTCGTCAACGAAGCGGGGCGTTACGTCGGCTTCGATACCGACATCGGCCGTCAATTCGCCAAGGATCTGCTGGGCGATGAAAACAAGGTCGAGTTCGTGGCCGTGGAGCCGGCGAGCCGCATTCCGTTCCTGCAAAGTGACAAGGTCGACCTGATCCTCGCCAACATGACCGTGACTCCGGAGCGCAAGGAAGCGGTGGAATTCACCAACCCGAATCTCAAGGTCGCGGTGCAGGCGTTGGTGCCACAGAACAGCGAGGTGAAAAAACTCGACGACCTGGCGAGCCGCACCACCATCGTGACCACCGGCACTACCGCCGATATCTGGCTGACCAAAAACCATCCGGACTGGAAACTGCTGAAGTTCGAGAAAAACTCCGAGTCCCTGCAAGCCCTGGCCAACGGCCGTGGCGATGCCTACGCGCAGGACAATCTGGTGCTGTTCAGTTGGGCCAAGCAGAACCCGGGCTACCGTGTGCTGGACGAAAAACTTGGCGCCGAAGCGCCGATTGCGCCGGCGGTTAAGAAGGGCAACATCGAATTGCGCGATTGGGTGAACGCGGAGTTGGCCAAGCTGGGGGAGGAGAAATATCTGCTCAAGCTGTATGACCAATATGTGCGTAAAGAGCTGAGTGATGACACCAAGCCTGAGAGCGTGATTGTCGAAGGCGGGAAGTGGCAGGGCTAATCAGGCCAGTTCCACGCCGGTTCATCCAGAACCCTCTGCCCGACGATCTCCGTCTGGCCGAGGGTTTTTTCCAGCACGATGCAATTGCATTCCGGGTCTTCCTGCAACGCCGAAATCAATCGTCGGGCGTGGGACACCACCCACACCTGACACTGCTCTGACACTCGGATGATCAGGCGCGCCAGCGCCGGCAGCAGATCTGGGTGCAGGCTGGTTTCCGGTTCGTTCAGCACCATCAGCGACGGCGGGCGTGGCGTCAGCAGCGCGGCGACCAGCAGCAGATAACGCAACGTGCCATCCGACAGTTCCGCTGCCGACAACGGCCGCAACAACCCTTCCTGAAAGAACTCGATGGCGAAGCGCCCGCCCGCCAGCGGTGCGATGTTCAGCCGTGCGCCGGGAAAGGCGTCGCTGATCGCCGCCTGCAACGCCTCGGGATCGCCGATCTCGCGGATGGTCTGCAACGCAGCCGCCAGATCGCGGCCATCGTGATGCAGCACCGGCGTGCGCGTGCCCAGTTGCGGCTGGCGCACCGGGGCGTCGGCGTCACTGCGAAAGTGATCGTAGAAGCGCCAGCGGCGGATGAACTCGCGCATCTGGAACACCTCCGGCGAGGTGCGCAGGCTGCCGACCTGATCGAACAGGCTGTCGAAGTTTGGCGTGTGCTGGGCCAACACATCCCAGCTGCGACCCTCACGGGTGCGGATCATCGGCCCGTCGCGATCCACCAGCAGACTGGCCGGACGATAGAGCGGCCCGGCCCAGATGCATTCCTTTTTGATTTCCGGGTCGAGGGAAAAGAACGAGAGGCTCGGTTCCGGCAATCCAAGAGCGATCGAATAGCTGAAATCTTCCCCGGCAAAGCCCAGACGCAGGCGTTTGACGCCCTGGCGCACGGTGGACTGGATCGGCACCTCGCCGTTGCGCATGCGCCGGCTGATGGTTTCCGGCCCGGCCCAGAACGTCGAGTCGAGCCCGCCCTCACGGGCCAGCGCATTGACCACGCCGCCCTGAGCGGTTTCCGCCAACAGCCGCAGTGCCCGGTACAGGTTGGACTTGCCGCTGCCGTTGGGGCCGGTGATCAGGTTCAGACGGCCCAGCGGAATCACCAATTTATTGATCGAGCGGTAATTGGCCACCGCGAGGGTCTTGAGCATGAAAATCCTTCTTGAGTGCCCCGAAATCCGGGTCAGGATACTCCCTGCACAGAAATGCATATATCGGCCGGACGAAGGTTGAACCCTGTTCTAAGCTCACAGTCGTATCGTCACTTGCACGTTCGTACACAGGAAGGAGTCTGCATGGCGAGTCCCGGATTGAAAACAGCGGTCATGCTGAGTCTGTTCGCTTTGTTGAGCGCGTGCGGCGAGAAAAAGGCCCCTGCCGAATACCTGCCCCGGGTCTTCGTGCAGGAGGTGAACCCCGCCAATTACGCCGCCGCCGTGACCCTCACCGGCGATGTTCAGGCCCGCGTGCAGACCGAACTGTCGTTCCGGGTCGGCGGCAAGATCATCCAGCGCATGGTCGATGTCGGTGACCGCGTCTCGGCCAAGCAAGTGCTGGCCAAGCTCGATCCGAAGGATTTGCAGACCAACGTCGATTCCGCCCAGGCTCAGGTAGTGGCCGAGCAGGCGCGGGTCAAACAGAGCGCCGCCGCGTTCGTCCGCCAGCAGAAACTGTTGCCCAAGGGCTACACCAGCCAGAGCGAATACGATTCGGCGCAGGCCGCATTGCGCAGCAGCCAGAGTGCCTTGAGCGCAGCGCAGGCGCAGTTGGCCAACGCCAAGGATCAATTGAGCTATACCGCGCTGATCGCCGATGCGCCGGGCGTCATCACTGAGCGTCAGGCCGAAGTCGGTCAGGTGGTTCAGGCCACGGCGCCGATATTCAGCCTGGCCCGTGACGGCGACCGCGACGCCGTGTTCAACGTTTATGAATCCCTGCTGGCCGAACGCCCGGCGGAGCGTTCGATTGTCGTCAGCCTGCTCGACAACCCCGCCATCAAGACCACCGGCACCGTGCGTGAAATCACCCCGGCGGTGTCCGCGCAGTCCGGCACGGTGCAGGTCAAGGTCAGCCTCGACAGCCTGCCGCAGGGGATGCAGCTGGGCTCGGTGGTGAGCGCCACGGCCAAGGGCACCGGCAAGTCGGCCGTTGAATTACCGTGGTCGGCGCTGACCAAGAACGTCAGCGATCCGGCGGTGTGGATGGTCGACGACAAAGGTGAAGCGCAGTTGCACAACGTCACCGTCAGCCGCTACCTGATCGGCAAGGTCATCATCAGCGAGGGCCTCAAGGGCGGGGAAAAAGTCATTGTCGCGGGTGGGCAGTTGCTGCATCCGGGCATGAAGGTCGAAATAGCCGAAAACACCTACAAGGATCTGCAACCGGGAGCACAGCCATGAAGCGTCTGGGGCTGTTATCCATTGGTGTGTTGCTGGCCGCCTGTTCGAAAAGCGAGCCACCGCCGGAGCCGGTACGGCCGGTGTTGTCGGTCAAGGTCGAAGCGATGAGCGAGGAAAACCTCGGGCGTTTCGCCGGCAGCATTCAGGCGCGCTATGAAAGCAACACCGGTTTTCGTGTCGGCGGGCGCATTGCCAGCCGCAACGTCGATGTCGGCACCGAAGTGCAGAAGGGCACGCTGCTCGCCACCCTCGATCCGTCCGACCAGCAGAACCAGTTGCGTTCGGCCCAGGGCGATCTGGCCAGGGTTCAGGCACAGCTGATCAACGCCCAGGCCAACGCCCGCCGTCAGCAAGCGCTGTTCGACCGGGGCGTGGGGGCGCAGGCGCAACTGGACATTGCGATGACGGACCTGAAGACCACCCAAGCCTCGCTGGATCAGGCGCGGGCGGCGGTCAACCAGAGCAAGGATCAACTCGATTACACCCAGCTACGCTCGGACCACAAGGCGGTGGTCACCGCGTGGAATGCCGAGGCCGGGCAAGTGGTGACGGCGGGCCAGCAGGTGGTGACCCTGGCGCAACCGGACATCAAGGAAGCCGTGATCGATCTGCCGGACACCCTGGTCGATGAGATCCCGTCCGACGTGGTGTTTCTGGTGGCCGGGCAGCTCGACCCGAGCATCAACACCACAGCCACCCTGCGCGAGATCGAACCCCAGGCACAAAGTGCGACGCGCACCCGCCGCGCACGGTTGACCCTGGCCAATACGCCCGACGGCTTTCGCCTCGGCACCGCGATCAGCGTCACCCTCAGCTCGGCGATCAAGCCGCGTATCGAATTGCCCGTCACCGCGTTGCAGGAGGTCGACGGAAAAGCGCGGATCTGGGTCATCGACACCCAGAGCAAAACCGTCAACCCGCGCGACGTCAGCGTGATCAGCCGCACCGATAGCAGCGTTGTACTTGCGGGGGGCGTGAAGAACGGCGAGCGTGTGGTCAGCGCCGGCGTCAACAGTCTCAAACCCGGACAATCCGTGAAACTTGACGAGGACAGTCAATGAAAGGCTCTTTCAATCTCTCCGAATGGGCCCTCAAGCATCAGTCTTTCGTCTGGTATCTGATGTTCGTCGCATTGCTCATGGGGGTGTTCTCCTACTTCAATCTGGGGCGCGAGGAAGACCCGTCGTTCACCATCAAGACCATGGTGATCCAGACCAAATGGCCGGGCGCGACCCAGGAAGAAACCCTCAAGCAGGTCACCGACCGCATCGAGAAAAAACTCGAAGAACTCGATTCCCTCGACTATGTGAAAAGCTACACGCGCCCCGGCGAATCGACGGTCTACGTGTACCTGCGCGATACCACCAGCGCCAAGGACATTCCGGAAATCTGGTACCAGGTGCGCAAGAAGATCGACGATATTCGCGGGCAGTTTCCCCAAGGCATTCAAGGGCCCGGGTTCAACGACGAGTTCGGTGACGTGTTCGGCTCGGTGTACGCCTTCACTGCCGACGGCCTGACCATGCGCCAGTTGCGCGATTACGTGGAACAGGCGCGGGCCGAGATCCGCAATGTCCCGGGGCTGGGCAAGATCGAAATGATCGGCCAGCAGGACGAAGTGATTTACCTGAACTTCTCCACCCGCAAACTGGCGGCGCTGGGCATCGATCAGCGTCAGGTGGTGCAGAGCCTGCAGTCGCAGAACGCCGTGACTCCGGCCGGTGTCATCGAGGCGGGCCCGGAGCGGATTTCTGTGCGGACTTCGGGCCAGTTCGCTTCGGAGAAAGACCTGGCCGAGGTCAATCTCAAGCTCAACGACCGCTTCTATCGCCTGGCAGATGTTGCCGACATCACTCGCGGTTACACCGATCCGGCCACGCCGGAATTCCGCTTCGACGGCAAGCCGGCGATCGGGCTGGCGATTGCCATGCAGAAGGGCGGCAACGTTCAGGAGTTCGGCAAGGCCCTGCACAAGCGCATCGATGAACTGACCGCGGATCTGCCGGTTGGCGTGGGTGTGCACACGGTGTCCGATCAGGCCGTGGTGGTGGAGGAGGCCGTTGGCGGCTTCACCAGTGCCTTGTTCGAAGCGGTGGTGATCGTGCTGGTGGTCAGCTTCATCAGCCTCGGCGTGCGCGCCGGGCTGGTGGTGGCGTGCTCGATCCCGCTGGTGCTGGCGATGGTGTTTGTGTTCATGGAATACAGCGGCATCACCATGCAGCGGATTTCCCTCGGTGCTCTGATCATCGCCCTCGGCCTGTTGGTGGACGACGCGATGATCACTGTGGAAATGATGGTCACGCGCCTGGAAATGGGCGAGAGCAAGGAGGAGGCGGCGACGTTCGCCTACACCTCGACCGCGTTCCCGATGCTCACCGGTACGCTGGTGACGGTCGCCGGTTTCGTCCCCATCGGCCTCAACGCCAGTTCTGCCGGCGAGTACACCTACACGCTGTTCGCGGTGATTGCCGTGGCGATGATCGTGTCCTGGATCGTGGCGGTGTTCTTCGCCCCGGTGATCGGCGTGCACATTCTCAGTACCAACGTGAAAGCCCATGAAGCCGAACCGGGGCGCGTTGGCCGCGCATTCAACGGCGGTTTGCTGTGGTGCATGCGCAATCGCTGGTGGGCCATCGGCATCACCGTGCTGTTGTTTGTGCTGGCGGTGTTCTGCATGCGTTTTGTGCAGAATCAGTTCTTCCCGTCCTCGGATCGACCGGAAATCCTGGTCGACCTCAACCTGCCGCAAAACGCCTCGATCGACGAGACCCGCAAGGCCGTCGACAAGCTCGAGGCCACGCTCAAGGGCGACGCGGACATCGTGCGCTGGAGCACCTACATCGGCCAGGGTGCGATCCGTTTCTACCTGCCACTCGACCAGCAATTGCAGAACCCCTACTACGCGCAACTGGTGATCGTCAGCAAAGACTTCGAAGCCCGCGAGGCCCTGAGTCAGCGCCTGCGCGAACGTCTGCACAAGGACTTCGTCGGCATCGGCAGCTACGTGCAGGCGCTGGAAATGGGCCCGCCGGTAGGGCGTCCGATCCAGTACCGGATCAGCGGCAAGGACATCGACCAGGTGCGCAAGCACGCCATCGACCTGGCGACTGAACTGGACAAGAACGAGCACATCGGCGAGATCATTTACGACTGGAACGAGCCAGGCAAAGTCCTGCGAATCGACATCGCCCAGGACAAGGCGCGCCAGCTCGGGCTGTCGTCCGAAGACGTGGCGAACCTGATGAACAGCATCGTCAGTGGCGCGCCGTTGACCCAGGTCAACGACGACATCTACCTGATCAACGTGGTCGGTCGCGCGGTGAGTTCGGAACGCGGTACGCCGGAAACCCTGCAGAACCTGCAGATCGTCACGCCCAACGGCACGTCGATCCCCTTGCTGGCCTTCGCCACGGTTCGTTATGAGCTGGAGCAGCCGCTGGTGTGGCGTCGTGACCGCTTGCCGACCATCACCATCAAGGCGTCGGTGCGTGACGAAATTCAGCCGACCGACCTGGTGAAACTGTTGAAGCCGTCCATCGACGCGTTCGCCGAAAAACTGCCCGTTGGCTACAAGGTCGCCACCGGCGGTACGGTCGAGGAGAGTGGCAAGGCCCAAGGACCGATTGCGAAAGTGCTGCCGTTGATGCTGTTCTTGATGGCGACGTTCCTGATGATCCAGCTGCACAGCGTGCAGAAGCTGTTCCTTGTGGCCAGTGTCGCGCCGCTGGGGTTGATCGGCGTGGTGCTGGCGCTGGTGCCGACCGGTACGCCGATGGGCTTCGTGGCGATCCTCGGGATTCTGGCCTTGATCGGCATCATCATCCGCAACTCGGTGATCCTTGTGACCCAGATCGACGAGTTCGAGCGCAAAGGCTATGCGCCGTGGGATGCGGTGGTGGAAGCCACCGAGCATCGACGTCGCCCGATCCTGCTGACCGCCGCCGCGGCGAGCATGGGCATGATCCCGATCGCCCGGGAAGTGTTCTGGGGGCCGATGGCCTACGCGATGATCGGCGGGATCGTGATTGCAACCCTGCTGACGCTGCTGTTTCTGCCGGCGCTGTATGTCGCCTGGTACAAGATTCGCGAGCCGAAAAAAGAGGCGCAGTAAGGCGAGCGCCTTGCGCTCATCGCCAACTACACGGTTTTGCGCCAGACACTCGCCAGCCAAGGCTGTTGCTCACGCGGCAGCCCCGCCGGCCGGTAGTAATGCTCAAGTTCGACAAACCCGGCAGCGGTCAACAATCCGCGCCAGGCTTCAAGATCGTGATACGAGCCATAACGCGGCCCGTTCCAGCCCTCACGGTTATCCCCACGCGGATTGGAGCTGAACAGCACGCCGCCCGGCTTCAATGTCCCGTGCAGCTGCTTCAGGACCCTTGGCAACTCCTGCAACGGCACATGAAACAGCACCGCATTGGCGAAGATGCCGTCGAAGCGTTCTGCCGGCAGATCCAGCTTCAGAAAGTCCTGACACCACACTTCACAACCACTGTCGTCCCGCGCCATCTGCGCGAATTTTTCCGCGCCGTCGAGGCCGACGGCGACGTGTCCCATCCTGGTGAATGTCTGCAAATCCCGCCCCGGCCCGCAGCCGAAATCGAGAATGGAAAACGGCGCCTCACCCTGGATGTGCCGCAACAGGGCGTCGATGTTCTGGCTGACATCGTGATCGCGGGTGCCTTCACGAAAACCCTCGGCCACCGAGTTGTAGTGGCCGAGGGTGGTAGAGGTGATCTGTTCAAGATCGGTGGGGGTCTGCTTCATGGTCGTCATGGGCTGAAAGGAAGATCGGCAGACTATAAGCGCTTTCGCGGTTCAGAGGATCCAGATCCGGACAAAGCACAAAACGCCGGCTCAAGTGCAATACACATTTACCGCACCTGACCGTTCCCGATCGGTTGCAATAGCGCCCACGCGATAGACGACTAGCGCGATGTCTGCCCGATTTTTTCAGGGGGATTTACTCAACAAGGATTTTTCATGGGCAATACTCGAAAAACCTCCACCACGTCCTCCAGCCACAGCCTGGCAGACGCCATTGCACTGCGTAAAAGATCCGGTGCTGACTTTCCCGAGTACGAACCTGCGCACAAGAGTTTTCGGGACATGGATCAAACGGATGTGGAGGCCGTTCGCCAACCGGATATGCCAGACGCCGCAGTCATTGTTTCATCCCTGCCGACCGCCGAGATCCTGTCGGGTCGTTTCGGGGGCAGGACGCTTGCGGACTATCGCCTGAAAGCGCCGGCCACCCTGCCTGTGCCTGATGCCCTGGGGTTGAGGGTTATCAAGGGACGCACGTTCGTCGATGTCGCCCCCGGCGAGATTGTCCAGGTTCGGCAAACCGCAGCGGGCGGTGAATATCGCGCGACCTTGATGTCCGAGTGGACGGCTTCGGGACCGGTCCTGTTCTTCGATCCGCACAGCAAGATATGGTCGCCGGAACGGGCTCGGTCATCCGGCAACGCAGGCAATGTCATCGATATCGACATCGATGAGCTCATCCGCAATATCAGGAAAGATTCGGAAAAGCACAGTCGGGTCCACACCGGTATTGATGACGCGATCGAGCACGAGACAGCAAAGGAAGCCACGCTGACTGCACGGGGGCTGAAGCAGTTTCCACTGGATCAGGCTGCGATGGTCCGCACTGAGTTGCGAGTGGTCGAAAGCGTTTTCGCTGATGCCGTTCACGCCATTGGCATGAAATACGACGGTGCGAGCGCGGTTTACGAAAGTTTTTTTGGGGCAGGGCACCAGGCCGTGGCGCAGCAGTTTTCTGACTCGGTGGCGCGAGGTCTTGCGCTTTCCAGGGAGTACCAAGGGACCTGGGGCGAGGAAAAATTCTTCGCAGTGGAGACTGAAAACAACAGCGCCGCCTGGATGTACAAGAAGGATTTTCATGGCCGGTTCTTCCTCAACCGCAAGTACATGCAGCAGGAGATTCTAGGCATGTCCCTGGGCCATGAAATGCTGCACACCAACCGCATCGACCGCTTCAGGACCATCGGTCCCAACGCCGCGGATTTCTTCTATCTGGGTGACAGCCAGCGTGGTTTGCTGAGTCTGGAGCCGCTGACCGTCTACGACATTCCGGAGCGCAGCGTTTCCGAAGTGATAATGCGCGGTGGATTGACAGTCGAGTACGTGAACGCTTTTACGGACGATCACGACAACCTGCTGTTCGGGATCAGTGATTATCTGGGGATCGGCGACGATCTGGATCTTCAGACGGCGGTCGGCCTGTTCAATGCAAATCCGGCGCTGCGCGCGCATTTGGCCGCGAACAACGCCGACAGCATTGTTTACGCGGCAAAAAGCATGCAGGCGCTGCATCGAAGCAAAACGGAATACGCGTGGCTCGACAGCCTGATCGATGATTGATGCCGGGGAGGGCAGCGCTCATCGATTGTTCTAGCGCTTGTTCAGCCCCCGCGCCAGACGATCGCCGCCCAGCTGAATCAGCGCCACCAGTGCCACCAGCAGCACGATCACGGTCAGCATGATCTGGCTGTCGAAGCGCTGATAGCCGTAGCGATAGGCGATGTCACCCAGACCGCCGGCGCCAATCGCTCCGGCCATGGCCGAGGAGTTGATCATCGTCACCAGGGTGATGGTGAAACCGCCGACAATCCCCGGCAGCGCCTCGGGCAGCAGCACATGCCAGACGATGTGCCAGCGCCGGCAGCCCATGGCCTGCGCGGCTTCGATCAGGCCGTAGTCGACTTCACGCAGGCTCACCTCGGCGATACGCGCAAAGAACGGCGTGGCCGCGATGGTCAGCGGCACGACGGCCGCCCACACGCCGTAGGTGGTGCCGACGATCAGTCGGGTGAACGGAATCAGCGCGACCATCAGGATCAGAAACGGGATCGAGCGAAACAGGTTCACGAACGCACCCAACGCGCGATTGAGCACCGGTGCTTCGTAGATCCCGCCCTTGTCGCTGGTGACCAGAATCACTGCCATCGGAATACCCGCCAGCAATGCGATCAGCGACGACACGCCGACCATCAGAAACGTGTCGATAAAACCCTGCAGCAAGCGATCAAACCACATAACCCAGCACCTCCGTGCGTTGTGCCCATTGCCCGGCGCGCTCACGCAATTGCTCGGCATTCAGCTGCGAACCCGCGACCGCCAGCAACAGTTGCCCGAGCGCATGGCCCTGAATCCGTTCCACGCCGCCCTGGAGCAATTTCACCCGGCCACCGAGCGCGGCGAACAGCGCGGCCAGATCCGGTTCGTCCTGCTGGCTGCCGGTGAACTGCAAACGCAGCACCACAGATGCATCGGGCGACGACGGTTGTGCCTGCAAACGGCTTTGCAATTCTTCGGGCAAGGCGTGTTGCAGCGGCGCGAGCAAGGTCTGGCTGACCTCGTGCTGTGGGTTGCCGAACACTTCCCAGACCGGGCCCTGCTCGACGATGCGGCCGTGTTCGAGCACGACGACGCGATCGCAGATTTCCCGGATCACCGCCATCTCGTGGGTGATCAGCACGATGGTCAGGCCCAGGCGTTTGTTGATTTCGCGCAGCAGGCCGAGGATCGATTGAGTGGTTTCCGGATCGAGGGCTGATGTGGCTTCATCGCAGAGCAGAATGTCCGGGTCATGCACCAGCGCGCGGGCGATGCCGACGCGCTGTTTCTGCCCGCCGGACAGCTGCGCCGGATACGCCTTGTGCTTGGCTTGCAGGCCCACCAGCTCTAACAGTTCGCGAACCTTTTTCTCCCGCTGTTCTTTCGGGACGCCGGCGACTTTCAGCGGCAGTTCGACGTTCTGCCACACCGTTTTCGCCGACATCAGGTTGAAGTGCTGGAAGATCATGCCGATCCGTCGGCGCAGGGCGACGAGGCGATCTTCGTCGTACTCGCCGATGTCCACTTGATCGATCAGCACCCGGCCCGAGGTCGGTTGTTCGAGGCGATTGATGGTGCGGATCAGCGACGACTTGCCGGCGCCGCTGCGGCCGATGATGCCGAACACTTCACCGCGCTGGATCGCCAGGTCGATGCCTTGCAGGGCGGCGACCGGGCCTTGTTTGCCGTCGTAGGTTTTGCCGAGCCCGACGAAGCGCACATGAGCGCGATTCAGTTCAGGATGCAGTTCGGTGCGCTGTGCCAGCGCGGGTGGCTCTGGAAGATCCAGTCGCCGTTGGATGGCCGCGGTCATCCTCAGCTTTCCCAACCGGCCTGGTACAGCTTGCCGTGGGCCTTATCCAGTGCGGCGCGCACGGCCGGCGAATGCTGGTAGATGTCGACGAACTTGATCAGGCGCGGGTCGGTCTTGCTCTTCGGCTGGATCACGAACTGAATCACGTATTCCTTGTGATCGAGGCCGTCGAACAACAACGCGGAGCCGGCGTCGAAAGTCTTCGCCAGACGGATGTAGGCCGGGTAGCCCTGGACCAGATCGGCGTCATCGTAGGCGCGCACCAGTTGCACGGCTTCGACTTGCAGGATCTTGATCTTCTTCGGGTTGGCGACGATGTCGTCTTCGGTAGCCTTGTAGCCGACGCCCGGTTTGAGGGTGATCAGACCGGCCTTGGCCAACAGTTGCAGGCCGCGTCCGCTGTTGATCGGGTCGTTGGCGATGGCGACGCTGGCGCCTTCCGGCAGCTCGTCGAAGCTTTTGTATTTCTTCGAGTACAGGCCGACGTTGTTGATGATCCCTGGCGCGAACGGCACGAGGTCGAAACCGGAGGCGGCCTTGGCGTTTTCCAGGAACGGGATGTGCTGGAAGTAGTTCACGTCGATGTCACCGGCGGCGAGGCTGACGTTCGGTGCGATCCAGTCGGTGAATTCCACCAGCTCGACTTTCAGGCCCTGTTTGGAGGCCTCTTCGACGGCGGCTTCCAGCGGAATCGCGAAGGCGGCGGTGGTGCCGATTTTCAACGGGGTATCTGCGGCGAACACCGCCGAGCTGAACAGGCCGAAGGCCAGGGCCAGTGCTTTGACTGGGTGGGACAGGAGCTTCTTGGTCATGGTGGTTTTCCAGTCAGTGAAATTAGCCTGATTCCCACGCCGAGCGTGGGAACGATGAGTGCCTGGGTTAGTGTCGGTAGTGGGCGCCGGTGTGTTGCGGCGGCAGGTGCGCTTCGCCGTGAAACAGTTTTTCCCGCAGGCTGCCGGTGTCGTACGCGGTCTTGTACGAGCCGCGCCGTTGCAGTTCCGGAATCACCAGATCGATGAAATCCACATAGCTTTCCGGGGTGACGATGCGGGTCAGGTTGAAGCCGTCGAGGCCGGTTTCGGCGATCCACGATTCCAGTTCATCCGCCACTTGTTGCGGCGAGCCGACCACCGTGATGTAGCGCCCGCCCAGAGCGTGCTGATCGAGCAACTTGCGCCGGGTCCAGTCGTTGTTCTGCAGGTTTTTGGTGGCGGACTGGATGGCGTTGCTCTTCACGTACTGGATCGGTTCGTCGATTTCGTACTGGGAAAAGTCGATGCCAGTGGACGCCGAAAAATGCGCCACGCCCGCTTCGGCGCTGGCGTAGCTCAGGTATTCGGCATGCTTGGCCCAGGCCGCTTCCTCGGTCTCGCCGACGATCACATTGAGGCCCATGAACACCTTGATGTCCTCAGGATTGCGACCCGCTTCGACGGCGCTGGCGCGGACCTTGTCCACCTGCACCTTGGTCGACGGCTTGTTCTGGCCGCTGATGAACACGCACTCGGCATGCCGCCCGGCGAACAGCAGACCGCGATCCGAACTGCCGGCCTGGAACAGCACCGGCGTGCGCTGCGGCGACGGCTCGCACAGGTGATAACCCTCGACCTGATAGAACTCGCCCTTGTGTTCGACCTTGTGCACCTTGTCCGGCTGCGCGTAGATCCGCTGCTGTGGATCGTTGAGCACCGCCCCGTTTTCCCAGCTGCCTTCCCAGAGTTTGTAGAGCACTTCGAGGTACTCGTCGGCCTGGTCGTAACGCCGGTCGTGCTCGACCTGTTCGCTCAGGCCCATGGCCTTGGCGGCGCTGTCCAGGTAACCGGTGACGATGTTCCAGCCCACCCGTCCACGGCTCAGGTGGTCGAGGGTCGACATGCGTCGGGCGAACAGATACGGCGGCTCGTAGGTGAGGTTGGCGGTCAGGCCGAATCCGAGGTTTTTGGTCACCGCGGACATCGCCGATACCAGCAGCAGTGGGTCGTTGACCGGCAGTTGGATCGACTCTTTCAGGGTGACGTCCACCGAGTTTTGATAAACGTCGTACACGCCGACGATGTCAGCGATGAACAGCCCGTCGAACAGCCCGCGCTCCAGCAGTTGCGCCAGTTCGGTCCAGTACTCGATGGTCTTGTACCGGGTCGAGGTGTCGCGGGGATGCGTCCACAACCCGTGGTTGATGTGGCCGATGCAATTCATGTTGAACGCATTGAGCAGGATCTTTTTCTTGCTCATCAGATGGTCCCTCGCAGCGGAGGGTTTTCATCGTTGAGGTAGTAATTGCCGACCGCGTGATATTTCCAGCGCACCGGGTCATGCAGCGTATGTACCCGGGCGTTGCGCCAGTGGCGGTCGAGGCCATGCTCGCTCAGTGTGGCCTGGCTGCCGGCCAGTTCGAACAGGGTGCTGCCGGCGGCCAAGGAGATTTCGGTGCTGATCGCCCGTGCTTCGGCGACGGCAATCGAGGCCGCTGCCACCGTCTCGGCGTTGGTCTCGGCCTGGGCCGCGTCGAGGAATTCGCCGGCGCGTTCGAGCAGCGCTTCGGTGGCGTGCAGGCGAATACTCAGGTGGCCGAAGCTCTTGAGGGTCAGCGGGTCTTCGGTGGCCTTGTCGTTGCCCGAATCGATCCATGGACGGGTCTTGCTGCGCACGAAGTGCAGCGCATCTTCGTAGGCGGCGCGGGCGATGCCGGTGTCGATGGCGGCGTGAAGGATCTGCGCCAGCGGGCCGACCGGGGTCGGGCGCTCGAAAGCGCTCTGGAACGGGATGACATCTTCGGCGGCGACATACACGTCTTCGAACACCACCGAACCGCTGCCGGTGGTGCGCTGACCGAAGCCGCTCCAGTCGTCGATCACGGTCAGGCCTTTGCTGTCGCGCGGGACGAACGCCAGTTGCTGCACGCCGTTTTCATCGACCACGGACGTTGGAATGCGTTGGGCGTAAATGGCACCGGTCGCATAGAACTTGCGACCGTTGATGCGATAACCGCTGCCGTCGCGTTCGAGGCGGGTGACCCGGTCGTGGGCGGTCCTGGTGCCCAGTTCTGCCAGGGCATTGCCGAAGCGCTGGCCGGCGAGGACTTCGGCGTACAGGCGTTGTTTCTGCTCGTGGCTGCCATTCACCCGAAGCACTTCGAGGGCATAGAAATGGTTCTGTGGAATCTGCCCGAGCGAGCCATCAGCCCGGGCGATCAAAGCGATGACTTTGGCCAGGGTCACGTTGGACACACCGGCGCCACCGTACTCCTTGGGCACGCTGATGCCCCACAGGCCGGAGCGGGAAAATACGTCGAGTTCCGGCAGCGGCAGGCGGCGTTCGCGGTCACGCAGGTTGCTGTCGCGCTGGAAATCTTCGGCCAGGTCGCTGGCGACGATCAGGGCTTGCTCGTCGCTGGTGATGACCGCAACGGGATGGGAAAGAGTCATGTGTTTCTCCAGAGATCTGGTCAAAAGTGTTCGGGTCGTCAGATCCAGGAATGGCGAGCTGGCAACTTGCCGTTGAGGCGATAGGCGCCGACCGCGTGGTACTTCCAGCGCACCGGGTCGTGCAGGGTGTGCACCCGGGCGTTGCGCCAGTGACGGTCGAGGTTGAATTCGGCGAGGGTGGCGCGGCTGCCGGCCAGTTCGAAGAGTTTTTCGCTGGCCAGCAGCGAGATCTCGGTGGTCAGCACCTTGGCTTCGGCCACGGCAATCGAGGCGCGGGCGGCGGATTCGGCGGTCAGTGGCGCGGCGTGCACCTGATCCAGCACCTGCCCGGCCTTGCGCAGCAGCGCTTCGGCGGCGTGCAGTTCGATTTTCAGTTTGCCGATGTCGGCGATCACGTAGAGGTCATCGCTGGCCCGTTCGACGTTGGCGTCGATCCACGGCCGGGCGCGGGTCTTGACGAATTCGATGGCGTCATCGATGGCGCCACGGGCGATGCCGGCGTCGATCGCTGCCTGAATCAGCTGCGACACCGCGCCCTGGGTGTTGGGCTTTTCGTTGATCTTCCAGTTGTCCACCACGAGGCCGGCGTCGACCCGCACGTTGTTCAACAGGATCGTGCCGCTGGCGGTGGTGCGCTGGCCGAAACCCGACCAGTCATCGACGATGCGCAATCCCGGCGTGCCGCGACGGACGAAGGCCAGCACTTGCTTGCCGTCATCGTTGAGCGCCTTGACCGCGACCCAGTGTGCGAACAGGGCGCCGGTGGAGTAGAACTTCTGGCCATTGATCACGTAGTCATCGCCGTCGGCGGTGATGCGCGCCTTCAGTTCCAGGGTGTCCTTGGTGCCGCGTTCAGGCCCGGCGTTACCGATGCGCCAGCCTTCGAGCACGCTCTGCAGCAGATGCTTTTTCTGCTGCTCGGTGGCGCTGCCGAGGATCAGGTTGATGATGCCGAACTGGTTCTGCGGGATCTGTCCCAGCGCCGGGTCGGCGGCGGAAATGATCGCGAACACCTCGGCCAGGGTGACGAAGGAAACCTGCGGGCCGCCGTACTCGCGCGGAATCGCGATGCTGCCGAGGCCACTGCGGGTGAACTGTTCGATTTCCGACCATGGCAGCTTGCGCTGGCGATCACGTTTGGCGGCCTGCACGCGGGCGACCTGCGCCAGCTCATGGGCGGCCTTGATGGCTTGAGCGTCGTTGCGCAGCACTTGTGCGGGCAACAACAGCGGGGCGATGTCCAGGTCACTCTGGACGTTTGCGTCTGCCAGACTGGACATCAGTGCCGCTCCTTGGCTGCACGCAATGCCCTGGCGATCTGCACTGGGGTGATTGTGTTCCGGACCATGCTACCTACCTCACATCTCATGAAAAACGCCGCAAAGTGCGGCGAACGAAAGAATGTCCGGTGGTCCGGTGTATATACCCTAAGCGCGTATAAAATTTAAATAAACTAACTTTTAGGAATATGTATAGAAGGGGGTGTGGTCTGGCTGGTTAAGCGTGCGGCGACGAGGGACGGCGTCCCTCATCGACCGTTTTGGCTCATTTCTTTTGTGGCTCTGCCGCCTTCAGCGTTTCCTTGAGCGGCACCTTGAGGTAGGGATTCACGCAACCGATCTTCAGCGTTCGCGGCGGTGCCCAGCGCGAGTTGTTGCCGACCCGGTCGAGGATGCAATAGGTCACGTCCAGACGCAGATCCTCGCCGGCCTCGGTGATGACTGCCGGCGGCACCCAGACCTGAATCGGCTTGCCGATATCGGCAGGGGTGATGCGTGCCAGATCCATCCGTACATCGCCCCAGCGCAAGGTGATGGCATCGCCTTCGGCCATGTTCAGATACGGCTCGATAGTCAGTGGCACGCCGCGTCTGATCTGGTTCGCGTTGACGCCCTGACGGCGAATGGTCTCGGGCAGCGTCACCGGTGCCAGTTGCTGGTTTTCGTCGCCACACAGCGCTGGAGGCTGTCCTCCGGGGCAGTCGAGCTTGACCGTGACCCGCGCCGCCGCCGACAGCGATGGCCCGTGCCCCACCCGCATGACCCGATAGTGGATGCGAGACGAGCCGCTGGCGATGAAGCTTTCCGGCACTCGCAGACTGATTGGGGCCGCGACGTCCTGTGCTGTCAGCAGGTGAGAGGCGACATAGCAGTTGTTCCAGAACAGTTCGATCAGGTCGCCGGTGTCCATGTCCGGATAAGGCGGCACATCGACCAGCAGATGAGCCGCTGCCGCGAGGTTGATGCCTTTGTTTCGGGATGGCGCCAGGCTCGGCGCGGCCAGTTCGGGAATGTGCGAAGTGCGGGTCATGAAATCCTCTCCTTGAAGCCTTGCAGCGAAATCCGTTTCTGAAAGTTCAAATGGCGTGAATTGCCTGGTAATAAAAACAGGGTCGTTCGGCCATTCGTTATCGGGTCTTGGTAATGTTGTGGGGCGCGATGAGTGACTAGATAAAAGTTCGCTGAATGGCGTGTCAACGGACAGGGTTAGTTAATTGGAGAATTACGGATTTATCAGAAGCTTCCTACGCAGATAAGGCACTCTACCTATTCTGCATGGCGAATCGAGCCACAGCTTTTGCCGGATTTTATCGTTCTGTCGTCGGTCGGTTTGTACAGCTGGGAATTTGGAGGGGGCGAACTTTAATCGCGGCGAGACTGTTGCAGGACATATATATGTAATGCAGTCACTTGATTAATTTTTTAGTGGGGAGGGCGTAAGCGAAACTTCCATCCATGGAAGTTTGTATTCCGGAAAGTTTACAGGTCAGCCGTTATTTCTGAACTTGCTGAGGAACTGTCGAGTGCGTTCTTCTTTCGGATTGGCAAACAACGCTTTCGCTTCACCTTGTTCGACGATCACGCCTTTATCGAAAAACACCACGCGGTTGGCCACGTCACGGGCGAACGCCATTTCGTGGGTGACGATCACCATGGTGCGTTTCTCCTCGGCGAGGCCGCGGATGGTCGCCAGCACTTCACCCACCAGTTCCGGATCGAGGGCCGAGGTCGGCTCGTCGAACAGGATCACTTCCGGCTCCATCGCCAGCGCCCGGGCAATCGCCACGCGCTGTTGCTGGCCACCAGACAGGCGCCGTGGGTAGGCGTCTTCCTTGCCCGCCAGGCCAACCTTGGCCAGCAGCTTCTTGCCCAGGGCAATGGCTGCATCGCGAGGCGTCTTCTTGACCACGATCGGGCCTTCGATGACGTTTTCCAGGGCGGTGCGGTGCGGGAACAGGTTGAAGTTCTGGAACACGAAGCCCACATGCTGGCGCAGGTTGCGCACCAGGCTCTGCTGCTGGTTCAGCGGGCGGCTGGTATCGATCTCGATCTCGCCGACCTTGATCCGGCCGCTGGTGGGTTCCTCGAGGAAGTTCAGGCAACGCAGGAACGTGGTCTTGCCCGAGCCGCTGGGGCCGATGATTGCCACGACCTCGCCTTCCTTCACCTCCAGATCAATGCCGTTGAGCACGACTTGACCCTTGAACTGCTTTGTCAGTTTTTCCACGACAATCATGGGGTCAGGACTCCTGGTCGTGCCGATTGACCCGCTCTTCCAACTTGTTCTGGAAGTGCGACAGCACCGTGGCCAGAATCCAGTAGATCAGCGCGGCGGCAAGATACATGGTGAAGACTTCGAAAGTCCGGGCGGTAATCAGCTGCGCCTGACGGAACAGCTCCGGCACCTGGATGGTGGCGGCCAGCGCGGTGTCCTTGACCAGCGAAATGAAGCTGTTGCCCAGCGGCGGCAACGCCGTGCGCATCGCCTGCGGCAGGATGGCCCGGCGCAGGGTCTGCGCGCGGGTCATGCCGATGCTCGCAGCGGCTTCCCACTGGCCGCGTTCAATCGAGCCGATCGCGGACCGCAGGATTTCACAGGCGTAGGCGGCCATGTTCAGCGAGAAGCCGATCAGCGCCGCCGGCAGCGGGTCGAGTTCCATGCCCAATTGCGGCAAGCCGTAATAGATCACGAACAGTTGCACCAGCAACGGCGTGCCGCGAAAGAACGACACGTAGATGCGGGCCAGCCAACTGACCGACTTGAAACGCGACAGGCGCATCAACGCCAGGCCAAAGCCCAGCAGCAGGCCGAAAAACATGCCGCCGAGGCTGAGGATTACCGTGTAGTAAGCGCCCTTCAACAGGAAGGGCGCGGAGTCCAGTGCGAGTTGGAAAGCTTCTTCCATTATTGGGTGACGTCAGCGTTGAAGTATTTCGTGGACAGCTTCTCAAGGGTGCCGTCGGCACGCAGTTCGTCGAGGGCCTTGTTCACGGCGGCCAGCAGTTCAGGCTCGCCTTTGCGCAGGGCAATACCGGCTTCCTGACGCGAGAAGGCTTCACCGGCGGCGACGGTTTTCGGCGCTTTCTTGGCGTATTCCAGCGCAGCCAGACGGTCGATCAGGATCGCGTCGGTACGGCCGTTGTTCAGGTCGGCGAACTTGGTCGGATCATCGTCGTAGGTGCGCACGTCGGCACCCGGCACGTTGGCGCGGACCCACTGTTCGTAGTTGGTGCCCAGGCCCACGCCGACTTTCTTGCCGGACAGGTCGGCGGCGGATTTGATGTTCAGCGCGGCGGCCTTGTCTTTCAGTACCAGCGCCTGAATCCCGGAAACGGTGTACGGCTCGGAGAAGTCATACTTCTTCTTGCGCTCGTCGGAGATGGTCACCTGATTGACCACGACGTCCAGACGCTTGGATTCCAGTGCCGCGAGGATGCCGTCCCATTTGGTCGGCTGAATCTTGGCCTTCACGCCCAGCTTCTTGGCCAGGGCTTCGGACAGTTCGACTTCGAAACCCGACAGCTTGCCGTCGGCATCGACGAAGCTGAACGGTGGGTAAGTGCCTTCCAGGCCGACGTTGATAACGCCTTTGTCCTTGATCTGTTGCAGTTGTTCACCGGCAACGGCGCTGCTGATCAGACCGGCGCTCAGTGCCAGGCCCAGCGAACCTACCAGCAGATTTCGACGTAGTGCGGAAAGAATCATGACAAGCCCCTGTGTTTTCTTATGGAAGACGCTTAAGGAAAGTTGGCGAATCCGGGAATTGGACGACAGCGCTATCCTGCCTTAAAGCGGCTTATGCGTCTCTCGCGAAATTCGCCTGCGGCGAGACTATATGACGGTTCTTTTAGAATGGAAAATAATGAATTTTCTGTTTGTTATTCATCTTTGGAATATGTGTTTTTCGTATTCCGGGATGCATTCCCACGCAGAGCGTGGGAACGAGCGCGTCAGAGAAAATCCTTGTACGCAAACAACGCCGGGGCGCCGCCGGTGTGCAGAAAGATGATCGGGCCGTCGTCGAAACGCCCGCGACCGATGCCGTCGAGCAACCCGGCCATGGCCTTGCCGGTGTAGACCGGATCGAGCAGCACGGCGTCCTGACTCGCCAGCAGTTTCACCGCCGCCAGTGTCCCGGCGTTCGGCTCGCCGTAGCGCGGGCCGAAGTATTCGTCCCACAACTCGACCTTGAAGCTGTCCGGCAGCGCCACACCCAGCAGGTCGGCGGTGCGTTCGGCCAGACCCTGAACTTTCGGGCGCTGGTCTTCTTCGCTGCGCGACACCGTCACGCCGATCACCGGCAGTTGTGGCAGGGCTTCACTCAACGCCAGCGCCAGACCGCTGTGAGTGCCGGCACTGCCCGAGGCCAAAACGACGGCGGAAAATTGCAGCCCGGTGTCCTTGATCTGTTCCGCCAGCTCCAGACCGGCGCGCACGTAACCCAGCGCGCCGAGGGCGTTGGAGCCACCGATCGGCACCAGATACGGCTTCTTGCCGTTGCTGCGCAGGCGCACGGCGAGGGCGGCCAGTTGTTCGTCGGCGTTGTCGAGGTTGTCGACCAGCTCTACCTTGGTGTCGAACAGGTCCAGCAGCAGGCGGTTGCCGTTGCCGGTGTAGTTGCTGTCGTCGGTGCCCAGTGGATTTTCCAGCAGCGCTACGCAACCCAGGCCCAGTTTGGCGGCCAGCGCGGCGGTCTGGCGAACGTGGTTCGATTGCAGTGCACCGGCGGTGATCAGGGTATCGGCGCCTTGGGCGAGGGCATCGGCGGCAAGGTATTCGAGCTTGCGCAGCTTGTTGCCGCCCATGGCCAGCGGCGTCAGGTCGTCGCGTTTGATGTAGACATCGCGGCCGAGCCAGGTGGACAGACGCTCGAGCTTTTCCAGTGGGGTCGGTTGGCCGAGCAGGTCGAGGCGGTTGAAGCGTTGCAGCTGTTGTTTGATCGGTTGTGTGGACATGGTTCCGTACTGGCGGAGGAAGATCACCGGACTATAGGCACGCCGATTTACCGGGGCAACCGTCAATCGCTTATAGCCAAATGTGCTTAGTCCAGCACTATCGGTTCTTAATTCGCGCCCGTGGGCTTGCCGTAAAGTAGTCGCCGTTGACGCGGCCAGACAGTCCGGCCGCCCGTGAGGAGTCTTTACCGTGAGCGAGCGTTCCAGCCATTGGCAATTGCAGACCATCGTCAGCCAGCTGCGTACCGCGCGGGATCAGTGGCGGGCACAAAATGGCCGTGCTTCCGGCGAGCAGGGCGGGCGCGAATTGCCGTCCCGCGATGCGATGGCGCAGATCCTTGAAGCCCTGTGCGGCGCACTGTTTCCGATGCGGCTGGGGCCGGTGGATCTGCGTGAAGAGAGCGAGGATTTTTACGTCGGTCATACCCTCGATGTCGCGCTGAATGCGTTGCTGGCCCAGGCACGACTCGAGTTGCGTTACGTCGCCCGTCACAGCGCCCAGGCTGACACTGAAGTCGAGGCACAGGCGATCAGGATCATCCAGGATTTCGCCCTCGCACTGCCGGGCCTGCGCAGCCTGCTCGACACCGATGTGCTGGCCGCCTACCACGGCGACCCGGCGGCGCGCAGCGTCGATGAAGTGCTGCTGTGCTATCCGGGGATTCTGGCGGTGATTCACCATCGTCTGGCCCACCATTTGTACCGCGCAGGCCTGCCGCTGCTGGCGCGGATCAGCTCGGAAATCGCCCACTCGGCGACCGGCATCGATATTCATCCGGGCGCGCAGATCGGCCGCAGTTTCTTCATCGACCACGGGACAGGTGTGGTGATCGGCGAGACCGCGATCATCGGCGAGCGCGTCAGGATTTATCAGGCGGTGACCCTCGGCGCCAAGCGCTTCCCGGCGGACGAGGACGGCCAGTTGCAGAAAGGCCATCCGCGCCATCCGATTGTCGAGGACGACGTGGTGATCTACGCCGGAGCGACGATTCTCGGGCGGATCACCATCGGCAAAGGCTCGACCATTGGCGGCAACGTCTGGCTGACCCGCAGCGTGCCGGCCGGGTGCAACCTGACCCAGGCCAACCTGCAGCATGATGACGGGACGCAGAAGTAATTTTTTCTATCTGATCGTTCCCGCGCAACGCGGGAACGATCGTCCTCGCCACAGCGTCATACCCCCTCTTGAGCTAGCGTACGAAAAGTACCGCTGAGCCCTGCGATTAGTCCTTGGCGCGCTATCCATGTTTAACTTGAACGTTCATTCAAGTTAAACCGGCGGTTCGCTGCCCGCTCACAACAGGAGGCTTGCCTTTGCTGAGTCCGATCATTTCAGCCATTTCCCAACGCCTTGAGGTGCACCGTTCATGAGTGCATCGTCCACCCCCGCCAGCGGTCTGGTGCGCATGAATCCGCCGGTGTTCTGGTTCGCCGCGACGGTGATTCTGCTGTTCGGCCTGACCGTCATCGCCATGCCGGAACAGGCCGGCGCCTGGCTTCTCGAAGCGCAAAACTGGGCGGCCAACACGGTCG
Organism: Pseudomonas sp. 22082; assembly: GCF_052046055.1. Lineage (NCBI taxonomy): Bacteria > Pseudomonadati > Pseudomonadota > Gammaproteobacteria > Pseudomonadales > Pseudomonadaceae > Pseudomonas > Pseudomonas sp. 22082. Next base: position 111,308 of record NZ_JBQEQB010000016.1, read on the forward strand.
GCTGGTACTACATGCTCGCCATGACCCTGTATCTGATCTTCGTGGTGGTTACCGCGTTGTCGGGCTACGGCAAGATCAAACTCGGTGCCGACCACGACGAACCCGAATTCAGTTACCTGTCCTGGGCCGGCATGCTGTTCGCCGCCGGGATCAGCATCACGCTGTTTTTCTTCTGTGTGTCCGAACCGTTGACCCACATGCTCCAGCCGCCCCAGGGCGAGGCCGGCACGGCGGACGCGGCGCGTCAGGCGATGCAGATTCTGTTTCTGCACTGGGGCCTGCACGGCTGGGGCGTGTTCGCTTTCGTCGGCATGGCGCTGGCGTATTTCGCTTATCGGCACAACCTGCCACTGGCCCTGCGTTCGGCGCTGTATCCGCTGATCGGCAAACGCATCAACGGTCCCATCGGCTACGCGGTGGACGGCTTCGGCATTATCGCCACGGTGTTCGGCCTCGGTGCGGACATGGGCTTCGGCGTGCTCCATCTCAACTCCGGTCTGGACTATCTGTTCGGCATCGCCCACACCCAGTGGATTCAGGTCGGCCTGATCACGCTGATGATGGGCGCGGCGATCATCGTCGCCGTCTCCGGCGTGGATAAAGGTGTGCGGGTGATGTCCGACATCAACATGCTGCTGGCCTGTGCGTTGCTGCTGTTCGTGTTGTTCGCCGGCCCCACCCAGCATTTGCTCAACACCCTGATCCAGAACCTCGGTGACTACCTCGGCGCGTTGCCGATGAAGAGTTTCGATCTCTATGCCTACGACAAACCGAGCGACTGGCTCGGCGGCTGGACGGTGTTCTACTGGGCCTGGTGGATTGCATGGTCGCCGTTCGTGGGCCTGTTCATCGCACGGATTTCCCGTGGCCGGACCATCCGCGAATTCGTCTTCGGCGTGCTGCTGATTCCGCTGGGTTTCACCCTGGCGTGGATGTCGATCTTCGGCAACAGCGCCATCGACCAGGTGCTCAATCACGGTATGACGGCACTGGGCATGTCGGCCCTCGACAACCCGTCGATGACCCTTTACCTGCTGCTGGAGACCTATCCGTGGAGCAAGACCGTCATCGCGGTGACGGTGTTCATCAGCTTCGTGTTCTTCGTCACCTCCGCCGACTCCGGCACCGTGGTGCTCTCGACCCTGTCGGCGAAGGGCGGCAACCCGGATGAAGACGGGCCGAAATGGCTGCGGGTGTTCTGGGGTGCGATGACCGCGCTGGTGACCAGTGCGCTGCTGTTCTCCGGCAGCATCGATGCGTTGAAGTCGGCGGTGGTGCTGACCTCGCTGCCGTTCTCGATGATCTTGCTGCTGATGATGTGGGGCCTGCACAAGGCGTTCTATCTGGAGTCGCAGAAGCAGATCGCGCAGCTGCATTCCCTGGCGCCGGTCTCCGGTTCACGGCGTGGCAAGGGCGGCTGGCGTCAGCGTTTGAGCCAGGCTGTGCACTTCCCGTCGCGCGACGAGGTGTACCGCTTCATGGACACCACGGTAAAACCGGCCATCGAAGAAGTGACGGCCGTGTTCGCCGAGAAAGGCCTGAACGTGGTCACCCAACCCGATCCGGCGCACGACAGCGTCAGCCTGGAAATCGGTCACGGCGAGCAGCACCCGTTCATCTATCAGGTGCAGATGCGCGGCTACTTCACGCCGTCGTTCGCTCGAGGCGGGATGGGTTCCAAACAGCTCAACAATCGCCGCTACTACCGTGCCGAGGTGCACTTGAGCGAGGGCAGTCAGGATTACGATCTGGTCGGTTACACGAAAGAGCAGATCATCAACGACATCCTCGACCAGTACGAACGGCACATGCAGTTCCTGCATCTGGTGCGTTGATCGGGGCAGGGCGCCGGGACGCTTTCAGGTCTCGGCGCTCAGCACCATGAACAACACCATCGCCGCCAGCGGCACACCATACACGGCGCTGCCGATCGCAATCTCCGACCCCAACGGCTGCCCGGCGTGGACCACGCCGACCGCACCATTGATCACCGTCAACGCCAGCCACAACGCCGCGAAACCATAGGCCAGCGTCTGCCGACTGAAGCCGATGCGCTCGCCGATGTAGAACATCAGCGCCAGCAGGATCAGGCCGAAGAAGATGATGATTGCGGTGTGCATGGGGAGGCCTGCGGCATAGTCGGTGTTTGGTCGGGCGCCTTCGCGGGCAAGTCGAATCGTCGCACCGCCGCTCCCACAAGGGTTCTGTGTCCTCCACAGATTTTGTACGCAACACAGAACCTGTGGGAGCGGGCTTGCCCGCGAAGGCGCCACCTCGGTTTCATTTAGAGCATAGCCAAACCAGCCCACGCCATATTCGTCAGGTACTTTCCCGCTCAATAACCGTGCACTGCAGCAGGTTCAGCCGCTGCACCTCATCGCTCGGCAACACGCCAAGGCTTTCCAGTACCCGCGTTGCCGCCAGCACGCCGATCTCCAGCGCGGGCGGTTTGATCGTGCTCAGGCTGGGCAGCAGCATCTCGGCGAACGGGTAGTCGCCGAAGCCTAGGACGGCGCAGTCTTCGGGGATTTTGAGGCCGGCGCGTTGTCCGGCCAGCAGGCCGCCAGCGGCGAGGTTGTCGTTGGCGAAGATGATCGCGTCCGGGCGGGGTGAAGTGTTCATCAGTACTTCCATCGCTTGCTTGCCGGCCTCGAACGGGGCTCGATCGGCGTCCGGTGCGAATACCCACGGTTCCAGGCCCAACTCGCGGACGGTCGCCGCATAGCCGTCGCGGCGTTCCAGTGCGCTGAAGTCGCCGGGTGCGCTGTTCTGCACGAACGCGATGCGTCGATAGCCTTTGTTGTGCAGATAACGAGCGGCGCTGACCCCCACTTCAAAGTGCGAAAAGCCGATCTGCATCGGCTCGCGATCCGGCTGGTAATCCCAGGTTTCGATCACCGGGATATCCGCTTCGGCAAGCATCTTTTCTGTGCCCGCGCTGTGGAAGTGACTGGTCACCACCAGCGCCGCCGGCGACCAGCCGAGGAAGGCCCGCACCGCGTTTTCTTCCTGTTCAGTGCTGAAGTAACTCGAGGCCAGAAGTAGCTGATAACCATGACGGCTGAGGGTGTCGCTGAAGCCCTGAATGGTGTTGGCGAAGATCGGCCCGGAAATATTCGGGATCACCATACCGACGATTTTTCCCCGTGCCGAGGCGAGTCCGCCGGCCACCAGATTCGGCACATAACCCAGTTCGGCGACCACCGCCGCGATCCGTTCGCGGCGTTCGGGCGAGACCTGTTCCGGCTGGTTGAAATAGCGCGACACGGTGATCGCCGAAACACCGGCCTGGCGCGCCACCGCGTTGAGGGTCACGCGACCGGCGCCACGGCGTTTGCGGGGCTTTTCTTCGCTCAAGGCTCGATCCTTCTTAAAAACCAAAACGCATATAAAAGTAATTTTTCAGTATTGGACGGTCTATGTCCGGCTTGCCAATACTGGCGATGTTAGCGCTAACAAAGCGCGTTGTCTGCTACTCGCTCGAGCGAATGCCCAAGACACCGAGACAGGCGCTGTCGTCGCAGAACGGCAGCGGTTCAGGGCAACTTTTCGAGCGGGCAAACATGCACAACATTCCTGGGGCGACACACAAACTGGCGCAATCGATCCGCGCTGCGGGCTGGCTACTCACCGGGCTGGCCGCGCTGCCGCTGCCCGTCGCGTTTGCCGCCGACAGCACCGATCAGGAGCCGACCCTCAAATCCGTCACGGTCACCGCCACCCGCCGCGAAGAGTCGCTGCAAAAAGTGCCGGTGGCGGTGTCGGTGATCGACGGCGAGCAGCTGGAACGCGACAACCGCAACAGCGTGGCGAGCATCGTCCAGCAAGTGCCGTCGCTGAATTTCCGCACCGGCGCATCGAACAAGGACACCTCGTTGTTCGTGCGTGGCGTGGGGACGATTTCCACCTCGCCGGGCGTCGAACCGACCGTGGCCACGGTGATTGATGGTGTGGTTTATGCGCGCCCCGGCCAATCCACTCTGGATCTGCTGGACCTGGAACGCGTCGAAGTCTTGCGCGGCCCGCAAGGCACGCTGTTCGGCAAGAACGCCTCGGCCGGCGTGCTGAACATCACCAGCAAGGCGCCGACCGCCGCGACCCACGGCTACATCGATCAGTCGTATTACAGCGGCAACGAAAGCCGCACCCGTTTCGGCATCGGCGGCAGCCTGGTTCCGGACACGCTCAAGGGCTCGATCAGCACCCTGTTCGGCACTTACGACGGCAACGTCGACAACCAGCACAACGGTCAGGAGGTCAACGGTTACAACCATCGCGGCGTGCGCGGCAAACTGGAATTCACCCCGAACGACGACGTCGCCTTTACCCTGATCGCCGACTACATGCAGTCCCACGATGACGGCCCCAACGGCGTCGTGACCAAGTCGTTGACCCCGGCCTTCGCCAATGCGTTGAGCCCGGTCAGTGCCACCAGCCACAATCGCGACATCAACACCGACACCCGCTCCCACGTCGAGGACACCAACAAGGGCCTGTCCGGCCAGCTCGACTGGCAACTGGGCGATTACACCCTGACGTCGATCACCGCGTGGCGTGGCTGGGACAACACCCAGTATCAGGACGGCGACCGCCTCGGCACGGTGACGGCGGCGTTCCCCGGCACGGCGGACAAGGGCGATCTGGCCTTCGACCAGTACTCGCAGGAGCTGCGTCTGGCGTCGCCGAAAGGCGAGTTCCTCGAATACGTTGGCGGCCTGTTCTACATGCACGGCAAGGACGAGGAAACCTATCAGCGCACGCTGACCACCACCACACGAACTGATCGCGGCGTCGCCGATTACAGCACCACCAGCGACAGCTATGCGGTGTTCGGCGAGAGCACGCTGAATTTCACCTCGGATTTGCGTGGCATCGCCGGCCTGCGCTACACCCACGACGATCTCGAATACGATCACCGTCGCGTCTCCACTTCCGCCGCCACCGTCAGCGGCATTCAACCGGCCACTCGCAGCTCCGGTTCGGTGGACGAGGACGGCTGGTCCGGTCGGCTCGGTTTGCAGTACGACCTGAGCGATACCGTCACCACTTATCTGACCTATTCGCGTGGCTACAAAGGCCCGGCCTACAACGTGTTTTTCAACATGCAGCCGCGCGACACCGAAGCGCTGAAACCGGAAACCTCCAACACCTGGGAGGCGGGGATCAAGGCTTCGTCCTGGAACAATCGCCTGACCACCAACCTCGCGGTTTTCCACAGCGACTACGACAACTACCAGGCGAACTTTTTCGACACCGTCGCCGGGCAAGTCGTAACGCGCCTGATCAACGCCGGCAGCGTCAGCACCGAAGGTGTGGAGCTTGATTTCGCTCTGCAGGCGACTCAGCAACTGAAGTTCTCCGGCGCGCTGGCCTACACCCGCGCCCGCATCGACGAGTTCGCCTGCCCGGCGGGTGCGGCGGCGTCGTGCAACGTCAACGGCAAGCCGCTGCCGTTCAGCCCGGACTGGAAAAGCTATGTGCGGGCCGACTACACGATCCCGCTGGATAACGGCCTGGATATCGAACTCGGCACCGACTACAGCTGGCAGAGCGAAGTGCAGTACGACATCAGCCAGAACGCCGACACCAAGCAGGGCGCCTACGGCCTCTGGAATGCCAGCGTGGCCCTGGCCGATTACACCAATGGCTGGCGCGTGGCGTTGCTGGGCAAGAACCTCACCGACAAGTCCTATTCGCCATTGCTCGCCAGCGGTGGCAACTACATCTACCGCGCTGTGCCTCGCGATGACGAGCGCTACTTCGGCGTGCAACTACGCAAGGACTTCTGAGATGAGCAGACAGCTGAAACTCGGCGCGTTCCTCATGGCCACCGGGCACCACGTCGCCGCGTGGCGTCATCCAGACGTACCGGCCAACGCGGGACTGGATTTCGCCCATTACAAACGCTTGGCGCAGATTGCCGAGGCAGCGAAGTTCGATACGTTGTTCATTGCCGACAGCGTTGCCGCCCCGACCCAGAATATCGCCAGCCGCATGGCCCGTTCGGATCACTTCGAACCGTTGACCTTGCTCTCGGCCTTGAGCGCAGTGACTGAACACATCGGCCTGATCGCCACCGCGACCACCAGTTACAACGAGCCGTACCACGTGGCGCGCAAGTTCGCTTCGCTCGATCACCTGTCCGGCGGGCGAGCGGGGTGGAACCTGGTGACATCCGACAACGCCGCCGAAGCGCAGAATTTCGGCCGCGACGAACACATCGGCCATGCCGAACGCTACAGCCGCGCACGGGAGTTTCATCAGGTCGTCACCGGGCTCTGGGACAGTTGGCAGGACGATGCTTTCCTCCGCGACAAAGCCAGCGGCGCGTATTACCACCCGGAAAAACTGCACGTGCTGAATCACGTCGGCGAGCACTTCCGGGTCAAGGGACCGCTGAATGTCGCGCGTTCGCCACAGGGTCAGCCCGTGATCGTGCAGGCCGGCTCGTCGGAAACCGGACGTGAACTGGCGGCGCAGACCGCCGAAGTGGTGTTCACCGCGCAGACTTCACTGGCCAACGCCCAGGCGTTTTACGCCGACCTCAAGGGGCGCTTGCCGAAGTACGGACGCAGTGCCGATTCGCTGAAAATCATGCCCGGCGTGTTTGTCGTGGTTGGGCAGACGGAAGCCGAAGCGCAGGAAAAATGTGAAACGTTTCAGCAATTGGTCGAACCCGAGGTGGGCATCGCTCTGCTTGGGCGTATGCTGGGCAACTTCGACCTGTCGAAGTACCCGCTGGACGGGCCGCTGCCGGAATTACCACTGACCGACAGCGGCCAGCAGAGCCGACAGAAACTGCTGACCGAACTGGCCGGCCGCGAGCATCTGACCCTGGCCGAACTGGGCCGCAGAATCGCCGGCGGTCGCGGACATTACAGCGTCGTCGGCACTCCGGCGCAGATTGCCGACCGTTTGCAGGAATGGTTCGAGCAGGGCGCGGCGGACGGCTTCAACGTGCTGGTGCCACACCTGCCCGGCGGGCTCGAAGACTTCGCCAATGGCGTGGTCCCGGAACTGCAACGGCGTGGGCTGTTCAGAACCGAATATGAAGGTCGGACTTTGCGCCAGAACCTTGGCCTCGACCGGCCCGGCAACAGATTTGCGTAGCAATCGACACCCGATTCAAGACCGACAAGAGAGGATTCGATGACTTACACCGCTGCCGAAAACCGCTATGACTCCATCCCATACCGCCGCGTCGGACGCAGCGGTCTGGTGCTGCCGGCGCTGTCCCTGGGCCTGTGGCACAACTTCGGCGACAGCACGCCGATCGACACCCAGCGCTCGTTGCTGCGCACGGCGTTCGACCTGGGCATCAACCACTTCGACCTGGCCAACAACTATGGCCCGCCCTACGGCAGCGCCGAGACCAATTTCGGCCGTCTGCTGCGCGAAGACTTCAAGCAGTATCGCGATGAACTGATCATCTCCAGCAAGGCCGGTTGGGACATGTGGCCCGGCCCTTACGGCCAGGGCGGCGGCTCGCGCAAATACGTGCTGGCCAGCCTCGATCAGAGCCTGCAACGCCTGGGCCTGGACTATGTGGATATCTTCTATTCGCACCGCTTCGACCCGGACACCCCGCTGGAAGAAACCGCCAGCGCCCTTGCCACGGCGGTGCAGCAGGGCAAGGCGTTGTACATCGGCATCTCGTCGTACTCCGGGGTGAAAACCCGCGAGATCGCCGCGTTGCTCAAAGAGTGGAAAGTGCCGCTGCTGATTCACCAGCCGGCGTACAACCTGCTCAACCGCTGGGTGGAAAAGGACCTGCTCGACACCACCGACGAACTCGGCACCGGCGTGATTGCGTTCACCCCGCTGGCGCAGGGCCTGCTGACCGACAAGTACCTCAACGGCGTGCCGGCGGATGCGCGGGTCAATCGTCCGGGTGGAGGCTCGCTGCAGGCTTCGCACTTGTCCGAGGCGAACATTGCTCACGTGCGGGCGCTGAACGAGATCGCCAAGCGTCGCGGGCAGAGCCTGGCGCAACTGGCATTGGCGTGGACGCTGCGCGATCCGCGAGTGACCTCGGCCCTGATCGGCGCGAGCCGGCCGGAGCAGATTGTCGAGAATGTCGGGGCGTTGAAGAATCTGATCTTCAGTGCGGAAGAGTTGGCGGAGATTGACCGGTTTGCTCAGGAGGGCGGGATTAATCTTTGGGAGAAGCCTTCGACGGCGGTGTAGGTGGTTTCGAAGACTTGAAGCGTCATTACGGAGAAACCTCACTGGACGAGGTTTCTCCGTAATTTTTGTAGTTTTACTTTTTGCTCGGGAACCCAAGTACTTCTGCGGTCTCGCTGAAAAACGAATCTCTTGCGGTTCGTTTTCTCAGTTGCATGTCGATCACCTGTGACTGATCTGGCAGGGTGAAGTAACCCTTGTCCAAACTGCATAGGCTTTCCAGTGTGGGTAGCGGTAATCCGAGCAACTGTCTGAGTTGAGATCGAGAAAGGACTTTATTTTCCACGAGCATTTTTACGCCTCGTGCAATCAATTGAGGCCTTTCAAAGTCGAAGTCAGCGTCCATCGGCTCACCTTTGACCCATCCTCTTGCTGACCTAGCCTTCCACAGTCTTGTTGTAGTGGTTTCGTTGATTATTTCCAGATCCTGGCATCTACGAACCATTGCTGCTACAGAGACTTTCCAGCGCGGTTTCAACGCTAGCAAAGTATCCAAGGTAGGCCATCGAATTTCTCTCAGGAAGCTCTCCGCTGGCATCAGGAATGCGCTGGCGAATCGATGAGCCTGAGACTCAAGCAGATCGTAATTCGATTCGTACTGCTCCTTCGATACATGACGATGTAGAACGATATGCCCCAATTCATGTGCAGCATCGAATCGGTTTCGTATGCCGTTCGCCTTGTCTGCTACAAGGAGGACATAAGGCCGCTGATCCAACTCGTACCAATTTGAAACGCCATCCATTTTCAAATGGCCCAATGTGGTCCGAGTACAGACGATACCTGCGTTTTCGAGAACCTGAATGACATTGGGGATGGGAGCAGTCCCAAGCCCCCAGGCTTGGCGGCATTCGCTGGCCATTCGTTCGATTTCTTCGTCCGAAATCAGCAAGCAGTTACTTTCTTCCAGATGAGGAACATTTACTGCGACGAATTCCAGGCTTTCCTGAAGCTTATACGAGACATCTTGAAGCCATTCCAGGCGTACTTCCGCTATTTCCCTGGCGTTCGCCGTGGCACTTACCTGAGATCGAAAAAAGAACGGCGTACGCTCACTCGTTACGATTTGTTCTTCAAGTAGCCAATTCTCACTGACGCCGAAGACCTCACATAGTCGTTGGAAAGCATCGGCCTCAGGAACCTGCACCCCGTTTTCCCATTTGGAGATGTTTCCAGAGGCGCGCCCCACCATTTCGGCTAACGCGGTTTGGGTGATGCCAAACGTGAGCCGTAACTGCTTGAGACGCTCGGACTGGAAGCCCGCGACTCCAGTTCTCATGCTTCACCTCTTGGAATTTTTCTCATCATCAATTTGATCTTCAACGTCTTCGGCGCGGCGCATCTTATCTCGCAATTTCACCAATTCAATCGGTTTCTGATCAGTAGCCTGATTATCAGAATAGCTCTGAAGCAGCTCCTCAAATGTGCAATCCATGTGGAAACCTTTCCCGTTGAAATAGGGCACCGCCATCATGATTGCAACGGGTTCTGATTGATCTGCTGAACGAGGTGGTGGTGCATGGACTACGACAAGCGCATGAATCAGTTGTTCGGTAACCGTGTGCGCGAGCCCGTCAATCCAATCCATTTGAATTGAGGCTAGTGATTCATTCAACGTTTTGAGTTCGTTGCGGTGTTTGGCAGCTCGGATTTCTTTCTGCCAAGGCAATACAACGGCTGTGATGCGCAGCTTTCCCAATTCCAAAAGAACGTAGTTATGCCCTTTGGGATCCGTGCTCTTGACGATAGGATTCCAGCGCTTCATCCCAGCCAAGGCTTCCTGAACAAGTGAATGGCGCAGATGACCTCGCAAGTCTTCCGGGGGCGTGTGAATCAGGAGGTCTTCAACCTCCTTGGCCGCCTTTTGAAAAGTCTGTGGGATCAAGACCTCAAGTTCATCAAAGAACTCCCTGTCGACCTGCGCACGAATGAAACCCTGAATTTCTTCTTTTGTGACCATGCGATTCACCACTCACTATTCGGTAAGCGGATTTTTACTTCATTTTTATTCGTTATGAAAGCAGTGGCTGTTCTTTTGTACAGTGCTCCGACAAGCGGAACATTTCAGGATGGCGAGTTTTCTTGCCGAGGTTTTCACCTGAAATACGGCACATCCCCCAATACCGTAGCCCGCTGCATCACCCGCCGTGCCGGCCGGTAATCATCCACCGCGTAATGCTGCGTCACGCGGTTGTCCCAGAACGCAATGTCATCTTTCTGCCAGCGCCAGCGAATGGTGAATTCCGGCCGCGTCGCATGCGCGAACAAGAACTTCAACACCGCTTCGCTCTCGGTCTCCGACAGCTCATTGATCTTCGACGTGAACCCTTCGTTGACGAACAACGAGCGCCGTCCGCTCACCGGGTGCGTGCGAATCACCGGGTGCGACAGAGGTGGATTCTTGCGCCGCGCCGCTTCCCACTGCGCCAGTGCTTGCGGCGTGTTGCCGTAGCGCTCCAGCGGAAAAGAACGGGTGAAATCGTGAGTCGCGGTCAGCCCTTCGAGCATTGCTTTCATCGGCGCCGACAGCGCCTCATATGCGGCAATCCCGCTGGCCCACAACGTATCGCCACCGAACTCCGGCAACAGCTTGGCGCTGAGCACCGCGCCCATGGCCGGGGTCGGCAGGAAGGTCACGTCGGTGTGCCAGATCGCGTTGTCGCGCACGTCGGTGACGGCGGTGTCGAGGATCAGTACTTCCGGCTGTTCCGGCACATTCGGGTAGATCGGGTGAATATGCAGGTCGCCGAAGTAGGCGGCGAAGCGCGCCTGCTGCGACGGCTCGATCGGTTGATTGCGGAAGAACAGCACCTGATATTTGAGCAGTGCCTGCTCAATGGCGTCGCGCTGTTCCAGATTCAGCGGCTGGCTGATGTCGACGCCGCTGATCTGTGCGCCGAGGGCCGAGCTTAACGGGGTGATGTTCAGGCTGCTCATGGTGGTTCTCTTCAATTCCGGGGCCCCGAAACTGTCGGGGTAGTCAGTGCTGAAAAATCAGTGGGCCTGGCCGTGCCACGGCACCAGTTTGCGTTGCAGGGCGCGCAGGCCCATCTCCATGGCGAAGGCGATCAGGGCGATGACCAGAATCCCCAGTACCACCACATCGGTGACCAGGAACTGCGCGGCCGACTGCACCATGAAGCCCAGGCCGCTGGTGGCCGCGATCAGTTCAGCGGCGACCAGGGTCGACCAGCCGACACCCAGACCGATGCGCACACCGGTCAGAATGTCCGGCAGGGCGCTTGGCAAAATCACATGGCGGATCAGTTGTGCGCGGGTGGCGCCCAGCGATTGTGCGGCGCGCAATTTGGCCGGGTCGACGGTGCGCACACCGGTCGCGGTGGCAATCGCGATCGGAGCGAAAATCGCCAGGTAGATCAGCAGCACTTTCGACAGCTCGCCGATGCCGCACCAGATCACGATCAGCGGCAGATAGGCCAGTGGCGGAATCGGCCGGTAGAACTCGATCAGCGGATCGAGCACGCCACGGGCGATGCGGTTGGCGCCGATGGCAATGCCCACCGGCACCGCGGTCAGAATCGCAAAACCCAGGCCCAGGCCGATTCGGCTGAGGCTCGCGCCCAGGTGCTGCCACAACGTCGAATCCATGTAGCCCGTGGTCGCCAGCAACCAACCTTTTTGCAGCACGGCAGACGGTGGCGGCAGAAACAGCGGTTCGATCAGGCCGGTAGCCGTGACGGCCCACCAGATCACCAGCAAGGCGAACAAGGTCAGCAGGCTGATCCAGCGAGTGCTGAGGCTGCGGCGTACGGGAATCGCCACCGATGTGGCGGCGGGTTTCACGGCGGTGGCGGAAACGTCGTAACTGCTCATGCGCGCTCCTGCCGCTGAACGGCACTGCGTTGCGAGAACACTTTAGCCAGCACGTGTTCGCGGGTTTCGATGAAGCGCGGATCGGACTTGATCGCCCGCGCCGATTCGCCGGCGGCGTAGCGCTGGCCGAAGTCGAGATGCAGGCGCTCGACGATCTGCCCCGGATTCGGCGCCAGCAGAATCAGGTCAGTGGCGAGGAACACCGCTTCTTCAATGTCGTGGGTAATCAGGAACACCGGTTTGGCGGTGCGTTGCCAGACTTGCAGCAACAGCTCCTGCATCTGTTCGCGGGTGAAGGCATCGAGGGCGCCGAATGGCTCGTCCATCAGCAATACACGCGGGTCGGCCGCGAGGGCGCGGGCCAGGCCAACACGTTGCTTCTGGCCGCCGGAAAGCTGCCAGATGCGACGATGTTCAAAACCGGAAAGGTCGACCAGCGCGAGCATTTCCCGCGCGCGCTGTTCGCGCTTGTCCTTGGCCACACCGGCCAGTTCCAGACCGAAAGCCACGTTGGCCAGCACGTCCTGCCAGGGCAGCAGGGCGTCGTCCTGGAACACCACGCCGCGCTCGGCGCTCGGGCCTTTGACCGGCACGTTGTCGAGGGTGATGCGGCCGGCGCTCGGTTCGACGAAGCCGGCAATCAGGTTCAACAGCGAAGTCTTGCCACTGCCGGACGGGCCGAGGGCCACCAGCAATTGCTGAGGGCCGAGGGTCAGGGAAATGTCGGACAGTACCGGTTCCGGGCTGCCGGGATACTGTGCGCTGATGCGCTCCAGCTGTAGCAAGGCCATCGCAATTAACTCCCGATCAGTTGGTGATGTACTTGGCGCTGACGTACGGCGCGTAGTCGGGCAGTACCGCTTCGACCTTGCCTTGCTCCTTGAGGAACGCAGCGGTGTCGGTGATGGCTTTGGTGGTCGGTGCGCCGAGGTCGCTGACCTGATCCGCCGCCAGTGGGTAGACGTTGCCTTGCAGCAGCAATGGGATGTCGCTGGCTTTGGCGCCGGAGAGCTTCACCAGCTTGTCGACGTTGCTCTGATTGGCCAGCCAGGCTTTCGGATCCTTGCGGTAATCGGCGTAGGCGTCGAGGGTGACCTTGGCGAAGGCGGTGACGATTTCCGGGTGCTTCTCGGCGAAGTCCTTGCGCACGATCCAGGCGTCGAAGGTCGGCGCGCCGAACTTGGCCAGTTCACCGGAAGTGATCAGCACTTTGCCGTTTTCCTTGGCCACACCCAGCGCCGGATCCCAAACGTAGGTGGCGTCGATGTCACCGCGTTTCCACGCGGCAATGATCGCCGGCGGGGCGAGGTTGAGCACGGTGACTTTCGAAGGATCGATGTTCCAGTGCTTCAGCGCGGCCAGCAGGCTGTAGTGACCGGTGGACACGAACGGCACGGCGATTTTCTTGCCGACCAGGTCCTGCGGGGTCTTGATGCCGGAGCCATCACGGGCGACCAGCGCTTCGGCGGCGCCGATCTGGGTGGCGATGAGGAAGGTTTCCACCGGAACTTTGCGGGTGATCGCAGCGGTCAGCGGGCTGGAACCGAGGTAGCCGATCTGCACGTCACCGGAGGCGATGGCGGCGATGATGTCGGCACCGTTGTCGAATTTGCGCCAGTTGATGTCAGCCTTGGTGGCTTTTTCATAGGCGCCGTCGGCCTGGGCGACTTTCGCCGGGTCAACGGTGGTCTGGTAGGCGACGGTGAGGTCGGCGGCCTGAGCCAGAAAACTCGCAGCAGCCAGAGAGGCCACGGCCAGCAGGCGAAGCGGGAAATTCAGTTTCATTCAAGAGCTCCATATCAGGCGACCGAGCGTCGGCGTGAAAGGAGACTAAATGATCTAAGAATCTAAAAATAAATAACTTTTTAGAATGAGCTTATGAGCGGAAAAATCTAAGAGAGAGAACGGGATAGTTGGGAGAGAAGGTGATAGTTCCCACGCTCTGCGTGGGAATTCAGCTTGTGACGCTCCGCGTCACTTGAACGCGGAGCGTCCATTGAAGCGTTACCACGCAGACGGTTCGACGCCTCGACGTGGGAACGATCAAAGAACCTTCTGATGTCAGTTGCTGATCGCCAGAATGCTCGCCTGATACGACCCGACAAACACGTCGAAATCGCCCACCTCGTTCTGCTCCAGCTCCGCCTGTTGCGCCAGCGAAGACCGCGCCAGTTCTTCGAACTTCGCTTGCTCGTCAGCCGCCAACGGCTCGCTGCGGAAGAACTCCGCGTGGGCCTGGCTCTGGCGCAGGGAGAATTGCGCGAAGCTTTCCTTGTGCGTGGCCATGGCCGCCAGCACCTGGGCCGAAGGCGTCAGGGATGAATCCTTGACCTTGGCCAGTTGCGCATCGAGCGCCTTGCTATGGGCATCGCCGCCATGGCTTTGATCCAGCAATGCCGCCAGCGGAGCGATTTTTTCCAGCAGTTCGGCAGCCCATTCCTTCAGCTCGACCGGTTGGCCGTCTCGCTGCAATTGCAGGCCCGGACGGCGACCTTCCTTGACCACGCTGAGGAAGTTGGAGGTGGCGTTGCCGCAGGAGTTGTTGGTCAGCAGCGGGCTTTCGTTCAGCGCGCAGTACAGCAGGAATGCGTCGAGGAAGCGCGACTCGGTGAGGTCGATGCCCATCGGCAGGAACGGGTTGATGTCCAGGCAGCGCACTTCGACATACTGGATGCCACGGGCCATCAAGGCCTGGATCGGCCGCTCGCCGGTGTAGGTCACGCGTTTCGGGCGGATGTTCGAGTAGTACTCGTTTTCGATCTGCAGGATGTTGGTGTTCAGTTGCACCCACTCGCCATTCTGGTGCGTACCGATTTCAACGTACGGCGCGTACGGCGTGGCCACCGCTTGGCGCAGGCTGTCGGTGTAGCTCGCCAGATCGTTGTAGCACGGGGTCAGGCCCGCCTGGGCGTTGCTCTGGTAACCGAGGTCGCTCATGCGCAGGCTGGTGGCGTAGGGCAGGTACAGGGTGTCCGGATCCAGCTGTTCCAACTGGTGCGAACGACCCCGCAGGAAACCGGCGTCCAGCGCCGGCGAAGCGCCGAACAGGTACATCAGCAGCCAGCTGTAGCGGCGGAAGTTACGGATCAGCGCGATATAGGACGACGACTGGAAATCCCGGTCAGTGCCAACGAAGCCTTCGGCTTCTTTCAGCAACGGCCAGAGCTTTTCCGGCAGGGAGAAGTTGTAGTGAATCCCGGCGATGCACTGCATGGTCTTGCCGTAACGCAGGGCCAGGCCCTTGCGGTAGACGTACTTGAGCTGACCGATGTTGGAGGTGCCGTAATAGGCGATCGGGATGTCTTCCTCGGCCGGCAACGGGCACGGCATCGATGGACTCCACAGGTACTCGTTGCCGAGCTTGCTGTAGGCGAAGCGATGAATCTTGTCCAGGCTGGCCAGGGTATCGGCCGGGTCCGGCAGGGCGGGCGTGATGAACTCCAGCAGCGACTCGGAATAGTCGGTGGTGATCTGTTCGTTGGTCAGCGCGGAACCCAGGGCTTCAGGGTGCGGCGTTTGGGCCAGGCGGCCTTCGCCGGTCACGCGCAGGCATTCACGTTCGATACCGTGAAGGCACTGCTCAAGCAGAGAGAGGTTAGCGCGCTCGCCGAGCAGAGCCAGGCGGCGGTTGAGAAGTTCGCTCAATTTGGATTCCTTCACGCGTCATTCGCCCCAATATGGGGGTGGGCAGGACGGTCTACAAGGGTGAAGTTGAAACTGGCGTTTTCGCCTGGTTTGTCGGGCTCTGAAGCCCCCGTTGAAACGCCAACTTCACTCCCTGAATCTGGCCGATGCACGCGAAGATTACGCGGTTCCTGTGGGAGCGGG
>NZ_JBQEQB010000016.1:127170-152577 GCF_052046055.1 Pseudomonas sp. 22082
CCTCTTCGCGGGCAAGCCCGCTCCCACAGAAACGCTCGACGCTGCGATCACAGCGCCGAAATTAACTCAAAATGATGAACAACATCTACAGGACAGCGAACGTGCCTTGCGCTTTTGCGACCAGTTTGTCGCCCTGCATCACGTCGGCTTCGACCACCAGCGTGCGCCGACCCGGGTGGATCACCCGCGCCGTGCACAGCACCTCGCCATCAGAGACGGCGCGGATGTAGTTGATCTTGCACTCGATGGTCGCGCTCTGGTGGTCAAAGCCGTGGGTGCTGGAGCAGGCCAGCCCCATGGCGATATCGACCAGACTGAACAGCGCGCCGCCGTGCAGCTTGCCGCCGCGATTGCGCAGTTCGGGTTCCAGCGCCAGGGCGACTTGCGCCACCCCGGTTTCCAGGCTGTGCAGACGGCAGCCCAACAGCTTGAAAAACGCGCTCTCGACAAGCCCGGCCGGCATTTCCATCAGCGTTTCTTCAACTGCTTGGCGTTGGCGAACAGCGACGCCATGGCGTTGTTCGCCGGAGCCGCCGGGGTGGTTTCCTTGCGCGACGCCGAACCCTGCGACTGGCGTGGCGCCGAGCCCGGACGCGAACCACGGGCACCGTCGATCTTCTCGCCCGGGGTGTCGCTCATGCGCATCGACAGGCCGACGCGTTTGCGCGGGATGTCGACTTCCATGACCTTCACCTTTACCACGTCACCGGCCTTCACCGCTTCGCGCGGATCCTTGATGAATTTCTCCGACAGCGCCGAAATGTGCACCAGACCGTCCTGATGCACGCCGATGTCGACGAACGCACCGAACGCGGTCACGTTGGTCACCACGCCTTCGAGGATCATCCCCAGTTGCAGGTCCTTCAGGTCCTCGACGCCTTCCTGGAACTCGGCGGTCTTGAACTCCGGACGCGGGTCGCGGCCCGGTTTTTCCAGCTCTTGCAGGATGTCGGTGACGGTTGGCAGACCGAAAGTCTCGTCGGTGAATTTCTTCGGATCCAGACGCTTGAGGAACGCCGCATCGCCAATCAGCGAGCGGATGTCACGGTCGGTTTCAGCGGCGATGCGCTGCACCAGCGGATAGGCTTCCGGGTGAACGGCCGAGGAATCCAGCGGGTTGTCGCCATTCATCACGCGCAGGAAGCCGGCGGCCTGTTCGAAGGTTTTCTCGCCCAGACGCGCGACTTTCTTCAGCGCCGCGCGGGTCTTGAACGCGCCGTGCTCGTCACGGTGGGCCACGATGTTCTGCGCCAGGGTCGCGTTGAGGCCGGAGATCCGCGCCAGCAGTGCCACGGAGGCGGTATTCACGTCCACGCCCACGGCGTTCACGCAGTCCTCGACCACGGCGTCCAGACCGCGCGCCAGTTTCAGCTGCGACACGTCGTGCTGGTACTGACCGACACCGATGGATTTCGGGTCGATCTTCACCAGCTCGGCCAGTGGATCCTGCAGGCGACGGGCAATCGAAACCGCGCCACGGATCGACACGTCCAGATCCGGGAATTCCTTGGCTGCCAGTTCCGATGCCGAGTACACCGATGCACCGGCTTCGGACACCATGACCTTGGTCATTTTCATTGCTGGATATTTTTTGATCAGTTCGATGGCCAGCTTGTCGGTCTCACGGCTGGCGGTGCCGTTGCCGATGGCGATCAGGTCGACCGAGTGCTTGGCGCACAGGGCGGCCAGGATGGCGATGGTCTGATCCCATTTGTTGTGCGGCACGTGCGGGTAAACCGTGGCGTGATCCAGCAGTTTGCCGGTGGAGTCGACCACCGCGACCTTGCAGCCGGTACGCAGGCCCGGGTCGAGGCCCAGGGTGGCGCGCGGGCCGGCCGGGGCGGCCAGCAGCAGGTCGTGCAGGTTGTGGGCGAACACGTTGATCGCTTCGGTTTCGGCGCCGTCGCGCAGCTCGCCCAGCAGATCGGTTTCCAGGTGGGTGTAGAGCTTGACCTTCCAGGTCCAGCGCACCACTTCACCCAGCCATTTGTCGGCCGGACGGTTCTGGTTCTGGATGCCGACGTGCTGGCCGATCATGCCTTCGCACGGATGCAGGGTGCCCGGCAGTTCTTCGCCGACTTTCAGTGCAGAGCTGAGAATGCCTTCGTTGCGGCCACGGAAAATCGCCAGTGCGCGGTGCGATGGCATGCTTTTCAGCGGCTCGTCGTGTTCGAAGTAATCGCGGAACTTGGCGCCTTCCTCTTCCTTGCCGGCGATCACCCGGGCACTGAGGGTGGCTTCCTGTTTCAGGTAGGTGCGCAGTTTTTCCAGCAGGTTGGCGTCTTCGGCGAAGCGCTCCATGAGGATGTACTTGGCGCCTTCCAGTGCTGCCTTGGCGTCGGCCACGCCTTTTTCCGCGTTGACGAAGCGCGCGGCTTCGGTATCCGGGGTCAGCGACGGGTCGTTGAACAGACCGTCGGCCAGTTCGCCGAGGCCGGCTTCCAGGGCAATCTGGCCCTTGGTGCGGCGCTTCTGCTTGTACGGCAGGTACAAGTCTTCGAGGCGGGTCTTGGTGTCGGCGAGTTTGATTTCGCGCTCCAGCTCAGGGGTGAGTTTGCCCTGCTCCTGGATGCTGGAAAGAATGCTGATGCGCCGTTCGTCGAGTTCTCGCAGGTAGCGCAGACGCTCTTCCAGATGACGCAATTGGGTGTCATCGAGGCTGCCGGTCACTTCTTTCCGGTAACGGGCGATGAAGGGAACGGTAGAGCCTTCATCGAGTAGCGCGACGGCCGCTTCGACCTGTTGTGGGCGTACGCCGAGTTCCTCGGCGATGCGGCTGTTGATGCTGTCCATAAAACCACCTGACAAATTGTGAAAGCAGGCTCGCAGGCGCGTGAATGAAGGCCCGGAGTCTGGTGGGGCGGCTTGATGCTGGCCGCTGCCTGGGTCAAAAGGCATCCCATTGACCCGTGAAATCGAACAATTACTGCGGCGCCCATGAAAATAAAGGACGGCCACCTGCGGTAACGATTCAGACGTTGCCTGACACAAAAGGCCGCGCATTATAACCAGCGTTCTGTCATTCGGGGGCGACACAGTCTGTAGGCTCAAGCCCCGGTTTTCTGGCAGTGAAGGAAAAATCTGCTAACAATGCACACGGTGCGTATAACGGCAGCTACGCCATAATGCGCGCCGAGCTAAAAGGAGCATCCAATGAGCAGCACTGCACAAACTGCTGAAGGCGAAAAAATTCTCATCGTTGACGACGATCCGGGGCTGAGCAGCCTGCTGGAACGCTTTTTCGTCAGCAAGGGCTACCGTGCCCGCGCCGTACCGAACACCGAGCAGATGGATCGTCTGCTGTCGCGTGAAGTGTTCAACCTGGTCGTCCTCGACCTGATGCTGCCCGGCGAAGACGGCCTGACTGCTTGCCGCCGCCTGCGTGGCGCGAACAATCAGATTCCGATCATCATGCTGACCGCCAAGGGCGACGAGCTGAGCCGTATCAAGGGCCTGGAACTGGGGGCCGACGACTACCTGGCCAAGCCGTTCAACCCGGACGAGCTGATGGCCCGCGTCAAGGCCGTGCTGCGCCGTCAGGCCGCACCGGTGCCAGGCGCGCCGGGCAGTGAAGAAGAAAACGTCACGTTCGGCGATTACGTGCTGTCCCTGGCCACCCGCGAACTCAAACGCGGCGACGAAGTGCACATGCTCACCACCGGTGAGTTTGCGGTGCTCAAGGCCCTGGTGATGAATGCCCGTCAGCCGCTGACCCGCGACAAGTTGATGAACCTGGCCCGTGGCCGGGAGTGGGATGCCCTGGAGCGTTCCATCGACGTGCAGATTTCCCGACTGCGCCGGATGATCGAACCCGATCCGTCCAAGCCGCGCTACATCCAGACCGTCTGGGGTGTCGGCTACGTGTTCGTGCCGGATGGCAACTCCACCAAGTGATGGGTGATTTGTAGGAGCGAGTCTGCGGGGAACGGTCGGAAACGCCGTCCACGCAGACTCGCAATCCGCAATATGCGAGCATTGCTCGCTCCTGCAAGTGTGTAGCGGTTATCCATGAAAACCCCCGTCTGGTTCCCCCAAAGTTTCTTCTCCCGCACCCTGTGGCTGGTGCTCATCGTCGTATTGTTTTCCAAGGCATTGACCCTGGTTTATCTGTTGATGAACGAGGACGTGCTGGTGGACCGCCAATACAGCCACGGCGTCGCCCTGACGCTGCGTGCCTACTGGGCCGCCGATGAAGAAAACCGCGCGAAAATCGCCGATGCCGCGACCTTGATCCGGGTGGTCGGCGCCGGTGTGCCGGAAGGCGAACAGCATTGGCCCTACAGTGAAATCTACCAGCGGCAGATGCAGGCGGAGCTGGGCGCCGACACCGAAGTGCGCTTGCGCATGCACTCGCCGCCGGCCTTGTGGGTTCGCGCGCCGAGCCTCGGTGATGGCTGGTTGAAAGTGCCACTGTATCCACACCCGTTGCGTGGCCAGAAAATCTGGAACGTGCTCGGCTGGTTCCTGGCGATCGGTCTGCTGTCGACGGCGTCTGCCTGGATTTTCGTCAGCCAGCTCAACCAACCACTGAAGCGTCTGGTCTACGCCGCCCGGCAACTCGGCCAGGGCCGCAGCGTGCGTCTGCCGATCAGTGACACCCCCAGCGAGATGGCCGAGGTTTATCGCGCCTTCAACCAGATGGCCGAAGACGTCGAGCAGGCCGGTCGCGAGCGTGAGCTGATGCTGGCGGGGGTCTCGCATGACTTGCGTACGCCGCTGACCCGTTTGCGGCTGTCGCTGGAGTTGATGGGGGACCGCACGGATCTGACCAACGATATGGTGCGCGACATCGAAGACATGGACGCCATCCTCGACCAGTTCCTCGCGTTCATTCGTGATGGTCGGGACGAGTCGGTGGAGGAAGTGGATCTCAGTGATCTGGTGCGTGAAGTCGCGGCACCGTACAACCAGAGTGAAGAGAAAGTGCGCCTGCGCCTGGAGCCGATCCAGCCGTTCCCGTTGCGGCGGGTGTCGATGAAGCGTTTGCTGAACAACCTGATTGGCAACGCGTTGAATCATGCCGGGGGTAGCGTGGACGTCGCGGCCTATGTATCCGGGGACACGAGTGCGCCGTACGTGGTGCTGAGCGTAATGGACCGTGGGGCGGGAATCGCCCCGTCGGAACTTGAGGCGATTTTCAACCCGTTCACCCGAGGTGATCGGGCCCGGGGCGGAAAAGGTACCGGCCTGGGGCTGGCGATCGTCAAGCGGATTGCTTCGATGCACGGCGGCAATGTTGAACTGCGCAACCGCTCCGGTGGCGGGCTGGAGGCGCGGGTTCGATTGCCGCTGGGGTTGATGCTGCCAAGAGATGCCGTTTAACGGCAGCTACAAGCGGCAAGCTACAAGCCAAAGCTGCTTTTACTCGCCGCTTGCAGCTCGTAGCTCGTAGCTCGTAGCTCGTAGCTCGTAGCTGCCCCTATCCCTTACCTTTTGTGCGGGTCATGTTCGGCCCGCCATTCTTTTCAAGGTGTTCGATGATGATCCCCGCCACGTTCTTGCCCGTGGTGGTTTCGATCCCTTCCAGGCCCGGTGACGAGTTCACCTCCATCACCAGCGGCCCGTGGTTGGAGCGCAGGATATCCACACCCGCTACCGCCAGGCCCATGACCTTGGCCGCGCGCAACGCAGTCATGCGTTCTTCCGGAGTGATCTTGATCAGACTGGCGCTGCCGCCACGGTGCAGGTTGGAGCGGAACTCGCCGGGCTTGGCCTGACGCTTCATCGCCGCGATCACCTTGTCGCCGACCACGAAGCAGCGGATGTCGGCGCCGCCGGCCTCCTTGATGTATTCCTGCACCATGATGTTCTGCTTCAGGCCCATGAACGCCTCGATCACCGACTCAGCCGCCGTCGCGGTTTCACACAAAACCACGCCGATACCCTGGGTGCCTTCGAGCACCTTGATCACCAGCGGCGCGCCGTTGACCATGTCGATCAGATCGGGAATGTCGTCCGGCGAGTGGGCGAAGCCGGTCACTGGCAAACCGATGCCCCGGCGCGACAGCAACTGCAGCGAACGCAGCTTGTCCCGCGAACGGGCGATGGCTACCGATTCGTTGAGCGGAAACACCCCCATCATTTCGAACTGACGCAACACCGCGCAGCCATAAAACGTCACCGACGCGCCGATCCGCGGGATCACTGCGTCAAAACCCTCCAGCGGCTTGCCGCGGTAGTGGATCTGCGGCTTGTGGCTGGCAATGTTCATGTAGGCGCGCAAGGTGTCGATCACCACCATTTCATGCCCGCGCTCGGTTCCGGCTTCGACCAGACGGCGGGTGGAATACAGACGCGGGTTCCGCGACAGCACAGCGATCTTCATGCAACACCTGTGGAGGAGGTAGATACCGGGAACACCGGCTTGTCTTGTACATATTTGATGCCCGGATTGACCACCAGCTGGCCGTCGATCAGGGCTTTGGAACCTAGCAGCAAGCGATAGCGCATGGACTTGCGGCAGGCGAGGGTGAACTCGATCGGCCAGACCCGATCACCCAGGGCCAGGGTGGTGCTGATCACGTAGCGCACCTGAGCCTGGCCATTCGAACTCTTGATGGTCTTGCGGGCGACCAGCGGCGCTTCGCAGCGTCGATGGCGCAGTTGCACGACGGTGCCCAGGTGCGCGGTGAAGCGCACCCACTTCTCGCCGTCGCGTTCGAACGGCTCGATGTCGGTGGCATGCAGGCTGGAGGTGCTGGCTCCGGTGTCGATTTTTGCCCGAAGGCCGGCGACTCCCAGATCCGGAAGCGCCACCCACTCGCGCAGACCGATAACGGTCAAATGGTCAAATGTCTTCAATGGAAAAAACCAACGATTAACGCGTCCACGCTTCAGGGGATACCTGGGCCAACGCTTTGAATGCGGGCCTGGCGAACCAGTAACCCTGCATCAGAAATATTCCGCAGTCCGCCAGGAAATCCCGCTCACCCGCGCTCTCGATGCCTTCGGCGATGACTGTAACGTCCAACTCCGCACAGATTGTGACAATCCCCCGAACGATAGCCTGACGAACACGGTCATGGTCGATATCGCGAATCAGCGCCATATCGAGTTTGATCAGGTCCGGTTGGAAATCGGCCAGCAGATTGAGCCCCGAATAGCCGGCACCGAAATCGTCGATGGCCGTCTTGAAGCCGAATTCGCGGTATTCACGCAGAATATTGGTCAAATGGCGATAGTTATCTACATGCTCGCTTTCCAGTGTTTCGAAAATCAGCCGGTCGATCGGAAAATTGTGTTTCCTCGCGGCCTCCAGGGTGCTGCGAATGCACAACTCTGGACGATAGACGGCGTTGGGCATGAAGTTGATCGACAAGTGTGTCTGCATATTAAGTTCGGCCGCGCCTTCGATGGCGCGAGTCCGGCAGAGCTGGTCGAAACGGTAGCGGTTATCTTCTGTAACCTGATCCAGCACGGTTAATGCACCTTCACCGGCCACACCACGGACCAGTGCCTCGTAGGCGTACACCGACTTGTCACGCAGATCCACGATGGGCTGATACGCGAAGGAAAAGTCGAAGCCCAGCGGCTCACTTTGCTGGCAGCCCAGGCACCCGGATTTGGGCGAGGTCAATGAAGACGGAAATTTGGTCACTCGATCACTCCATGCCGTTGAACCGGCGAAGATCACAGTTTATCTGGAGGGCCGAGTTCTTGCGCCCGACAGAATCGGTAGTACAGTTCCGACTACTGGCTGAACGAGGAATTCATATGGCACAAAAAAGCGAAGAGGACGACAAGGTTCGTCTCGATAAGTGGCTGTGGGCCGCGCGTTTTTTCAAGACTCGCGCCTTGGCCAAAGCCGCCATCGAGAGTGGCAAGGTGCATTGTCGGGGAGAGCGCTGCAAGCCTGGCAAAGAACCACGCATTGGCGATGAATTCGAGATTCGCGCCGGCTTCGACGAAAAGACCGTTGTGGTTCAGGCCCTGTCGATCGTGCGTCGCGGCGCACCTGAGGCGCAGACGCTGTATGCCGAGACCGAGGCCAGCATTGCCAAGCGTGAAGCGGCTGCGGCGATGCGCAAGGCGGGCGCTCTGGGTGTCACCACCGACGGTAAACCGAGCAAGAAGCAGCGTCGGGATCTGTTTAAATTTCGTGGGAACAGTAGCGGCGAATAAAAAACGCAGCCTGCCGGCCTGGGTTCAAGACCCGCCGGCGGCTGCGTTTTTTTCAGTAACCGTTGATTACTGCGCGGACACTACACTCATCCGCGAAACCATCGGCAGCTTGCCCAGCAACCGGAAGACCGGTGCCGTGACCTTCAACCAGAAGTTCGCCGCGTGATAAGCAAACGGCGTGTAGTAACCCCAGCCCAGTGCCCACACCGCCAGCAGCATGCCGCCGATGTAATCGTCCTGGCCCCAATGAGCACCGGCGACCAGACGCGGCAACATGAACAGCAGTGCCAGGCCCCAGATCACCAGAAACTGACCAGCCGTACGGCTGAACACGCCCATGAACAGCGCCCAGATCAGCAGCACCGAGGCGTGATCACCGGGGAAGCTCTGGCTCGAGCGATCTTTCAGCTCCCAGGTCTTCTCCAGATGCGGGAAGTAATCGCTGATATGCACGGCACCTTCGAGCACCATCGACGGGCTGCTGTGCTGCCAGCCCATGTGATCGGAGAACTTGGAAAACAGCGCGCGGATCACCACCATCAGCAGCAGGATCGAGAAAAAACCGAAAAAGGCGCGGCGCACGTCAATCGCCCTGAACACCCAGTCGCCCTTGATCAGCAGCGTCAGCAGAATCAGGCCGACGACGATGTCGAACGGTCGCAGACTTGCAATTGCCCAGATGTGGAGCCATATGGGGTTGCTGGCCAGCGGTGCGTTGAGTGAGCGGAACAGCCACTCGTCGAAAATCACACACAGCATCTGACCTGTAGGCCATAACCAGAAAGCCAGTAGTGCCAATGGCACAACGTTGCACAGAACCAGCCGGCCGAGGTTCCACCTTGATTGGAACAAACCCGGATTGTTCATAAAATGCCTCCCGTGGCTGAACATCGGCATCAAAAAGGATGCCAGAAGCGCGGGATTTTCATTCTTTGTAACCATTTTGTCATCACATTCAGATACCCAGACCTATGACCGATTTCCTCGATACCGATTACACCCAACGCTTCATCTTCGATGACAGCGACACGCGCGGCGAACTGGTGTCGCTGGAGCGCAGCTACGCCGAAGTGCTCGCCAAGCACCCGTACCCGGAACCGGTTGCGCAATTGCTGGGCGAACTGATGGCCGCCGCCTCGTTGCTGGTGGGCACCCTGAAATTCGATGGCTTGCTGATTCTTCAGGCCCGTTCCGAAGGCCCGATCCCGCTGTTGATGATCGAGTGCTCCAGCGAGCGCGAAATCCGCGGCCTGGCGCGCTATCACGCCGAGCAGATTCCTGCCGACGCGACCCTCGGCGACCTGATGCCGAACGGTGTCCTGGCCTTGACCGTCGACCCGATCGCTGGCCAGCGTTATCAGGGCATCGTTGATCTCGACGGCGAAACCCTGTCCGACTGCTTCACCAACTATTTCGTCATGTCCCAGCAGGTCGGCACTCGCTTCAAGCTGTGCGCCGACGGCCGTCGTGCCCGTGGTTTGCTGCTGCAGCAACTGCCGGCCGATCGCCTGAAAGACGAAGAAGAACGCGCCGCCAGCTGGCAGCACATCACCGCGCTGGGCAACACCCTGACCGCTGATGAACTGTTGAGCCTGGACAACGAAACGGTTCTGCACCGCCTCTACCATGAAGAGCAGGTTCGTCTGTTCGATGTGCAGAAACTGCGCTTCCACTGCAGCTGCTCCCGCGAGCGTTCGGGTAACGCACTGGTCAGCCTGGGTCTGGAAGATGCGCAGGCACTGGTGGCCGAGCAAGGTGGCCAAGTCGAGATCGATTGCCAGTTCTGCAACCAGCGCTACCTGTTCGACGCGGCAGATATCGCTCAATTGTTCGCTGGCGCGGGCGTCGAGACGCCGTCAGATACCCGGCACTAAAACGGTTCAGCGCAGGTAAATT
Organism: Pseudomonas sp. 22082; assembly: GCF_052046055.1. Classification (NCBI taxonomy): domain Bacteria; kingdom Pseudomonadati; phylum Pseudomonadota; class Gammaproteobacteria; order Pseudomonadales; family Pseudomonadaceae; genus Pseudomonas; species Pseudomonas sp. 22082. Next base: position 137,188 of record NZ_JBQEQB010000016.1, read on the forward strand.
CACTGCTCAACGACGGAATTACGCCGTTACGACGGGAGGGCCCTACTCTTTTTGGGCTTTTCTGGCATAATCCGGCCCACTTTTTTCGCGGTAGTAGTGCACGACTTTCTACTACAAAACGTTTGGAGCACACTCGGCCACTGGCCGACGGGGAACCTCATGACGCAAGCCAATAACGCCGTGTACACCGATCTGAGTGTTGATGATCTGGTAAAAGAAGCCCTGAACCGCGGTGAAGGCGAGCTTGCCGATACCGGCGCTCTGGTTGTTCGCACCGGTCACCGCACCGGCCGTTCGCCAGTCGACCGTTTCATCGTTGAAGAGCCTTCCACCCAGGCTGCCATTGCCTGGGGCCCGATCAACCGCAAGTTCCCGGCCGACAAGTTCGACGCGCTGTGGGCTCGTGTTGAAGCATTCAACAACGCGCAAGAGCATTTCGTTTCCCACGTGCATGTAGGCGCGGCCGAAGATCACTACCTGGCCGTGAAGATGACCACCCAGACTGCCTGGCAGAACCTGTTCGGTCGTTGCCTGTTCATCAACCCGGCCCAGTACAACCCGGCCGGTCGCGAAGAGTGGCAAGTGCTGAACGTCGCCAACTTCGAGTGCGTGCCAGAGCGTGACGGCACCAACTCCGACGGTTGCGTGATCATCAACTTCGCCCAGAAGAAAGTGCTGATCGCCGGCATGCGTTACGCCGGTGAAATGAAGAAAGCCATGTTCTCCGTGCAGAACTTCCTGCTGCCGGCCGCCGACGTGCTGCCAATGCACTGCGCTGCCAACATCGGCGAAGACGGCGACGTGACCCTGTTCTTCGGTCTGTCGGGCACCGGCAAGACCACCCTGTCCGCCGACGAAAGCCGTTACCTGATCGGTGACGACGAACACGGCTGGGGCGAAGGCGTTGTCTTCAACATCGAAGGCGGCTGCTACGCCAAGTGCATCGACTTGTCCGAGAAGAACGAGCCGGTCATCTGGAAAGCCATCAAGCACGGCGCGGTGCTGGAAAACGTCGTGATCGACGACGCCAAGCACGCCGACTACGCCGATGTCAGCCTGACCCAGAACAGCCGCGCGGCCTACCCGCTGGAGCACGTTGCCAAGCGTTCCGAGAAGAACCTGGGCGGCGAGCCGAACGCTGTGATCTTCCTGACCTGCGACCTGACCGGCGTCCTGCCGCCAGTGTCGATCCTCAACGAAGAACAAGCGGCCTACCACTTCCTGTCCGGCTACACCGCACTGGTGGGTTCGACCGAAATGGGTTCGGGCAGCGGCATCAAGTCGACCTTCTCCACCTGCTTCGGCGCACCGTTCTTCCCGCGTCCGGCTGGCGAATACGCTGAACTGCTGATCAAGCGCATCCGCGGCTTCGGCTCCAAGGTCTACCTGGTCAACACCGGCTGGACCGGCGGCGGCTACGGCGTCGGCAAACGCTTCAACATCCCGACCACCCGTGCGGTGATCGCAGCGATCCAGAGCGGCGCGCTGATCGGTGCAGCCACCGAGCACCTGGACACCATCAACCTGGACGTGCCACTGGCCGTACCGGGCGTCGAAACCAACCTGCTCAACCCACGCAACACTTGGGCTGACAAGGCTGCGTACGACGAAGCTGCAAAAGCACTGGCCGGTCTGTTCATCGAGAACTTCAAGAAGTTCGAAGTGAGCGACGCGATCAAGGCTGCCGGGCCTAAGTTGTAAGACTGGGTTTGTAGCGAATGAAAAAGCCGCCTCTTGAGGGCGGCTTTTTTGTGGGTGATGGGTTGGACTTCATTGTCAGATCAACTGCCATTATTCCCGCAGAATCCGCGTTAAACAGCCAGAATAATGCTACTTAAGGAGGCGCGAACTCCTAGCGTTTTCTCCCCAGCCATCATGGCCATTGCCGTCTGGTATGCAGCACTCGTAGCATTTCCACAACATCAACTTTGACTGTGTAGATGATGACGTAGTTTGGAGTGACGACGATTTCGCGGGTACCTCCCGCGATACCTTTTCGGTACAGGGCTGGGTGCTGCCGAGCGCTTTCTCCTTTCAGTTCGAAAGCCTCATCAAGTTCAATCGCTGCAGCGGGATTTTCCTGGCCGATACGCTCCATGATGTTGTCTCGGTCATCCAGCGCTTCTTGGCGCCAGACCAACCTCATCAACGTGCTCGCTGACGAAGGGCATCCCGTTTGGCGGCAAATATCCTGCGAGCGTCTTCATCGCTGACGCTGGGTCTTGGGTCATCAATGCTGATTTGTACCTGTTGCTTGACCCATTCTTCATACGCAGCTGCTTCATGAGCTTGTTTCATCGCTTCGGCGCGATCAGGGCGGGCATAGGTTTTTATCTGAAGAGGGTCATAACTGGAGGCGTCCACATCGAAGTGATTGATGCCCACTCCTTGCAGGTAGGTCACCAGTGTTTCAAGCCGCTTGAACAGACGTACCTGGCCACTGCGTTGTGCGGTCAGTGAGTATTCTTTGCTTCCTTGCTGAATCTGAATCGACCAGCCACCCGGTTTGGCGACGATATGTGCGCTACTGATCGAACCGTTCTCAAATAGCCGCGTGAGAGTGCTGTGATCAATGGTTTCAGTGGTCATGAAGGCAAGCCCTTGGTTGAACAATGGCTCCCATCGTACGCAATCAATAATAGTTTGCAAAATTCTGATCCTTAAGTTTTGCGCCGGAGATGTCAGCGTCAGTGTTCGAGATAGAGGCAGGCAGTTCTAGCCATGAACACGCCTGCCCGAGGAGTCCGTCAGGCCGGCGCTTTCCAGTTGAGCATTCGCTGCTGGGCGACCTGGAGCAGGTCATAGCCGTCTTTGGTGAGAAGGTAGAGCGCGTGGGTGATGTGCGGGATGTCTTCGACGTCGGCGTGTTTGAAGCAGAGGCAGTAGAGGGTTTGCAGCAGGTCGCTTGAGGCGCGCAGGCGCTGGACGGCGCATTCGAGGATGTCTTGCGGGTTGGCTTCGGTGTCGATGACCAGGGGCTTGGTGTCGGTGAGGTTGGAGTCGAGTGGGCGGTAGCGATTGGAGTGGAGCTCGTTCCATGATTTCATTTTTTCTATCTCTGTAGGCATCAATGAACCGCTGCTACCGTGACCAAGCGGTGGAGGCGGACTGTGTTCAAGTTGGTCAAACCGGCAGAGATAACCCGGTACGCCGAAGCGTCCCAAACACAGCCCGCCATAAAGCGTGCCGACAGAAATAGGTCGGCAGCATACAAGGGCATGCATCAGTTATCTCTGTTTTTCAGGTGACCAAACCTGAATCGCTGATTGGGTAGCGATGCTCACAACTATAGATTTGGGCTAACAGGCGCCGATAGAAGACAAGGCGCCGCTGCGTGTAGGAACGGGATGTAGATTCGGGCAGTCCGTTCCTACAGATCAATCACGGTTTTCAACGAATAGCCCGATACCCCTCAACATCCAGCACACTCGTCGTCAGCCCGGTCGCCGGGGTGTAGATCGCGCCTTTCACCGTCGAGAACGGCACGCCTTTGCTGCCCAGCGATACGTAGCGTTCGCCTTGATCCAGTTCGGTGAACCAGGTGTAGGAACACTTTTCCATCGCCTTGTATTTCACCGCCGCGTTGACGATGGCGGCGGTGTGGTTGCGAAGGTCGGTGTCGGTGAGGTTGAGGTTCTTGTCGAGGACGGTGCCCCAGCGTTTCAGGCAGACCTCGGCAAAGTGACGGACGATGAGGCCGGGTTCGGCCAGCACTTTTGGACCACTGTTGCCGTCGGCGGAGGCGTTGCCGACCAGGGTGGCGTGACGGCCGGGCATGGGGAAGATGCTGGTCTTGGTGCCGGTCGCGGTTTGCGGAATGACGCAGCTGAAACCCTTGGAGCGTTCATCCCGCGCATAGAAACCCACATATTCTTTTACGTTGCTGTTGAGCTTTACCCGGTGTTCCTGAAAGTTACCGATGCCCGGCACCGGGTCGATGGCAAAGATATTCACTGGAATGTTTTTCAGTGCACTGTCGTTAAACATGGCATTGGCCAGCATATGACAACTGATACCGCCGCGGCTCCAGCCCACCAGATTGACTTTTGTTGGAATAACACCGTCCTTGCGAAAGGTTTTGATAATTTGCTCCTGTAACTTCTGTTGCGTGACGCTGCGATCACCATAGTTATATTTACGCCACAGCCAGGAACCTTCGACTTTTACATCTTCAATCGGAATGCCGGCGGCTTTGAGGCGGTTGTATTCCGCTTCGGTCAATTGCTCGCGCTGCCAGTCACATTGGCCTTTGATGATGTTCATCGCGTGCTGGACGTTTTCCTCCCAGCCCTTGCCGAACAGGGTTCCGCTGAGGCCGTAGTCCTTTGATTGGGTAAACAGCTCATCGGCTTGCAGGTTGCTGATGCCGGGGCCGTCGACCACGATCCAGTCGGCGAACTCGCGCCCGGTGTGGTGAGCGGCAAGTGTGGAGACCAATTCCCCATTCCAATAGTTAACGTGTGCATTATCAAACTTTGTCGAACCTGTACCGCAGAAGAAAATAGTCAGAGTTGTCATGTTATTGCTCTTGGTTGATGTAAGAGCAGACAGACTAGTTCCGGTTTTTGTTGTAATGGAAGCGATGGGTTGTTGCGAACTTTGTAAGTGTGGCTGGCAGTGTTATTTATTTATTTGTTGTCTGGCAACTTCCAGCAAGTCACAACCGTCTTGGGTCAATAAATAAAGCGCATTGACGATGTTGGGAATATCTTTCACATCGGCCTGTTTGAAACACAAGCAGTAAAGAGTTTCCAGCAGATCGCTGGCGGCGCGCAGGCGTTGGTCGGCGGCATTGAGCAGGTCGCCCGGTTTTGCTTCGGTGTCGATAACCAATACCGGTTTTTCAATGTCGCAAGTCTTGAGAGGGCGAAAACGGGGATTCAGCGGTTTGTACATATTCATGATCAAGGTGTGTCCCTTACGAAGTCGCTTCGGTGAGCCGACACAGAGTTTCCAGTCGCGCCAGCCACTATAGAAGGGGGCTGACCGCAGGGACAAGACGGCCGCAATGGACAGATTTCGTAAGGGTTTTTTCCACGATATGGGCATTTGCCCTACATGTTTTTTCGGTTTTTCAAAGCCAAACCCTTATTGGCGAATTTTCCGACGTGATTATCAGGCGTTTCAAAGTAAACCTCTGTATGGTGCGCGCCAGAATCCGTAGGGCGTTTCCAAACGTCCGACACAGACTTAAAGGGAATTAGGTATGCAGTGGCTACGAATGGCCTCGATCGTTTTGCTGTGGGTGAGTGGCTGTCGTTTGGCGTTGGCCTCCGACACGGGCAACGGGTTGGTGCTTGCCAACCTGGAGCGCACCGGTTGGCCCGACGCGCTCGCCACTCAGGCTGACATCGACACAGCGGCCCGCGCTGAGGTGCTGGTTTTCGGCAAGGCTCTGCTGGCGAGCGAAGCCCTGGACGAACCGGGACTCACGCAACGACTGGGCGTGCAGCAAATACAGCTCAAGTCGATCAGACAAGTACGCGAAGGTCTGTGGGATCGCTTGCTCAACACCTACCGCAATGCCAGCACTCACTGCGACGAGAAAGCATTTTGCCCCCGGGTGCGCAGTGTTGCCGACTTGCGTCAACTGGCGGCAGCCTTCACCGGCGATATCAGCCCGGCTCATGCACGATGGGCGAGCCAGAGCCTCGATGTGCATGAACGGGTACTGGATGAGCAATTGCGGGTAGCCGTATTGCGGCCCTGACACAACGCTTGCGGGGGTTAAGTCGAGGGCGCTGCGGTGACGGTCACGACGCTGGACAGGATCGGCGGAAAGTCTTCGGGAGAGGGTGTGCAGCCTCCCAGCAGCAGGGAGGCAAAGATCAGGGCGAGGGGCAGTTTCAAGTTGTTCGACATGTTCACTCCTTGGTAAAAATCCATGCGCATGGGCCGTCCTGGCTCAAGGCGTGACGGACATTACCCTCGGGTCGCTTCACACGGCGATGAACAAAGTGTTTCATTTGTTTGATCCCTTGACCGTGCCGTCGACGCTGTATCATCCCGTATCGATTTGACCCCCGACCTATTCTCGACGCGCTGAGATCGCCCGCTAGGCTGTTGGCATCACAGCGGTCAACGGAGTGACAGCGAATGCACAACACCCTGGAACAGGTTTTCGGTTATCCACAGTTTCGACCCGGGCAGGAGGACGCGATCAGCGCTGTTCTCGCCGGGCGCTCGGCAGCCGCGATATTTCCCACCGGCTCCGGCAAATCCCTTTGTTACCAGGTCCCGGCACTCTTGCTGCCGCACCTGACGCTGGTGGTCTCACCGTTGCTGGCGCTGATGCAGGATCAGCTCGAGTTTTTGCGCCGGCACGGGATATCCGCAGGCAGCATCGATTCGGCGCAGAGCCGCGAAGACGCCAACGATGTGATGGCCCGCGCCCGTTCGGGCGAACTGAAGATCCTGATGATTTCCGTGGAGCGTTTGAAGAACGAGCGCTTTCGCAACTTTTTGCAGCAGGTGCCGATCTCGCTGCTGGTGGTGGATGAGGCGCACTGCATCTCCGAGTGGGGCCACAACTTTCGCCCCGACTACCTCAAGCTGCCGGACTACCAGCGCCAGTTCAACATCCCGCAAACCCTGCTGCTGACCGCCACCGCAACGCCAAAGGTCATCGACGACATGCAGGCGAAATTCGCCATCGCGGCAGACGATGTGGTGACCACCGGTTTCTATCGGCCCAACCTCCGTCTGCTGGTCGAGCCGGTGCGTGGGCAGGACAAGCGCCGGCGTCTGGTGGAGTGGATGAACGAGCGCGCAGGTCAGCCGAGCATCGTCTACGTGACCCTGCAGAAAACCGCCGAGCAGATTGCTGAACATCTGGAGCGCAATGGCATTCAGGCCGAGGCTTATCACGCCGGTTTGCCCCATGAGCAACGGGACGCGATCCAGAAGCGCTTCATGGGCGGGCAGTCCGATTGCATCGTCGCCACCATCGCCTTCGGCATGGGCATCGACAAGAGCGACATCCGCAACGTGGTGCATTTCGACCTGCCCAAATCCATCGAAAACTACAGCCAGGAAATCGGTCGCGCCGGGCGTGACGGGCAGCCGTCCGACTGCCTGGTGTTGGCCAACCGCGACAGCCTCAACGTGCTGGAAAACTTCGTGTATGGCGACACTCCGGAACAGGAGGGCATTCGTCATGTGCTGGACGAGCTGCAGGCCGCCGCGCCGGTAGGCCAATGGGAGTTTCTGCTCGGGCCGCTGGCGGATCAGAGCAACATTCGCGCGTTGCCTTTGAAGACGTTGTTGGTGCAGTTGGAGCTGCGAGGACTGATTGCCCCGCGCTACGCGTACTACGCCGAGTACCGTTTCAAATACCTGCTGGAGCCCGAGGCGTTGCTTGAGCGTTTTGAGGGTGAACGCAGGGATTTCGTCGCCGCGATCATCCAGACCTCAAGCCGCGCGCGTACCTGGGCCACGGTGAATTTCCAGGCGATGTACGAGCAGTATTCCGCCGAGCGCAACCGCGTGGTGAAGGCGCTGGATTATTTCCAGGAAAAGGGCTGGGTCGAGCTTGAGAGCAAGCAGATGACCGAGGTCTACAACGTCCTGCGCGGCGATTTCGACAGCCAGGCCCTGAGCGCTGACCTGCACGACTATTTCACCCGCCATGAGCAAACCGAAGTGGCGCGGATTCACGCCATGCTCGAGCTGTTCGCCACCGAGCGATGCCTCGGATATCGGCTGGCGGAATATTTTGGCGATCACAATGCGCCGCAGCAGTGCGGACATTGCTCGGTGTGTCACGGGCACCTCGCCCGGCTCCCGGCGCCTCCGGAATTGCCGGCGCTTGTGGATAAAAATTTTGCGGCGTTGTGTGGCGATTTTATCCACAGGCATCAGCAGCACGCTGGCAGCGCTCCGTCGGCCGAGCGGCTGACCCGGTTCCTCTGCGGAATCAGTGTGCCGCTGTTTACCAAACTCAAGGCGCGGGCCATTTCCGGGTTTGCAGCGCTGGAGGAATATCCCTACGCCGAGGTCCGGGCCTGGGCTCAGACGCATCTTTGAGATTCCGAATCCATCTGCTGAATGTCGATCATCACGGCAATGAACTTCAAAAATGCCCGGTGGCTGACTATGGTGATGGCTGTCTTCGGATCGCCAACAAGAGAACAACATGAGCCAGACATCCTTCGCTATTCAGCAGGCCGCCGTGATCGGCGCCGGCACCATGGGCCGCGGCATTGTCATGTGCCTGGCCAACGCCGGCGTGTCAGTGCAGTGGGTCGATAACAATCCACAGATGCTTGAGCAGGCGCTGTCCACCGTGGCCGAGACCTACGCGCACAACGTGCGACAGGGGCGGATCGATCAGGCCGAAGCCGATGCGCGGATTGCCCGTGTCAGCGCGGCGGCGGACTATGTGGCAATCCGCAACGTCGACCTGGTGATCGAAGCGGTGTACGAGAACCTCGAGCTCAAGCAGAAGATCTTCCGTGAACTCGATGGCGTGTTGAAACCCGAGGCGCTGCTGGCGAGCAATACTTCGGCGCTGGATATCGACGCCATTGCCGCCGCGACACGGCGACCGACTCAAGTGCTGGGCCTGCATTTCTTCAGCCCGGCGCACATCATGAAGTTGCTGGAAATAGTCCGTGGCGCACAAACTTCTCCGGCTGTGCTTGAAGCCGCTCTGGAGCTGGGCAAGCGCATGGGCAAGGTCAGTGTGGTGTCGGGCAACTGCCACGGTTTTATCGGCAACCGCATGCTGCATCCGTATGTGCTCGAAGCGCGCAAGATGTTGCTTGAAGGGGCGTACCCACACCAGGTCGATGCGGCGTTGCAGAGTTTCGGTTTTGCCATGGGGCCGTTTCGCATGTACGACGTGGTCGGCATCGATCTCGAGTGGCGTGCCCGTGAACTGGCGGGCAAGGGGCAGGATGCACCGGAGGTTCAAGTGGATAACCGTCTGTGCGAGTTGGGCCGGTTCGGTCAGAAGTCCGGCAACGGTTATTACCACTACGAGCCGGGTAGTCGACAGGCCGAGCATGATCCCGAGGTCGATGCGCTGGTGTTGAACGTCAGCGAAGGGTTGGGGTTTCATCGCCGGGATATTGGCTCGGAGGAGATCCTTGAGCGGTGCCTGCTGGCGTTGGTCAACGAGGGCGCGAAGATCCTGCAGGAAGGGATTGCCGAGTCGGCGTATGACATCGATCAGGTTTATCTGAATGGCTACGGCTTCCCGGCAGAGAGAGGCGGGCCGATGGCCTGGGCGGATGACCAGGGGCTGGCCGACATTCACAAGCGATTGCTGGCGCTGGAGACCCGGCAGGGCGATCACTGGCGGCCGGCGCCATTGATTGGCGAGCTGGCGGCGCGCGGCAAGGGTTTTTATCTTTAGACTGAGCAGGTCACTTCAGGAATCGACACTGATGTCCAACCCGATGCCGCAACGCAGCGATTACCCGCACTTCCAGCCGATCACCACGCGCTGGCACGACAACGACGCCTACGGTCACGTCAACAACGTCACCTATTACAGCTTCTTCGACACCGCGGTGAACACGTACCTCATCCAGGTCGGAGGGCTGGATATCCATGACGGCGAGGTGGTGGGGTTTGTGGTCAGTTCGTCTTGCGACTATTTCGCGTCGATCGCTTTTCCGGATCGAATCGAGATCGGCTTGCGGGTAGGCAAGCTGGGTAATAGTTCGGTGCAATACGAGCTGGCGGTGTTCAAGGCCGAAGAAGACGAGGCTTGTGCCGCCGGGCGCTTCGTGCATGTGTTTGTCGACCGGGCGTCCAATCAGCCGGTATCGATTCCAACCCGATTGCGCGAAGCGCTGGAACGCCTGGCGATGTGACAGGCAAAAAAAATCGCAGCCCGGGGGAGCTGCGATCTGGATGTATCGGCTAAAGAGGCCTGGCCTCAGTCGCGGTAGTAGCGGTGATGCTTGCGATGGCCATAGGCATGGCCACGACCTGGGTGACGGTCACGGTAGTAGCGACGATCATCATGGCGACGGTCGTAATGACGATCATCGTCATCGCTCTTGTTGCCCATGTAGTTGCCCAGCGCGCCACCCGCGCCGCCGCCGGCTGCTGCGCCGATCAGGCTGCCGGTGGTGCCGCCCATGCTGCGGCCGACCACGTTGCCGCCGGCTGCGCCCAGCGCACCGCCAATGGCTGCTTCACCACGGCTGCGCTTGTCGGCGCCCACCGCACTACCACCCGCGCCGCCCAGGGCTGCGCCGATGGTTGAACCTGTACTGCCGCCTAACGATTGACCGACGACCGAGCCAAGAACCCCGCCCAATGCGCCGCCCACACCTGCTTCGGTGGTGCCTCCGGCAGAAGCGAAGCCACTGACCAGGCCAAGGGACAACAAGAGAATCGAGGAGAACTTCATAGAGGAGCCTCAAAGGGATGACGGCGCGATCCTGAGGCTCTGGAATGGGCGTGACAATCGAAATCCGACGAATAGCACGACCTGTATACAATTCTGCAAGTTGCTGATTTTTGGGCGGAACTTAACGGTTTTTCGCCGGTCTTTATCTACTTCGGACAGGCCGCTTTGATCACAAAGCGGCCTTTTTTGTGGGCGTTCTAAAAGTGCTCGCGAAGGCGCCCGTTCAGGCGCCGTATCAGGCCGATCTGGCCATGATCAGCCCCGTTTCGCTCGCCGCTTCCAGGCGAATGGCAATGAACTTCGACGTCGGCGTATGGCTGCCATCGCCAGTGCTCTCCAACGGCACCAGCGGATTCACCTCAGGGTAATAAGCCGCTGCCTGCCCTGCAGGAATATCGAACGCCAAGAGCGTGAAGCCCTTCACCCGACGCTCACGACCATCGTCCCACAGCGACACGATGTCAGCCTTCTGCCCCGGCTTGAAGCCCAGACGGATGATGTCGGCTTCGTTGGCGAACAACACATCGCGCTGTCCCTTCACCCCGCGATAACGATCGTCGAGACCATAAATCGTGGTGTTGTACTGATCATGTGAGCGCATCGATTGCAGGATCAGGTCCGGCAGTTTGCCGGTGGCGCGAGTGCGTTCGTGGATCAGGTCCTTGGGGAGCATGTTTGGCTTGAAGTTGGCCCGGCCCGACGTGGTGTTCCACTTGCGCGCGCCGGCGCTGTTGCCGAGGTAGAAGCCGCCCGGGTTCTTGACCTTCTCGTTGAAGTCCTTGAAGCCCGGAATGGTGTCGGCGATCAACTCGCGGATGCGCCGGTAGTCGGCCACCAGCCAGTTCCAGTCCACCGGTTTGCTGCCCAGGGTCGCGGCGGCGATGCCGGCGATGATCGACGGCTCGGAGCGCATCTGGTTCGACAGCGGCTGCAACTGACCGTTGGAGGCGTGCACCATGCTGAACGAGTCTTCCACGGTGACGGCTTGCGGGCCTTCGGTCTGGATATCGATGTCGGTACGGCCCAGGCACGGCAGGATCAGCGCGTCCTTGCCGTGGGCCAGGTGGCTGCGATTGAGCTTGGTGCTGATCTGCACCGTCAGGTCACAGTTGCTCAGGGCCTGGAAGGTGCGCGGGCTGTCCGGCGTGGCCTGGGCGAAGTTGCCGCCCAGACCGATAAACACCTTGGCGCGACCTTCGGCCATCGCGTGAATCGCTTCGACCACGTTGTGCCCGTTGTGACGTGGCACCTTGAACTGGAAGCGGCGCTCAAGGGAATCAAGGAACGCCACCGGCGGACGTTCGTTGATGCCCATGGTGCGGTCGCCCTGCACGTTACTGTGGCCGCGCACCGGGCACAGACCGGCGCCGGGTTTGCCAATGTTGCCGCGCAGCAGCATCAGGTTGGCGATCTCCTGGATGGTCGGCACCGAGTGGCGATGCTGGGTGATGCCCATCGCCCAGCACATGATCACGTTCTTGCCTTTGGCGTACATGCGCGCCGCTTGCTCGATTTCCACCAGGGTCAGGCCGGACTGGGTGACGATCTGCTCCCAAGGGGTATCGTCGACGACACCAATGTACTCGAGCACATTGACGCTGTGCTCATTGAGGAAATCGTGATCGAACACGGCCGGTGCGCCAGCCTTCTGCGCATCGCGCTCCCATTGCAGCAGGAACTTGGCCATGCCGCGCAGCACCGCCATGTCGCCGCCCAGCGCCGGGCGGAAATACGCGGTGTTGGTCGGCTTGTCGCCGTTGGTGAGCATTTCCAGCGGATGCTGCGGATGCTGGAAGCGTTCCAGGCCGCGTTCTTTCAGCGGGTTGACGCACACTACCTGGGCACCGCGTTTCACCGCTTCACGCAGCGGTTCGAGCATGCGCGGGTGGTTGGTGCCGGGGTTCTGGCCCCAGACAAAAATCGCATCGGCATGTTCGAAGTCGTCGAAGGTCACGGTGCCTTTGCCGACGCCGACACTCTGCGCCAGGGCCACGCCGCTGGCCTCGTGGCACATGTTCGAGCAGTCGGGGAAGTTGTTGGTGCCGAAGGCGCGCACGAACAGTTGATACAGGTACGCCGCTTCGTTGCTGGCGCGGCCTGAGGTGTAGAACTCGGCCTGATCCGGGCTCGACAGCGCTTGCAGGTGTTTGCCGATCAGCGCGTAGGCATCGTCCCAGCTGATGGGTTTGTAACGATCGGTTTCGGCGTCATACACCAGTGGTTCGGTCAGACGACCTTGGTATTCAAGCCAGTAGTCGCTCTGTTCCAGCAACGAGGTGACGCTGTGTTTGGCGAAGAATTTGCCATCGACCCGGCGCTTGGTCGCTTCCCAGTTCACCGCTTTGGCACCGTTCTCGCAGAATTTGACCATGCCGCTTTCCGGCGAGTCACCCCAGGCGCAGCCCGGGCAGTCGAAGCCGCCGTTCTGGTTGGTCTTGAGCATCATGCGCAGGTTTTTCAGCGCGTTGTCGCTGGTCAACCAGGCCTGGGCCACGCTGATCAGGGCGCCCCAGCCACCGGCCGGGCCCTTGTAAGGCTTGTAGCGCGGAACGGGTTTCTGGTCGGCTTGATGATGTTGGCTCACGGGTGTTTCTCCATTTCTGGGCTATACACCCGCGGCGCGTTCTTCTGCGGCAGGTGGATGAGATTGAGGTTGTGGCGTCGCGCCCATTGCACGGCGAGACCGGTAGGCGCGGACAGGCTGACCAGGGTCTGAATCCCGGCCCGCAGGACTTTCTGGATCAATTCGAGGCTGCAACGGCTGGTGACAATTGCCAGGCCGCCGGCTGTGGATATCTTTTGCCGGATCAGACCGCCGATCAGCTTGTCGAGGGCGTTGTGCCGGCCGATGTCTTCGCGGCCCAGCAGCAATTCACCGCTGGCGTTCATGAACACCGCTGCGTGCACTGCGCCGCAATGCTGACCCAGCGGTTGGAATGCGCCGATACGCTGGCGCAAACCATCGAGCCATTCGGCGGGCGGCAAAGGTGCACCGGACAAGACCTTTAGATCAGGCAGCGCCTGCTCCACCGCTTCCACGCCGCACAGTCCGCAACCGCTGGTGCCGGCCAGTTGCCGCCGCTGCTGCTTGAGGTTCCAGAAGGCGCGGTTGGCGATGGTCACTTGCGCGTATTGCGCCGAGCCCGAACCGCTCAGTTGCAGGTCGTAGATGTCCGAGGCGTCTTCGATGATGCCGCTGCCGAGGCTGAAGCCGATGATGAAGTCTTCAAGGTCGGTCGGCGTCACCAGCATCACGGCCTGACTGATGCCGTTGTAGGCAATCGCCAACGCGACTTCTTCGGCCAGCGCGGTGCTGGCCGATTCCGCGAGGGGGAGATCGCTGTAGCTGTAGGTCTGACTGGCGGCTGGCGCGGGCGTTTCGAGAGCAGGCGCCGCGCAGGCCGGGCGCTTGGCGTTCATGGCATCACCGACGGATTGATCAACGTTAAGACTAGGCGCGGCAAGATGTCGCGTCTAATCGCTAGTGTCGATCCTTCGATAGATGCCGTCGATCAAGTGTCCGTGGGTGATTTTTGATAGAGCGCGAAACAGGCCTCGGCCAGCGCCGAGCGTGGGGCGCCGCGACGCATGATCAGGCCCAGTCGGGCGAGGGTCTGGGCGTTTTCGATGGGTTGCAGGCGCAGATGATCGGTCAGGTTTTCCAGGCCGCCATCCAGTGGCATCACCGCACAGCACAAGCCGCCGTGCACCGCTTGCAACAATTGGTGAACGGCGTCGGTTTGCAGTAACGGCTGCGGCGTCAGGCCACGACTGTGGAAGTTATGGTCGATGGACTGGCGAAAGTGCATGCCGCTGGTGAGCATGCCCAGGGGCAGTTCGATCAGCGATTCCCAACTCAGCGGTGCCTCACCAAAGTTGAAGAACCGCTGGTCGTAGAGCAGACCCATCTGCGTTTCGCTGAACGCCAGGGATTCAAACCGCTCGCCGTCGAGGCGGTCCAGGTAAGACACGCCAATGTCGATGCGATTGTTCGCCAGTTGCTCTAGAACCTGTTCGGAGCTCAGCGAGGACAGTTCGAAGCGCAGGTTCGGATGTTGCGCGTGCAGGCGCTGCATCAACGGCAGTGCATCGAAACTCGACAACGGCACCACGCCCAGGCGCAGGGTGCCGATCAGATTGCCGCGACAGGCCGCCGCTTCCGCCTGCAAACCGTCGTAGGCCGCCAGTACCGTGCGCGCCCAGGCCAGCACCCGTTCGCCCGGCGCGGTGAACCCTTCGAAGCGCTGGCCACGGTTGACCAGTGGCAGGTCGAGTTCTTCCTCGAGGCTGCGCAGGCGCATCGACAGGGTGGGCTGGGTGATGTGGCAGCGGGCGGCGGCCTGGCCGAAGTGGCGGGTTTCGTCGAGGGCGATGAGGAATTTCAGCTGCTTGATGTCCATCTTCGCTCCGGGGCGCTGGCAGGGGTGGGCGATTCTACCGCTTGAGTGACGGCAGGGTCATTGGTCGGCTTGGAACCGGGTTTGTCCGGGGTGGTCTAGGCTTGGGCGTCTGGAACCCAAATCAAGGAGTGTGCGCCATGAGTCTTTTGAGCTTTGTGAAAGAAGCGGGTGAGAAACTGCTCGACCTGCTGACCCCCGGCAACGCCAATGCCAGCGAGCAGTTGAAGGAACACATCAGCAAGGTCGGGTTGGGTAACCCGAATGTCCAGGCAACCGTGGACGGGGACAAGGTGACCGTTACCGGTGAAGTGGCGAGCCAGGAAGAGAAAGAGAAGATTCTTCTGGCAGTGGGCAACATTGCCGGTGTCGGCAGCGTCGATGACCAGATCACCGTGACCGGGCCGGTTGTGGCGGCGGCGCGTTTTGTGGTCGTGAAGAAGGGCGACACCCTCAGCGCGATTTCCCTGGCGGTGTATGGCAACGCCAACCAGTACAACAAGATCTTCGAGGCCAACAAGCCACTGCTGTCACACCCGGACAAGATTTATCCGGGGCAGACGCTGCGTATTCCCGAGTAACCGCAGATACCGCTATCGCGAGCAGGCTCGCTCCCACATTGGAATG
>NZ_JBQEQB010000017.1:0-151798 GCF_052046055.1 Pseudomonas sp. 22082
TGGCGACCATGCCGGAGTCCTGCTGATAGGCCACCGGCGCCAGTTTCTTGAACACCGTCTGGTCATCGCCGAACACCAGTTTGTGGCCCGTGGCGCTGTGCTGGAAGTGGTAGTGAATGCCTTCTTCTTCGCACAGGCGCTGGATGAAATGCAGGTCCGATTCGTCGTATTGCACGCAGTAAATGCGGTCGGGGTAGATCGAACCGGTCTGGAAGGCGTAGGCGTTGCCCTGGATGCCGTGTTCTTCGAGGACCTTGCCGATGATTTTCGGCACGCTGAGGTTCTGGAAGATCCGCTGGTTGATCCGGTGCGCGAGATACGCCAGTTGCGGGCGCAGGGTCACGGAATAGCGCGTCAGGCGCTTGCCGGAATCGCCTTGCGCGGCGCGGTAGATCAGGCCGTGGATGCCGCTGCCGTCGGGCGACAGCTGCAGGAAGGCCGGTTTGTGCAGCAGGGTTTCGAGGTCCAGCGACGGCTGCTCACTGACCAGCTCCACCTCGAACACAAAAGGCTGGCTGATGGCTTCCCGGCCGCTCAGGGTAAACACCTGGAAATCGGCGGAAAGACCTTCGATGGTCAGGGCAAAGTGGGTTTCATTGGCCGGCGCGAACATCCCTTGTTCCTCGTGCTGTACAGCGGCGTTCGTCGATGACCGTCAAGCGGTTCAACGCACGCGAAATTCTGGAGGGGCGTAAACAACATCGACCAGCAGAGCTGGCCGATGCTTGTAACGATCAGCCGTAATTAAACGACTGGAGCACGCCAGTCATCGGAACCCGAAGTACCGGATACTTCGTGGGTCCAGGTGATTTTGCGGTAGGTGAACTGCACTTCTTCCAGGTGGGTGAAGTGGGCGTTCGATGGATCCTGGCAGTTGTGCATCTTGTTGTTGATGGCGACGATGATCGCGTCTTCCAGTTTGGTGGTGTAGTAGTGCTCTTGGGTACCTTGAGCCGAAGTGCGGTACCACTGGATAACGATTTCGCTCATGCGCTCGCCCGAGGTCAGGGCAGCTTGCAGCAGTGGCGAAGCCTTGTCGTAGACCTTGGTGATGATCACTGGCTTGTGAACGCGCTGACCGGTTGGCTGACCGGATTGCGGGTCACGCGGGATGATCACGTCGTGGCTGAAAGCCTGAACCATAACCTGGTCTTCGTGGCCTTCCTGGTAGGTGTTGCCAACGGAGTCGGCGGTGAAGGCGCCGGCAGTGATCAGGCCTTGTTTTTCGCCGGTAACCGACATGTACGCTGGTGTTGCCATGGGAGGTGCTCCTTGCGGATAAAGTTAGGGTGCCCGGGAGGCGAAATCGCCCGGTGGGTACCTGACTGTTATCAAGGAGCGTGCCAGCTTTTGGTGCGTCCCCGGGAGCCGGGGACTTGACCGCTCTGGCTCGCGTGTTTGAGCGTTTTTTGAACAGCGATGAAAGCAAAAGTGCGCNCACTCGGCTACAGGCGACGGTAACCGGGGGCTGTAGCGAAATAAGGCGGCGATTTCGCGAATCAAGTGCGCAAGAAGTTGCGCACCATGGCACATGGCTACCGCCTCTTCGGATCATCTAAAACTGAAATGACCAATCCATCGCCCCTTTTTGCCATTGCGTCACTGGCACGCCACCCTCCGATTCCTTGAAAGTCCCTGTCCAGAGCCCACCCCGTTTAATGCCGGAAGGCTAGAGCGCGGCAAACCGTCTTATAAATGAAACACCGCCCTCAGCTATACTCCCCCGCATTTCGACCCGCCCCGAGGACTGACTGTGAAGAACTGGACGTTGCGCCAACGCATTTTGGCGAGCTTTGCGGTGATTATCGCCATCATGCTGCTGATGGTGGTCGTCTCGTATTCGCGGCTGCTGAAGATCGAAGCCAGTGAAAACAGCGTCCGTGACGACGCGATTCCCGGCGTCTATTACAGCTCGATGATTCGTGGCGCGTGGGTCGACAGTTATCTGCAAACACAGGAACTGCTGGGGCTCAAGGAAGGGCAGGGCATCAGCAGTGAAGATGCGGCCGATTACAAGGCTTTCGAATCTCGGCTTCAGGAACAGATGGCCAATTATCGTGGCACGGTGGTGACGGACGAGGACAAGCTCGAATTCGCGGCGTTCGAGAAATATCACGATGCCTACCTGAAAATTCAGGATGCGGTGCTCGATTTGCACAAGCGCAATCTGGAAGCCGACGCCGTCAAGCTGTTCCACGAACAATTGACTCCGACCTGGTACTCGGGCCGGATGAAGCTCAACGACATCATTGGCGAGAACAAGAAAGTCGCCGACAAGGCCATGGCCAACATTGATGAGGCCGTGGCGGCGGCCAAGGTCAGCATGTTCGTCTCACTGCTGGTGGCCGTGCTGGCCGCCGGTTTCTGCGGTCTGCTGCTGATGCGCGCGATCATGGCGCCGATGAACCGCATCGTGCAGATCCTCGACATCATGCGCACCGGCGATCTGAGCAGCCGCTTGAACCTCGACCGCAAGGACGAGTTCGGTGCCGTGGAAACCGGCTTCAACGACATGATGACCGAGCTCACCTCGCTGGTGTCCCAGGCCCAGCGCTCGTCGGTACAGGTCACCACCTCGGTGACCGAGATCGCCGCCACCTCCAAGCAGCAACAGGCGACCGCCACCGAAACCGCTGCGACCACCACTGAAATTGGCGCGACATCCCGCGAAATCGCGGCAACCTCTCGCGACCTTGTACGCACCATGACTGAAGTCTCCACCGCCGCCGATCAGGCCTCGGTGCTGGCCGGTTCCGGGCAGCAAGGCCTGGCGCGGATGGAAGACACCATGCACTCGGTGATGGGCGCAGCGGATCTGGTGAACGCCAAACTGGCGATCCTCAACGAGAAGGCCGGCAACATCAATCAGGTGGTCGTGACCATCGTCAAGGTCGCCGACCAAACCAACCTGCTGTCCCTGAACGCCGCGATCGAAGCGGAGAAGGCTGGTGAATATGGCCGTGGTTTCGCGGTGGTCGCCACTGAAGTGCGGCGTCTGGCGGATCAGACTGCTGTCGCCACCTATGACATCGAACAGATGGTCCGCGAGATCCAGTCGGCGGTGTCCGCCGGGGTGATGGGCATGGACAAGTTCTCCGAGGAAGTGCGGCGCGGCATGGCCGAAGTGCAGCAGGTCGGCGAGCAGCTGTCGCAGATCATCCATCAGGTGCAGGCGCTGGCGCCGCGGGTGTTGATGGTCAACGAAGGCATGCAGGCCCAGGCCACCGGCGCCGAGCAGATCAACCACGCGCTGGTGCAGCTGGGTGATGCCAGCAGCCAGACCGTCGAATCGTTGCGTCAGGCCAGTTTCGCCATCGACGAACTGAGCCAGGTGGCCGTGGGCCTGCGCAGCGGCGTTTCGCGATTCAAAGTCTGATGAGCGAAATCACCGCCAAACGCAGCGCTGCGCCGGTGGCGAAGCAGGCGTTGTTCCTGCTGTTTCGCATCGGCAGCGAACGCTACGCCTTGCGTGCCACGGAAGTGGCCGAAGTGCTGCCACGCCTGCCGTTGAAGCCGATTGCCCGGGCGCCGCACTGGGTGGCGGGGGTGTTCGCCTACCGTGGCACAGTGGTGCCGGTGATCGACCTCAGTGCCCTGACCTTCGGCCATCCTGCGCAAGCGCGTACCAGCACACGGCTGGTGCTGGTGCATTACCGCACGGATGACTCGCAACCCTCGCAATGGCTGGGCCTGATCCTCGAACAGGCCACCGATACCCTGCGCTGCAACCCGGCTGATTTCCAGCCGTACGGCCTCGACAATCGTCAGGCGCCGTACCTGGGCCCGGTGCGTGAGGATGCGCAGGGGCTGGTGCAGTGGGTGCGGGTCAACGACTTGCTGGACGAGTCGGTGCGCACGCTGCTGTTCCCGACATCGCCGCTGGATCCGGCGCGGCTTGAGGAGCAGCCATGAGCAGCGACCAGCGCTTCTTCGATTTCCTCAAGGAACGCATCGGCCTCGACGTCGCTTCGGTCGGGCCGGCGATCATCGAACGGGCCGTGCGCCAGCGCATCACCCTGTCGCAAACGGTGAATGCCGATGAGTACTGGCAGACCCTGCAAGGCTCGCGGGATGAACAGCAGGCGCTGATCGAAGCGGTGATCGTCCCCGAGACCTGGTTTTTCCGTTACCCGGAATCCTTCGCCACGCTGGGCAAACTGGCGCGCAAACGCCTGGGCGAATTGAACAATATGCGCGCGCTGCGCATCCTCAGCCTGCCGTGTTCCACGGGCGAAGAACCCTATTCGATTGCCATGGCGTTGCTCGATGCCGGCCTCAAGCCCCATCAGTTCAAGGTCGATGGCATGGACGTCAGCCCCTTGTCAGTGGACAAGGCGCGGCGGGCGCTGTACGGCAAAAACTCGTTTCGCGGCCAGGAACTGGACTTTCGCGAGCGGCATTTTTTCGCCGAGAACGAGGGCTTTCGGGTGAGTGAAATCGTCCGCGAGCAGGTGCGCCTGCAGGTCGGCAACGTGCTCGATCCGTCATTGCTGGTCAACGAGCCGCCGTTCGATTTCGTGTTCTGCCGCAACCTGCTGATCTATTTCGATCAGCCGACCCAGCAGCAGGTATTCGCCGTGCTCAAGCGCCTGACCCATGTCGATGGCGTGCTGTTTATCGGCCCGGCCGAGGGCAGTCTGCTTGGGCGGCTCGGCATGCGTTCGATCGGGATTCCACAGTCCTTCGCCTTCAGCCGTCACAGCGATCCAAAACCCGAACCGTTACCGATGCCGACCGCGATTGCGCTGCCGTTGCCTGCGCGCCAACCGCTGCGCAGCACGCCACCGCCGCCGGTGCGCAACCGTCCGTTTGCTGGCGTGACGCCTTTGCCGGCGACGGCTAAAAGCACCAACCCCGAAGCGGCGACCTTGCTGGCCAACATCGCCGCCCTGGCCAACGAAGGCAAAAGCGCCGAAGCCCGGGCCGCGTGCGAGCAGTATTTGCGCAGCCATGAGCCGGTGGCCCAGGTGTTTTACTGGCTCGGCCTGCTCAGCGATGTCGCCGGCAGCGCCTTCGAAGCCCAGGGCTTTTACCGCAAAGCGTTGTACCTCGAGCCGCAACACCCCGAAGCCTTGATGCACCTGGCCGCGCTGTTGCAGGCCCAGGGCGACACGGCCGGCGCCAGACGATTGCAGGAGCGCGCCGCCCGCAGCGACCGTACCGCCGACAGTGAGCGTAAACGATGATCCCGTCCGACACCTTGAACGTCACCCACGAAGACGCCCGGGCCATCGACGATTGCTGGAACCGCATCGGCATCCATGGCGACAAGTCCTGCCCGCTGCTGGACGAGCACATCCATTGCCGCAATTGCTCGGTGTATTCCGCCGCCGCCACACGCCTGCTCGACCGCTATGCGTTGCAGCAGGACGAGCGCGATCCGGTGGCGACCCAGGTCGAAACCGAGCTGAAGACCCGTTCGCTGCTGATGTTCCGCCTCGGCGAAGAATGGCTCGGCCTGGCCACCCGCAGTCTGGTGGAGGTCGCGCCGTTGCAGGCGATTCACTCGCTGCCGCACCAGCGCTCCCGGGCCTTGCTCGGCGTGGCGAACGTGCGCGGTGCGCTGGTGGCGTGCCTGTCGCTGGTTGAACTGCTCGACCTCGACAGCAACGCGGCCCCGGCGACCGGCGCGCGGATCATGCCGCGCATGCTGATCATCTCGGCCCAGGGCGGGCCGGTGGTGGTGCCGGTGGACGAAGTCGACGGGATTCACGCCATCGACGAGCGAATCCTCGACGCCGCCTCACGCTCCGGTGCGCAAGCCAGCGCCAAATACACCCGAGGCGTGTTGCCTTTCAAAGGTCGCAGCCTGCGTTGGCTGGATGAAGAACAGTTGCTGTCCGCCGTGTCCCGGAGCCTCACATGACCCCCGAGCAAATGCGCGACGCCTCCTTGCTTGAGCTGTTCAGCCTCGAAGCCGAAGCCCAGACCCAGGTGCTCAGCGCCGGGCTGCTGGCGCTGGAGCGCAACCCGACCCAGGCCGATCAGCTCGAGTCGTGCATGCGTGCGGCGCACTCCTTGAAAGGCGCGGCGCGGATCGTCGGCATCGACAGCGGCGTCAGCGTCGCCCACGTGATGGAAGATTGTCTGGTCAGTGCGCAGGAAGGACGGTTGTTCCTGCGCCCGGAACATATCGACGCGCTGTTGCAGGGCACCGACTTGCTGATGCGCATTGCCACCCCGGCCAACGCCCCCCAACCGGCGGACATCGAGGCTTATGTGGCGTTGATGGGCGGATTGCTCGATCCGGCGGCGCCGCCACTAGTGCCCGCCGCTGCGAGTGCGCCGCTGATGGCCGAGTTGCAGCTTCAGCCACCGTCGGTGGCGGAGCCTGCGCCGGTTGAAATCCCGGTCGAGGTTGCCGAACCGGAACCCGCGCCGCGCAAGAGCAAACGCGCCACCGAAGGTGGCGAGCGGGTGCTGCGGGTCACCGCCGAACGTCTGAACAGCCTGCTCGATCTGTCGAGCAAATCCTTGGTGGAAACCCAGCGCCTCAAGCCGCACCTGGCCACGATGCAGCGCCTCAAGCGCATGCAGAGCAACGGTCTGCGGGCACTGGAGAGTCTCAATGTGCACCTCAAGGAACATGCCCTGAGCCTTGAAGCTCAGGAAGCGCTGGAGGATGCGCGGCGTTTGCTCGCCGAATCCCAGCAACTGCTGGCAGAAAAAAACGCCGAACTCGACGAGTTTGCCTGGCAGGCCAGCCAGCGCGCGCAAGTGCTTTACGACACCGCACTGGCCTGCCGCATGCGGCCGTTCGCCGATGTGCTGTCCGGGCAAGTGCGGATGGTGCGCGACCTCGGCCGCAGCCTCGGCAAGCAGGTACGGCTGGAGATCGAGGGCGAGAAGACCCAGGTCGACCGCGATGTGCTGGAGAAACTCGAAGCCCCGCTAACGCACCTGCTGCGCAACGCGGTCGATCACGGCATCGAAACCCCACAGGAACGCCTGCTCAAGGGCAAGTCGGAGGAAGGCCTGATCCGTCTGCGCGCCTCGCATCAGGCCGGTTTGCTGGTACTGGAACTGAGCGATGACGGCAACGGCGTGGATCTGGAAAAGGTCCGGCGCAGCATCGTCGAACGTCAGTTGTCGCCGGCCGAAACCGCCGCCCAGTTGAGCGAAGAAGAACTGCTGACCTTCCTGTTTCTGCCGGGTTTCAGCCTGCGCGACAAGGTCACCGAGGTCTCCGGTCGTGGCGTCGGCCTCGATGCCGTGCAGCACATGGTCCGCCAGTTGCGCGGCGCGGTGGTGCTGGAGCAGACGGCGGGCGAGGGCAGCCGTTTCCATCTGGAGGTGCCGCTGACCCTGTCGGTGGTGCGCAGCCTGGTGGTGGAAGTCGGCGACGAGGCCTACGCCTTCCCGCTGGCGCACATCGAGCGCATGTGCGACCTGGCGCCGGAGGACATCGTGCAGGTCGAAGGGCGCCAGCATTTCTGGCACGAGGGCCGACATGTCGGGCTCGTCGCGGCCAGTCAGTTATTGCAACGTCCGGCCAGTCAGAACAGCGGCGACACCCTGAAGGTCGTGGTCATCCGCGAGCGCGATGCGATCTACGGCGTGGCGGTCGAGCGCTTCATTGGCGAGCGCACGCTGGTGGTGCTGCCGCTGGACGAGCGGCTGGGCAAGGTGCAGGACATTTCCGCCGGGGCCTTGCTCGACGACGGCTCGGTGGTGCTGATCGTCGATGTCGAAGACATGCTGCGGTCGGTGGACAAACTGCTCAACACCGGGCGTCTGGAACGCATCGCGCGCCACGGCAATCAGGCGACGGAAGCCGCGCGCAAGCGGATTCTGGTGGTCGACGACTCGCTGACCGTGCGCGAACTGCAACGCAAGCTGCTGCTCAATCGCGGCTACGACGTCGCCGTTGCGGTGGACGGCATGGACGGCTGGAACGCCTTGCGTTCGGAGGATTTCGATCTGCTGATCACCGACATCGACATGCCGCGCATGGACGGCATCGAGCTGGTTTCGCTGCTGCGCCGCGACAACCGTCTGCAATCGCTGCCGGTGATGGTGGTGTCCTACAAGGATCGCGAGGAAGACCGCCGCCGTGGACTGGACGCCGGGGCCGACTATTATCTGGCCAAGGCCAGTTTTCATGACGACGCCCTGCTCGACGCGGTGGTTGAGCTCATCGGAGGAGCGCGGGCATGAAGATCGCAATCGTCAACGACATGCCTCTGGCGGTGGAAGCCCTGCGTCGCGCGCTGGCCTTCGAGCCGGCGCATCAGGTGCTGTGGGTCGCCAACAACGGCGCCGAAGCGGTGCGCCTGTGCGCGGAGAACACCCCGGACCTGATCCTGATGGACCTGATCATGCCGGTGATGGATGGCGTCGAGGCCACCCGGCGGATCATGGCCGAGAGCCCGTGCGCGATCGTCATCGTCACCGTGGACCGCCAGCAGAACGTGCACCGGGTGTTCGAAGCCATGGGGCACGGCGCGCTGGACGTGGTCGACACCCCGGCCATCGGCGGTGGCAATCCTCAGGAAGCGGCGGCGCCGCTGCTGCGCAAGATCCTCAACATCGGCTGGCTGATCGGCGAGAAAACCGCCCGCTCGCGCCCGGCACCTGCGACACCGCGCAGTACCGCCTCGCGCCAGCGACTGGTGGCGATCGGCTCTTCGGCCGGTGGCCCGGCGGCGCTGGAAGTCTTGCTCAAGGGCCTGCCGCGCCACTTTTCGGCGGCCATCGTGCTGGTGCAGCATGTCGACCAGGTGTTCGCCGCCGGCATGGCCGAATGGCTGGCCAGCGCCAGCGGCCTGGACGTGCGTCTGGCTCGCGAAGGCGAACCGCCGCAGGCCGGCGCGGTGCTGCTGGCCGGCACCAATCACCATATTCGTTTGCTCAAGAACGGCACGCTGGCCTACACCGCCGAGCCGGTCAACGAGATCTACCGCCCCTCGATCGACGTGTTTTTCGAAAGCGTCGCCAATTACTGGAACGGTGACGCAGTAGGGGTTTTATTGACAGGGATGGGACGCGACGGGGCGCAAGGGCTTAAGCTCATGCGCCAACAGGGTTACCTGACCATCGCGCAGGATCAGCAAAGCAGTGCGGTGTACGGCATGCCCAAGGCCGCAGCGGCCATCGACGCGGCCGTAGAAATCCGTCCACTGGAAAAGATAGCGCCACGATTGCTGGAGATATTCCCCAAATGAATACGTCCATCGGCAATCCTGGCCCCCGCAGCACTCAGGTGACCGCCCATGAATGACTTACAGATCGATGACATCAAAACCGACGAGAACGCCGCCATGGTGTTGTTGGTGGACGATCAGGCGATGATCGGCGAAGCCGTGCGCCGTGGGCTGTCGAATGAAGAGAACATCGACTTCCACTTCTGCTCCGACCCGCATCTTGCCGTGGCCCATGCGGTGCGGATCAAGCCGACCGTGATCCTGCAGGATCTGGTGATGCCGGGCCTCGACGGTCTGAGCCTGGTGCGCGAATACCGCAATCACCCGGCGACCAAAGACATTCCGATCATCGTCCTGTCGACCAAGGAAGACCCGCTGATCAAAAGCGCGGCGTTCTCCGCCGGGGCCAACGATTACCTGGTGAAACTGCCGGACAACATCGAACTGGTGGCGCGGATCCGCTATCACTCGCGGTCCTACATGACGTTGCTGCAACGGGACGCGGCCTACCGCGCGTTGCGGGTCAGCCAGCAGCAATTGCTCGACACCAACCTCGTCCTGCAGCGGCTGATGAACTCCGACGGCCTGACCGGGCTGTCGAACCGCCGGCATTTCGACGAATACCTGGAACTGGAATGGCGCCGCTCGCTGCGCGACCAGAGCCAGTTGTCGCTGCTGATGATCGACGTCGATTACTTCAAGTCCTACAACGACACCTTCGGCCACGTCGAAGGCGACGAGGCCTTGCGCAAGGTCGCCACGGCAATCCGCGAGGCCAGTGCCCGGCCGTCCGATCTGCCGGCGCGTTATGGCGGCGAAGAATTTGCGCTGGTGCTGCCCAACACCTCGCCGGGCGGGGCCCGACTGGTGGCGGAGAAGCTGCGCCAGACGGTCGCGGCGCTGAAGATTCCGCACAATGCCCCGGCCGAGGGCTCGAGCCTCACCATCAGCATCGGCCTGGCAACCATGGTGCCGGAGTCGGGCAGCGACTGCCGGTTGCTGATCTCGGCGGCGGATCGCGGCCTGTACCTGGCCAAGAACAACGGGCGCAATCAGGTCGGCATCGAATAGGTACGCGATACCCTTGTGGGAGCGGGCTTGCTCGCGAATGCGGTGGGTCATTCAGCAATGATGTCGACTGATACTCCGCCTTCGCGGGCAAGCCCGCTCCCACAGGGATCTGTGTCAGGCCATGTCAAGTGAATCGCCTTAACAGCCGCCGGACGGGCTGCCGTGACAGCTTGATTACGTTATACTCGCCGGCTTTCAAAAGTTCGCCAACGAGTGCTGCCCGTCATGGAAATCAACCCGATCCTGAACACCATCAAGGACCTGTCCGAGCGCTCCGAAACTATTCGGGGGTATCTTTGACTACGATCAAAAGCATGAGCGTCTGATCGAAGTCAATCGCGAGCTTGAAGATCCTGCCGTCTGGAACAAACCTGAATACGCCCAGGAACTGGGCCGCGAGCGCGCTGCGCTGGCGCAGATCGTCGATACCCTCGACGAACTGAACGGTGGCCTGGCCGATTGCCGCGAGCTGCTGGACATGGCCGTTGAAGAGAACGACGAGGGCGCGGTCAACGACGTCGTCGAAGTCCTTCAAGGTCTCGAGGAGTCGCTGTCCAAGCTCGAATTCCGCCGTATGTTCAGCCACGAGATGGACCCGAACAACGCCTACCTGGACATCCAGGCCGGTTCCGGCGGCACCGAAGCCCAGGACTGGGCCAACATCCTGCTGCGCATGTACCTGCGCTGGGCCGACAAACGCGGTTTCGACGCGACCATCATGGAGCTGTCGGCCGGTGAAGTCGCCGGGATCAAGGGTGCGACCGTGCACATCAAGGGCGAATACGCCTTTGGCTGGCTGCGTACCGAAATCGGCGTGCACCGTCTGGTGCGCAAGAGCCCGTTCGACTCCGGCAACCGTCGTCACACCTCGTTCTCCGCGGTTTTCGTCTCGCCAGAGATCGACGACAAGGTGGAAATCGAAATCAACCCGGCAGACCTGCGGATCGACACCTATCGTTCCTCCGGTGCCGGTGGTCAGCACGTAAACACCACCGACTCGGCCGTACGTATCACCCACGTACCGACCAACACCGTGGTGAGCTGCCAGAACGAACGTTCCCAGCACGCCAACAAGGACACCGCCATGAAAATGCTGCGGGCCAAGTTGTACGAGCAGGAAATGCAGAAGCGCAACGCGGCGTCCCAGGCGCTGGAAGACACCAAGTCGGATATCGGCTGGGGGCACCAGATCCGTTCGTACGTGCTCGATGCGTCGCGGATCAAGGATCTGCGCACCAACATCGAACGCAGCGACTGCGACAAGGTACTCGACGGCGACATCGACGAATACCTGGAAGCCAGCCTGAAATCGGGGCTGTAAGCTTTCAACCGACCTCAAGTCCCCCGCCATCGGCGGGGGCAACGAACCTGTGATGGAATATTTAAAGACATGAGCGACCTACAACTCGATCCGCAAGCCCTGCAACAGGAAGAAAACTCCCTGATCGCCCTGCGCAAGGAAAAGCTTGCTGCCGAGCGCGCCAAGGGCAATGCCTTCCCGAACGACTTCCGCCGCGAAAACTACTGCGAAGCACTGCAGAAACAGTACGCGGACAAGACCAAGGAAGAGCTGGCAGAGGCTGCGATCCCGGTCAAGGTTGCAGGTCGCATCATGCTCAACCGTGGCTCGTTCATGGTGATCCAGGACATGACCGGTCGCATCCAGGTCTACGTCAACCGCAAGACTCTGTCCGAAGAAACCCTGGCCGCGGTGAAAACCTGGGACATGGGCGACATCATCGCCGCCGAAGGCACCCTGGCCCGCTCCGGCAAGGGCGACCTGTACGTCGAGATGACCAGCGTGCGCCTGCTGACCAAATCCCTGCGCCCGCTGCCGGACAAGCACCACGGCCTGACCGACACCGAACAGCGCTACCGTCAGCGCTACGTTGACCTGATCGTCAACGAAGACGTGCGTCAGACCTTCCGCGTCCGTTCGCAAGTGATCGCGCATATCCGCAGCTTCCTGATGAAGCGCGACTTCCTCGAAGTCGAAACGCCGATGCTGCAGACCATTCCTGGCGGCGCCGCGGCCAAGCCGTTCGAAACCCACCACAACGCGCTGGACATGGAAATGTTCCTGCGTATCGCACCGGAGCTGTACCTCAAGCGCCTGGTGGTTGGCGGCTTCGAGAAAGTGTTCGAGATCAACCGCAACTTCCGTAACGAAGGCGTTTCGACTCGTCACAACCCAGAATTCACCATGTTGGAGTTCTACCAGGCTTACGCCGACTACGAAGACAACATGGACCTGACCGAAGAACTGTTCCGCGAGCTGGCGCAGCTGGTTCTGGGCAGCACCGACGTGCCGTACGGCGACAAGGTGTTCCACTTCGGCGAGCCGTTCGTGCGCCTGTCGGTGTTCGACTCGATCCTCAAGTACAACCCAGAGCTGACCGCCGATGACCTGAACGACATCGACAAGGCTCGCGCCATCGCCAAGAAGGCCGGCGCCAAGGTGCTGGGCTTCGAAGGTCTGGGCAAGCTGCAGGTGATGATTTTCGAAGAGCTGGTCGAGCACAAGCTGGAACAACCGCACTTCATCACCCAGTACCCGTTCGAAGTGTCGCCGCTGGCTCGTCGCAACGACGACAACCCGAACGTCACCGACCGCTTCGAGCTGTTCATCGGCGGCCGTGAAATCGCCAACGCCTACTCCGAGCTGAACGACGCGGAAGACCAGGCCGAGCGTTTCATGGCGCAGGTGGCGGACAAGGACGCCGGCGACGACGAAGCCATGCACTACGACGCCGACTTCGTTCGCGCGCTGGAGTACGGCATGCCGCCGACGGCCGGTGAAGGTATCGGCATCGACCGTCTGGTGATGCTGCTGACCAACTCCCCGTCGATCCGTGACGTGATCCTGTTCCCGCACATGCGGCCGCAAGCGTAAGTGTTTCAATAAAAAAGCCGCCTGAAATGGGCGGCTTTTTATTGCCTGTCTGGTACAAACGTATCAAATGGTTAATTTTGAAGAAAACAACAGAGGTATGCCTGTCGTGATCGGTGCAATGGCTCAAGAGGGTGCAGCGGGAATCGCCACTGCGGTCGCTGAAAGTGTTCAGTACCAAGGCCGCAAGGCCAGCCGGCAGGGCAGTGAACAGCGTCGACAGGACATTCTCGATGCGGCGATGCGCATTGTCGTGCGCGACGGTGTGCGGGCCGTGCGTCACCGGG
Organism: Pseudomonas sp. 22082; assembly: GCF_052046055.1. Classification (NCBI taxonomy): domain Bacteria; kingdom Pseudomonadati; phylum Pseudomonadota; class Gammaproteobacteria; order Pseudomonadales; family Pseudomonadaceae; genus Pseudomonas; species Pseudomonas sp. 22082. Next base: position 13,392 of record NZ_JBQEQB010000017.1, read on the forward strand.
CGGTGGCGGCCGAGGCCGGTGTGCCATTGTCGGCCACCACGTATTACTTCAAGGACATTGATGACCTGCTCACCGATACCTTCGCCCAGTACGTCGAGCGCAGCGCGGCCTACATGGCCAAGCTGTGGATCAACAACGAAGGCCTGCTGCGCGAAATGGTGGTCAGCGGCGACGGCAGCCCGGAGTCGCGTTCGCAACTGGCCGACGATATCGCACGGTTGATGGCTGATTACGTGCATCGGCAACTGGTCAACCGTCGCGAGCATTTGATGGCCGAGCAGGCGTTCCGCCAAGAAGCGCTGCTCAACCCGCGTCTGGCGGAACTGGTGCGTTCCCATCAGCAGATTCTGTTGCAGGGCACCTGCCAGTTGTTCCAGGTATTGGGCTCCCGCGAGCCGCAGCAGGATGCCAAGGTGTTGACGGCGATTATCGGACGGATGGAATATCAGGGCCTGCTCAACGACGCCGAGCCTTTGGCCGAAGAGGACATGCTCGGCATTCTGACGCGCTATATGCACCTGGTACTCGCGTCGGTCTGAAAGCCGATGGAGGTCCCTTGTGGGAGCGGGCTTGCTCGCGAATACGGTGNCCGTATTCGCGAGCACGCCCGCTCCCACAGGGGAAGGTGTTTCAGGTTCTAGGGAGTGTCGAATGAAAGCCTGGCGTGGCGTGCTGATCGCCTTGTCGTTCCTGCTGCTCAGCGGATGTCTGGTGACCTTCAAGGAGCCGCTGCCCGCCAGTGAACCGGCGCCCAAGGGCCTGCTCGGCCAATGGTCGAGCACCAATGCCTGGGGCGAGCCGATGAATCTGGAGCTGACGCGCCTGGGCAACGACCGCTATCAGGCGGTTGCGTATTTCAAAGCCAAACCCCGGGAGCGTGAAGCCTATCCGTTCACGGTGTCGCGCCATGGCAACCGCTGGTACCTGTCGGCGAAGGTGCCGGCGCAATACGGCGGGCACTTCATCATTGCCGGTTTCGAGATCACCGACAAGCGCGAGCTGGTGATCTACAACCTCGACCTCGAACAGATCAACCAGGCCATCGCCCAGAAGACCCTCGACGGCCAGGGCTTCCAGACCGATGACGGCGAAGGCGTGCAGGTCGACAGCCCGCTTGAAAAGGTCTTTGCTTACCTCGACGACCCGGCCAATTCCGATGTCTTCGTCGAAGCGGCGCGCTATCAGCATCAAGCCAAAGCCAAATAATTCAGTTCGTCACGTTTTCTACAGGAGTTTCGGGTGGACGATTACCAGCAGACGATACGCATTCTGTCCGATCGCATAGTGCTGGCGCAGACGCCGATCCGCGTGCTCGACGCGGTCAAGTGGGACGAGAACATCCGCAAGGGGTTCCTCAAGGCCAAGGGCAAGGAATTGCCGGCGGTGGATCGCGACTACTACCTCAACCGGCCGCTGTCCTTCGATTCGAGCAAGGTCAAGCTGGAATTCCAGAACATCGAGCGGGACATCACCCGCCAGCTCGGCCAGTTCAACCCGGTCGGCCAGATCATGCGCCGCATGTGCAAGGAATACCGGATGGTGGTGCGCATGCTCGAAGCGCGCGGCACCGAGGATTTCGGCCTGATTTCCCAGGAACTGTACGGCGCCGCGTCCGATGCGTTCCACGCCGGTGACCCGACCCTCGCCGACCTCGGCCTGATGATGTCGGACTATCTGAACAACATCGACGGCCGTGGTGACCTGAAGGACGAACCGAAGATTCTCACCGCCAAGGACGCCGTGCACCTGTTGCAAACCCGCCTGAACAAGGTGTTCGGCGAGGCCGAGGAAACCATCCGCGTGTTCGAGTCCGACGGCATCGTCGCCGACGCGGCGGCGGGTGCCGACTACATCAAGATCCGCACCGACGCGATGTTCAACGACCGCGACGTGCGCGCGCTGGAAGTCCACGAAGGCCTGGTGCACGTCGGCACCACGCTCAACGGTTTGAATCAGCCGATCTGCACCTTCCTCTCCAAAGGCCCGCCCTCGTCGACCGTGACTCAGGAAGGCTTGGCGATCCTGATGGAAATCATCACCTTCGCCTCCTACCCGAGCCGTCTGCGCAAACTGACCAACCGCACCCGTGCCATTCACATGGTCGAGGAGGGCGCGGACTTCCTGCAGATTTTCGAGTTCTTCCGCGAGCAGGGCTTCGAGATGGCGGAAAGCTACGGCAACGCCAGTCGGGTTTTCCGTGGTTCGACGCCGACCGGTCTGCCATTTACCAAAGACTTGTCCTACCTCAAGGGCTTCATCATGGTTTACAACTACATTCAGTTGGCCGTGCGCAAGGGCAAGCTTGAGCAGATCCCGCTGTTGTTCTGTGGCAAGACCACGTTGGAAGACATGCGAACCCTGCGTCAGCTGGTGGACGAAGGCCTGGTGGTGCCGCCGAAGTACCTGCCGGACCAGTTCCGCGACATGAATGCGTTGTCGGCGTGGATGTGCTTCTCCAACTTCCTCAATCACTTGAGCCTGGACCGGATCGAGGCGGATTACTCCAACATCCTGTAACCAACCAATATCCCTTGTGGGAGCTAGCCTGCTAGCGATGGCGGTCAACGTTCAAAAGTGAAGTTGCCTGACACGCCGCCATCGCGAGCAGGCTCGCTCCCACAGGTTTGATCTGTGTTCCAACCCGAAATTTTGCGAGGTTTCACCGGATGAGAATCCTCGGCATCCTTTGCCTGCTCCTGACCCTCGGCGGTTGCAGTTCCTTGCTGTTCTACCCCGAACCGGGTCAGCTTTTCACGCCAGAAAAGGCCAAGCTCGAATACCGCACCGTCACCCTGACCACCGCCGACGGCCTCAAGCTGAATGCCTGGTGGCTGCCGACCAAACCCGGGGTTGAGGTCAAGGGCACGGTGCTGCACCTGCACGGCAACGGCGGCAATTTGCCGATGCACCTGGGCGGGAGCTGGTGGTTGCCGAAGAACGGCTATCAAGTGCTACTGGTGGACTATCGCGGTTACGGTTTGTCCGAGGGCGAACCGAGCCTGCCGGCGATCTATCAGGACATTGATGCCGCCTTCGCCTGGCTGGACAAGGCGCCGGAGGTCAAAGGCAAACCGCTGGTGCTGCTGGGCCAGAGTCTCGGCGGGGCAATGGCCGTGCACTGGCTGGTGCAACATCCGGAAAGGCAAAAACAGCTCAAGGCCCTGGTACTCGACGGCGTGCCCGCCAGTTACCGCAGCGTCGGCCAATACGCCCTCAGCACCTCATGGCTGACCTGGCCGTTTCAGGTGCCGCTGTCATGGCTGGTGCCGGACAGCGACAGTGCGATCAACGCCATGCCGCAGCTCAACGGCGTGCCGAAACTGATCTTCCACAGCCTCGACGATCCGCTGGTGCCCCTTTCCAACGGCATCCGTCTGTATCAAGCTGCGCCGCCACCGCGTGTGCTGCAGCTGACTCGGGGCGGGCATGTGCAGACCTTCGGCGACCCGGTCTGGCGTCAGGTGATGCTGCGCTACCTCGACGATCCCGAACACTTCAACGGCCTGCGCCGCCTCGGCGAGATCCCGAATTATCCAACACCCCCGAATTCTGAAGACGAACCACCAGAGAGTCCGCAATGAGTGAAGAACGTAACGCCATCCCGCTGATCATCACCGGCATCTGCAGCATCCTCGGCACCGTCGGCGCCCTGTGGTACTACGGCTACCTGCACTTCGCCAAACCCGAGGATGCGTTGCTGCTCAACGACTTCACCATGCTCAAGACCGTTCCCGGCGAAGACTACAAGGTCTCCCTGACCCCGGCGCCGCAAGTGGCGCAATGCATCGATGGCGTGCTGGTGCTGTTCGACACCGAACAGAAAGGCCTGACCGGGGTGCTGGTCAACAGTCAGAAAAAGGCTGTGCGCTGCATGGGCCAAGAGACGCCGCAGAAGCTCGAAGAGTAAATCTGCGACGGACAAAAAAGCCCCGCCTGATCAAATCAGGCGGGGCTTTTCATTTACCGCTCAGCGAATCAGTGCGCGGTCGAGCTCACGGCCGAACGCGGCATCACTGGCTGGTTGTCGTTGGAAATGGTCACTTCCACGCGACGGTTCATCGCACGGCCCGAGACCGAGGTGTTATCCGCCACTGGGTATTCCTTGCCATAACCCTGTACGACGATACGCGAAGGGTCTACACCCATCTTGATCAGCGCAACCTGCACCGAAGTCGCGCGACGCTCGGACAGCGACTGGTTGTAGCTCGCGGTACCGGTGCTGTCGGTGTAGCCCTCGACGATCACTTTGCGATCAGGGTTTTCCTGGAGGAACTGCGCCAGTTTGTTGATGTTCACCAGACCGCTGGATTTCAGGTCGGCCTTGTTGGTGGCGAACAGCACGTCACCGAAAGTCACCAGCGTGCCGCGGTCGGTCTGCTTGGCGTTGAGACTGTCCTGCAGCTGTTTGATCTGCTGATCGCGGGCATCCAGACGGGCCTGGGCACGTTGGGCGGCGGCGTTCTTCAGGTTGTTTTCAGCGGTGCGCAGAGCGATGGTCTGCTTGGCCACTTCTACGCGCTGGTTGGTCAGATAAGCCAGTTGATCGACCTTGGCGGCGTCTTCTTTATCCAGATAAGCCTTGTCGGCCTTGTCCAGATAGTCGCTGGCATCCTTGGTTTCCAGCGCTGCGACCTTGCTTGCCTGCGGGTTGGCCTGCAGGCCGGCGTAGTTGGTGCGTGCCTGTTCCAGGTTCGGGTTGGGCGGCGTGGAGCAGGCAGCCAGGGCAACGCTTGCAGCCAGGAGAGCGGGGATCATCAGTTGTTTACGCATAATCGTTCGTCCTTTATATCGATAAGAGTTTCAGCCTTGCGGTCGGGATGCGCGCTTACTGCACTGGGCGCTGACTTTCCTGACGCAGTTCCTGAACACCTTTCTGGGAGTCCTTCACAGCCAGTTCGGCCTTGGCTGCCTGAGCCTTGCGTTCGGCAACGCGGGCATCCCACTCGGCCTGCTCGGACAAGCGACGGGCTTCGTCATACTTCTTGTCGTGCATGGCGATTTCGGCTTGCTTCAGCTTGTCCTGAGCTTGCTTCATCTCCACAGCGGCGAACTCGGTACCGCCAGCGCTGACCGCGCTGTTGACTGCCGATTGAGTGACGGCGTATTGCTCGGTCGGTGGGTTGCCGGCACAACCGGCCAGCACGAAGCTGGTGCCGATGGCCAGAGCAGCCAGTTTCAGACCGCGCAGGTGGGAGAACGAGGTTTGGGTCTTCATGGTCTTCAACTCCATTGGTTAACTCCTTGGAAGCTTCGAAATCCATCCTGGTCGAGGAGTGACAACCGTCATGTGTCAGCGCGTTTTGAAACGCTCGTTCCAGGCGTGGTTACCTGTTCCGACCGAAGGCATTTTTCAAAAGTTCAGAAAAGATGGCCCATCGCCAAAAAAAACTTTGACCGAACGGACAGGGCTCTAAACCGGGAACTTTGGCGGTGGGCAGAGGTACGCGCGGGCGAGAAACGGCGCAAAAGCGGAGGGGGGACACAGTCCCTGTGGGAGCTGGATTGCCAGCGATGAGGCCATCGAATTCAGCACATGTGCTGCTGAACTGACGCCATCGAGGGCAAACCATTCCCACCGTTCTGAAGGGTCAGGAGTCAGTGTTTCTGCTTCCCGGCAGCAGCCGACAAGTCATGCAGATGACGCCGCGACAACGCGAGAAAACGCGGGGTCGGGCCGACGTCTTCATACAGCGGATCGCCTTCTTCGTCGGTGGCGACCACGGTCGAGCCTTTCACATACGGCAGGCTCGCTTCGAACTCCTCGAGGGCGGCGCCGATCAGCTCGCCGAGCAGTTCTTCGGCATGGCGTTTGGGGTACATCTCGGCAATCGCCGCCAGCCGTGCGGCGGCTTCCACGTCCAGATGAATCGTGTAGCCGGTATCGGTCAGGCGACCCTTGGCGGTTTCTTCCCAATGCTGGGCGAGTTCACGGATTTTCATAAAAACCTCATGTCGCACCTGCTCATGGCAGGTCTTGGTGAGTGTCCGGCGTCTGCCGGCGGCAAGCCGTTGTGCGGCTTACTGTTGAGACTAGCTGCAACCCTCAAGGTTTAAAGTCCCTTCGTCGTCTGCTTGTAAGAAGCGTTCCAGAGCGGCACTCTCTGTTCATCCACTCACTTGCGATCCGTCACCGATTACTGCTGGAGAGATGCTGATGACCGATATTGATGCACGCTTGCGCGAAGACGTTCACCTGCTCGGTGAGCTGTTGGGCAACACCATTCGTGACCAGTACGGCGAGGCGTTTCTCGACAAGATCGAGCAGATCCGCAAGGGCGCCAAGGCCGACCGGCGCGGCTCGATGGACGCCGAACTCAGCGCCAGTCTCAATCAATTGAGCGAAGACGAACTGCTGCCGGTGGCGCGCGCGTTCAACCAGTTTCTCAACCTGGCGAACATCGCCGAGCAGTACCAGCTCATTCATCGCCGGGAAGAGACTCAGGCCGCGCCGTTCGAGTCCCGCGTGCTGCCGGAACTGCTCGCCCGCCTGCGCAACGAAGGGCACAGCGCCGAATCCCTGGCCCGGCAACTGGCGCGGCTGGAAATCGAACTGGTGCTCACCGCGCACCCGACCGAAGTGGCCCGGCGCACGCTGATCCAGAAGTACGACGCGATTGCCGCGCAACTGGCAGCCCAAGATCATCGTGACTTGACCACGGCCGAACGCGAGCAGATCCACAACACCCTGCAACGCCTGATCGCCGAAGCCTGGCACACCGAAGAAATCCGCCGCACCCGGCCGACTCCGGTGGACGAGGCCAAGTGGGGGTTTGCGGTGATCGAACATTCGCTGTGGCAGGCGATTCCCCACCATATGCGCAAGGCCGATCAGGCGCTGTTCGCCGCCACCGGTTTGCGCTTGCCGCTGGAAGCTGCGCCGATCCGCTTCGCTTCGTGGATGGGCGGTGACCGTGACGGCAACCCGAACGTGACCGCTGCCGTGACCCGCGAAGTGCTGTTGCTGGCGCGCTGGATGGCGGCGGATCTGTACCTGCGTGACGTCGATCACCTGGCGGCCGAACTGTCGATGCAGCAGGCCAGCGAAGCGCTCAAGGCCCGGGCCGGCGACAGTGCCGAGCCGTATCGGGCAGTGCTCAAACAATTGCGTGAACGGCTGCGCGCCACGCGCAACTGGGCCCATGCATCGCTGACCGCAACCACCCCGGCACCGGCCGATGTGCTGCACAACAACCGCGACCTGCTCGATCCGCTGGAGCTGTGTTTCAACTCGCTGCACGAATGCGGCATGGGCGTGATCGCCGACGGGCCGTTGCTCGATTGCCTGCGCCGGGCCGTGACCTTCGGTCTGTTCCTGGTGCGACTCGATGTGCGTCAGGACTCGTCCCGCCATAGCGCGGCCATGACCGAAATCACTGATTACCTCGGCCTCGGCAAATACGAGGAGTGGGACGAAGAACAGCGCATCAGCTTCCTGACCCGCGAACTGCAAAACCGTCGGCCGTTGCTGCCGGCGCATTTCAAACCCTCGGCCGACACCGCCGAAGTGCTCGCCACCTGCAAGGAAATCGCCGCCGCGCCGGGCGCTTCGCTGGGCTCCTACGTGATCTCCATGGCCGGTGCCGCTTCCGATGTGCTCGCGGTGCAGTTGCTGCTCAAGGAATCCGGCGTACTGCGGCCGATGCGCGTGGTGCCGCTGTTCGAAACCCTCGCCGACCTCGACAACGCCGGCCCGGTGATCGAACGCCTGTTGCTGCTGCCGGGTTACCGCGCGCGCCTGCAAGGCCCGCAGGAAGTGATGATCGGCTATTCCGACTCGGCCAAGGACGCCGGCACTACCGCCGCGGCCTGGGCGCAGTACCGGGCGCAGGAGCGGCTGGTGGAAATCTGCCGTGAGCAACAAGTCGAACTGCTGCTGTTCCACGGTCGCGGTGGCACCGTGGGCCGGGGTGGCGGTCCGGCGCACGCGGCGATTCTGTCGCAGCCGCCGGGGTCGGTGGCCGGACGTTTCCGCACCACCGAGCAGGGGGAAATGATTCGATTCAAATTCGGCCTGCCGGACATCGCCGAGCAAAACCTCAATCTTTATCTGGCGGCGGTGCTCGAAGCGACCCTGTTGCCTCCGCCGCCACCGACTCCCGAATGGCGGCATCTGATGGACGAACTGGCCGCCGACGGCGTCGCTGCTTACCGTGCGGTGGTGCGGGAGAACCCGCAATTCGTTGAGTATTTCCGTCAATCCACACCGGAGCAGGAGTTGGGCCGCTTGCCATTGGGCAGCCGTCCGGCCAAGCGCCGTGCTGGTGGCATCGAAAGCCTGCGGGCGATTCCGTGGATTTTCGGTTGGACCCAGACGCGCCTGATGCTGCCGGCCTGGCTCGGCTGGGAAACCGCACTGAACAATGCGCTGGAGCGCGGCGAAGGCGAGTTGCTGGGGCAGATGCGCGAGCAGTGGCCGTTCTTCCGCACCCGCATCGACATGCTGGAAATGGTGCTGGCCAAGGCCGACGCCGATATCGCGCTGTCTTACGACGAGCGTCTGGTGGAGCAGGAGTTGCTGCCGTTGGGTGCGCACTTACGCGACCTATTGTCGCAGGCCTGTTCCGTTGTCCTCGGCCTGACCGGTCAGTCGCAGCTACTGGCACATAGCCCAGACACCCTGGAATTCATCCGTCTGCGCAACACCTACCTCGACCCGCTGCATCTATTGCAGGCCGAGTTGCTGGCGCGTTCGCGGCAGCAGAATGTCGAGCAGGGCAGCCCGGTGGAACAGGCGTTACTGGTGTCTGTGGCGGGGATTGCCGCCGGTTTGCGAAATACCGGCTAAGGTTTTCTGCGTGGGGCGGGGCACCCGGGGCGAACCTCGGGTGCCGTTTATTGACTGTAGGAAAAATGCGGTCAGGCGACAGTTAATGATGGGGTTGCGACTTGGGGAACCGCGTCGCAAGGTCGCGGCGGGCGCCGGTTTCTCCGACTTTTGGCGTCTTGTGTGGGCGCAGCCTGCTGTGTATCTTGATCAGCCTTTGGCCGTTTGGGCGGCCACGACCCGTTTTATGAGATTGGCCCCACGAGGCGAATCCGTTGTTTTTTATATAAAAAATTGAGGAGCACATCGATGCGCGTCATTCTGCTGGGAGCTCCCGGGGCCGGTAAAGGTACTCAGGCTAAGTTCATCACCGAGAAATTCGGCATTCCGCAAATCTCCACCGGCGACATGCTGCGTGCTGCGGTCAAGGCCGGCACCGAGCTGGGCATCAAGGCCAAGAGCATCATGGATGCCGGCGGCCTGGTGTCGGATGACCTGATCATCGCGCTGGTCAAGGACCGTATCGCTCAAGCCGATTGTGCCAAGGGTTTCCTGTTCGATGGCTTCCCGCGCACCATTCCTCAGGCTGAAGCGCTGGTGACTGCCGGTGTCGAGCTGGACGCCGTGGTCGAAATCGCCGTTGAAGACGAAGAAATCGTTCAGCGTATCGCCGGTCGTCGCGTTCACGAGGCCAGCGGCCGCGTTTACCACATCGTCTACAACCCGCCGAAACTGGCCGGCAAAGACGACATCACCGGCGAAGAGCTGGTACAGCGCAAGGACGACACCGAAGAAACCGTGCGTCATCGCCTGTCGGTCTACCACTCGCAGACCAAGCCGCTGGTGGAGTTCTACCAGAACCTGTCCGCCAAGAACGGTGGCAAGCCGAAGTACAGCCATATCCCTGGCGTCGGTTCGGTTGAAGCGATCACCGCCAAAGTGCTTGAAGCACTGAGCTGAAAAACCTGATCCGCTGCATCATCCACGGCCCGCTTGCGGGCCGTAGTTGTTTATACTGGCGCACTTTTCCCCACCTGATTTACGGACACATCGATGAGCACCTTGCTGGCCCTGGACACCGCGACTGAAGCTTGCTCCGTTGCCTTGCTGCATGGCGGCAAGGTCACGAGCCATTACGAGGTGATCCCGCGCCTGCACGCGCAGAAACTGCTGCCGATGATCCAGCAACTGCTGGCCGACGCCGGCACCACCCTGCAAGCGGTGGACGCCATCGCGTTCGGCCGTGGCCCGGGCGCTTTCACCGGCGTGCGGATTGCGATTGGCGTGGTGCAAGGCCTGGCCTTTGCGCTGGATCGCCCGGTGTTGCCGGTGTCGAACCTGGCCGTGCTGGCGCAACGGGCTTATCGCGAGCACGGCGTGAGCCAGGTCGCGGCCGCCATCGATGCGCGGATGGATGAGGTGTATTGGGGCTGCTACCGCGAGACGGCCGGGGAGATGCGTCTGGTGGGCGCCGAGGCGGTGTTGCCGCCGGAAGTCGCCGCATTGCCGGACGATGCTTCGGGTGACTGGTTCGGTGCTGGCACTGGTTGGGGTTATGGCGAACGCATCGCTGTAAACCTGAGCGGGTTCGACGCTGGCATGCTGCCCCATGCCGAAGACCTGCTGACCCTGGCGCGATTTGCCTGGGAGCGCGGTGAAGCGATTCCGGCAGACGACGCCCAGCCGGTTTACCTGCGCGACAAAGTGGCCACCCCCAAGGCTCGTTGATCCTCGAAATCAAGTTTTCCCAATCGCGAGCAGGCTCGCTCCCACACGAGTGTCGCAAATCATGTGGGAGCGAGCCTGCTCGCGATGCGCTCATCGGCAAACGCCAATCGTCCGTTTCTAACCCCGCGCTTTAAACCTTTTGTCTTTTATGTGTTCTAGTTATCACTCGGCGATTTGCTAAGTCGGTCAGGTGCCGCTAAATTGCCATCATCGATACCGAGCATGACTTTATGCGTATAGACGGCGTTTCCACTCATTCCTACCCCATCAAGCGCAAGCCTCGCAAAGGCAATCCGGCGCTGGATGAGTCCGTCGACGATATCGACGGCGAGCTGGAATTCCCGACCGAAGAGCAACTGGCTGCCCGTGCCGCCAAAGCCACCGCCCAACGCCTGAGCAATCTGCCCGCCCGCCAACAAGACATGATTTATCACCGCGCGATGAAGAAAAGCGTGGCCATGGCCCTGGCCAGCTACCTGAGCACCGCCGGTTTTGTCGATTGGGATGCAGACGTGCTGGGCCTCGATCTGTACATCTGATGGATCTGCCTTACTACCTCGGTTGCCCGTCCTGGAGCGAAAACGCCTGGCGCGAGTATCTGTATCCGGTAGACGCCAGGACCTCCGATTTCCTCGGGCTCTATTCACAAGTGTTCAACGCCGTGGAAGGCAACACGACCTTCTACGCCAGCCCGTCGCCGGCCACCGTGCAGCGCTGGGCCGAGGTGATGCCGGAGCACTTTCGCTTCACTGCCAAGTTTCCCGGTGACATCAGCCACAGCGGCGATTTGCGCGATCAACTGACTGCCGCCGAAACCTTCCTCCAGTTGCTCAAACCGCTCGGTGAGCGCGTCTCGCCAATGTGGCTGCAACTGTCGAAAAGCTTCACGCCATACCGCTTGCCTGAGCTTGCCGCATTCATCGATGCGCTGGATTGTCCGCTGGCGGTGGAAGTGCGCCACGAACAGTTTTTCGCCAAGGGTGAGAGTGAGCGTTTGCTCAACCGGCTGTTGCTGGATCGTGGCGTGGAGCGCATCTGTCTCGATCCGCGCGCGCTGTTCAGTTGCCTGTCCACCGAATCGTCAGTGATCCACGCCCAATCAAAAAAGCCCCGCGTGCCGACACGGCCGGCAGCGTTCACTCAATTCCCGCAGGTGCGCTTCATCGGCCATCCGGAGCTTGAGGCCAACGACCCGTTCCTGGTGCCGTGGGTGGCGAAAATCGCCGAGTGGATCGAAGAGGGCCGCACGCCGTACATCTTCCTGCACACCGCCGACAACATTCTTGCGGCGAAGCTGGCGCAACGTTTTCACGCACAACTGATGCAACGTTTGCCTGGCCTGCGACCTTTGCCTGAGCTATACAGAGAACCCGCCGCTGAGCAACTTGGCCTGCTCTGAGGCGGATTTCTTTCCTGCCCAGGAGCCTGCCGATGGACGCCCAAGCCCGTCAACAACAAGCCCGTAAAGCCGAAACCTTCAAAGCCCTGCACGAACGCCCCGGGATTTTCGTGATTCCCAATCCGTGGGATGCCGGTTCCGCGAAGATGCTCGCCAGTCTCGGCTATCAGGCGCTGGCGACCACCAGCGCCGGTTATGCGTTTTCCCAAGGCAAGCCCGATGGTGGCCTGAGTCTTGACGATACGCTGGCCAATGTCCGGGCGATTGTCGCGGCCACGGATTTGCCGGTGGCAGTGGATCTGGAAAACGGCTTCGCCGACGCCCCGGCCGAATCGGCGCAGAGTCTGATCCGCGCAGCCGAGGCGGGCGCCGTGGGTGGTTCGATCGAAGATGCCACCGGCCGGGAAGACTCGCCGATCTACTGTTTCGAACACGCGGTGGCAAGGATCGAAGCCGCCGTCGCTGCCGTGCGCACCTTGTCGTTTCCCTTCACCCTGACCGCTCGAGCGGAAAACTACCTGCACGGCAATCCCGATCTCAACGACACCATCCGCCGCTTGCAGGCCTTTGCCGAAGCTGGCGCCGATGTGTTGTACGCGCCGGGCCTGCGCACCGCCGAAGAAGTCCTCGCGGTAGTGCGCGCAGTGGCGCCGAAACCGGTCAATGTGTTGATGTCCGGCGGCTTGAAACTGACCGTGCAGGAGCTGGAAGAAATGGGCGTGAAGCGGATCAGCACCGGCTCGGCGCTGGCACTGGCGGCATTGGGTGAGTTTTTCCGCGCGGCTGAAGAAATCCAGCAGTCCGGCACGTTCACCTTCACCTCCCGTTCGATGCCGTACGCCAAGGCCAATCAATTCTTCAAGGGATGAGCATGGGGCGCTGGCTGGTGTTGGCAGGCCTGCTGATCATCGGTGGCGGGCTGATCGGCGTCTGGCGCGGTTGGCTCGATGTGCCGCCGCAGTGGAACCCGTGGGCGCCGCTGGACGTGCAGGCGACGCCCAACTGGCTCACGGGTTACAAGTTGATGCGCCTGCGCAGCGATCCGCTGTTGTGCCAGCAGGCATTGGGCAGCTCTGGCCTGCGGGTTTCGCCACAGGCCGACAGTCCGGATGCCAAATGTCCGTTGATCAGCGCTTTGCGCGTGCAGGGCGGCGGGGTGGGGCTCAGCAGCAGCTTTCTCGCCAGTTGCCCGTTGGCCGTGGCGTTTGCGATGTTCGAGCGCCATACGTTGCAACCGGCGGCGCAGCAGGTCTACGGTCAATCCGTGGCGCGGGTCGATCATCTTGGCAGCTTTGCCTGCCGCAACGTCTACAACCGCGAGAGCGGCGCGCTCAGCCGCCACGCCAGCGCCGATGCCCTGGACATCGCCGGCTTCCGCCTGGCGGATGGTCGTGCGATCAGCGTGCTCAAGGACTGGCCGAAGCAAAACCAAGACGCGCAGTTTCTACGTCAGGTGCGCGATGGCGCCTGCGAGGTGTTCAGTGTGGTGTTGAGTCCGGATTACAACGCCGCCCATCGCAATCACTTTCATGTCGATGTCGGGCGCTGGAGCGTGTGTCGCTGAGGAATCAGGCGGCGATGCGCAGGTTCTGCTGAACGATTGGGCGTACCCAGCCGTTATCGAAGTCCAGGGCTTTCTGCTGCTCGACGATGGCTTCCGGCGGGAACGGCGGGTACGGCTGCAGCAGATCCAGGTCGAACTCGGCAATCGGCAGGTACAGCGGTTTTTTCTGCGGGGCAGGGCCCGGCTCCGGAACCGGCTGGCCGTTGTTGATCACGACCGGACGAACCCAGCTGCTGTCGAAATCCTGCTGCTTTTGCTGAGTCTTGATTTCTTCTGGCGGGAACGGAGGGTACGGCTCGGCCAGTGTCATGTCGATTTCGGCGATCGGCAGGAACAGCGGCTCCGGCGGACGCACCTCGGTTTCAACCACATCGCATTCACGCTGGCTGACGATGTGTGCGTGCAGTTCGCTGCCGACGGTCGGTTCTTCAGGGCTTTCCAGGTCGACCGGTGGGAACGTGCCGCAGGCCGGCACCACATCACTCGATTGTTCGGCCAGTGCCTGGGCAAAGAAATCCTGCCACAGGTGGCTGACACCGCCCAATGCTTGAGTGTTATGACGGCTGAAATCGCCTGTGGGCGAAAGGTAGCCAATCGATGTGGGAAGAATGCCTGACATTTTTTTCGGTTGACGCTCAGCTCTGGCAAAATGCGCGTTGATTGGGTTATCGGCGGTTTTTGCCGATCCTTAACTTTTTTGAGCGTGTTTTCCATGATTGAGCAACCCGCGGCCTGCCGCATCCATGTCGAGGCCCTCGGCCCGACGTTCGAAGCGCAGGCCGAGCAGTGGGCGCAGCGCCTGAAACTGCCGTTGCAGGTAGCTGATGGCGAGTTTGCCCTGCAGGTCGGCGAGCAGGGTTTGCAGCTGCAACAGCTGGGGCCGGATGCGCCGGGGCCGGTGCGGGTGGACTTTGTCGAGGGTGGCGCGGCCCATCGCCGGTTGTACGGCGGTGGCAGCGGGCAGATGATCGCCAAGGCGGTCGGCATCGCTCAAGGCGTGCGTCCTCGGGTGCTGGATGCGACGGCAGGGCTGGGCAAGGATGCGTTCGTGCTGGCCAGTCTCGGTTGCGAGATGAACCTGATCGAGCGCCAGCCATTGATCGGTGCTTTGCTGGAGGATGGTCTGGCCCGCGCTGCGGAAGACTTCGAGGTGGCGCCGATCGTGGCACGGATGAAGCTGCTCAAGGGAAACTCCATCGACGTGATGCGCAATTGGGAGGGCGAGCCGCCGCAGGTGATCTACCTCGACCCGATGTTCCCGCACCGTGAGAAAACCGCGCTGGTGAAGAAGGAAATGCGCCTGTTCCGCCCGTTGGTAGGCGATGACCCGGATGCACCGGCCTTGCTGGAAGCGGCGTTGGCGCTGGCCACGCACCGGGTGGTGGTCAAGCGCCCGCGCAAGGCGCCGTGCATCGAAGGGCCGAAGCCGAGCCATGCGCTGGATGGCAAATCCAGCCGCTATGACATCTACCCGAAGAAAGCGCTCAAGGCCTGAGCCGTCGCATAAGAAAATCCCACGCATGGCGTGGGATTTTTGTTTTCAGGGTCGAAAAGCCCGCATGAACAGCCCGACCACTTCCTGCACATGACTTTCCGCCGCCTCGCCGGTCAGCGGCTCACCGCAGCCGTACAACAGGCGGAAATTCCCGGCGCCCTTGATCAGGCAAAAGAAGTGTTCGGCGGCGTTGTGCGGGTTGTCGATGCTCAGCACGCCGGTCTCGTGAATCCGCCGCAGCAAACGTTCCATTCCCTGCACCATGCGCTGAGGGCCGGCCTCGAAGAAGATCAGTGACAGGTTGGGATCCTGACTGCCCAAGGCCATGATCAGACGATGCAGGTTCACCGATTCATCGCTGTTGATCAGGTGGTGAAAGCCTCGCGCAATGTTCAGCAACACATTTTCCACCGCGATGCCGTCCGGCAATTCGAAGAACAGCGGCGGCAATTGCTCCTCGCATTTGGCCACCACGGCGGCAGAGAACAGCGTCTCCTTGTCGTTGAAATGGCTGTAGACCGTCAGCTTCGACACCCCGGCCTCGGCGGCCACCGCGTCCATGCTGGTGTTGGCATAGCCATGACTCAGGAACAGGATTTTCGCCGCCTCGAGAATCGCCTGGCGCTTGGCCGGATCCTTCGGTCGGCCCGGGCCGTTTGGAGTGGAAAGATTGTTCGACATTCTTCGCTTTTAATACTGGACTGGTGAGTTTGCTATTAATAACATACCGGCCAGTATAATTATTCCAAGCCTCCTTAGCGAAAGGTCCTTCACCATGTTCCGCCATGCGTTGTCCTTTGCGGTGCCAGTCAGTCTGGCGTTTTTATTGTCGGCATGTGGCAAGGAAGAGGTGACGCAAGTCAGCGTGCGACCGGCCATGGTGGTGCAGCCAGAGCCTTCGGCGCAGGCGATGGAAAGTTATCCGGGTGAGGTTCGCGCCCGCTACGAACCCGATCTGGCGTTCCGCATCGGCGGCAAAGTCAGCCGACGACTGGTCGACGAAGGTCAGCGGGTGAAGGCCGATCAGCCACTCGCCGAGCTCGATCCGCAGGATGTACGCCTGCAACTGGAAGCCACCCGGGCCCAGGTTGCGGCCGCCGAAGCCAACCTGAACCTGGTGCGTGCCGAGCGTGACCGCTACAAGACCCTGATGGAACGGCAGATGGTCAGCCGCTCGGCCTACGACAATGCCGAAAATCTCTACCGCTCCGGCGAAGCCCGCCTCAAACAGATCAAGGCCGAATTCAACGTCTCGACCAATCAGGCCAGTTACGCCGTGCTGCGCGCGCCCCAGGATGGCGTGGTGGCCAAGCGTTCGGTGGAGGTCGGGCAGGTGGTCGCCGCCGGGCAGACCGTTTTCACTCTCGCCACTGACGGCGAACGGGAAGTGCTGATCAGCCTGCCGGAGCAGAGCTTCGGCCGCTTCAAGGTCGGCCAGCCAGTCTCGGTGGAGTTGTGGACGCAACAGAACCAGCGCTTCGCCGGGCAGATCCGCGAGCTGTCGCCGGCAGCCGATCCGAAATCCCGCACCTTCGCCGCACGCATTTCATTCACCGCCGGCAAGGTCCCGGCAGAACTGGGCCAGAGCGCCCGGGTCTTCGTGCAGACCGCCGATGTCATCCCGCTGTCGGTGCCGCTCTCGGCACTGACTGCCGAAAACGGCGCGACCTACGTCTGGGTCGTCAGCGCCAACAACACCCTGAAAAAGACCCCGGTGCGCGTCGGCCCGTTCGGTGAGAAAACCGTGCCGGTGCTCGAAGGCCTGAACGCCAGCGACTGGGTGGTCGCCGCTGGCGTTCACGTATTGCTGGAAGGGCAGCAGGTGCGTCCGGTGGATCGCTCCAACCGCGTGGTCAATCTGGCGGACAAGGAGTAATCCCCGATGGGTTTCAATCTTTCCGCCTGGGCGCTGCGCAATCGCCAGATCGTACTGTTCCTGATGCTTTTGCTGGCGATTGTCGGTGCCTTGTCCTACACCAAGCTCGGCCAGAGCGAAGACCCGCCGTTCACCTTCAAGGCGATGGTCATCCAGACCCGCTGGCCCGGCGCAACGGCTCAGGAAGTCTCGCGCCAGGTTACCGAACGCATCGAAAAGAAACTGATGGAAACCGGCGAGTACGAGCGGATTGTTTCGTTCTCGCGCCCCGGTGAATCCCAGGTCACGTTCATTGCCCGCGACTCGATGCATTCGGTGGAGATTCCGGATCTCTGGTATCAGGTGCGCAAGAAAGTCAGCGACATTCGCCAGACCCTGCCGCCGGGCATTCAGGGGCCGTTTTTCAACGATGAGTTCGGCACCACCTTCGGCAATATCTATGCGCTGACCGGCGACGGTTTCGACTACGCGGTGCTCAAGGATTACGCCGACCGCATCCAGATCCAGCTGCAACGGGTCAAGGACGTGGGCAAGGTCGATCTGCTCGGTTTGCAGGACGAGAAGGTCTGGGTCGAGCTGTCCAACGTCAAACTCGCCACCCTCGGCTTGCCGCTGGCAGCCGTGCAGCAGGCGCTGGAGGAACAGAACGCGGTGTCCACCGCAGGGTTTTTCGAAACCGGCAGCGAGCGTTTGCAGCTGCGGGTGTCGGGGAATTTTCAGACAGTCGACGAGATCAAGAACTTCCCGATCCGGGTCGGGGATCGTACGTTCCGCATCTCCGATGTCGCTGACGTGCGGCGCGGTTTCAACGATCCTCCGGCACCGCGCATGCGCTTCATGGGCGAAGACGCCATCGGTCTTGCGGTAGCGATGAAGGACGGCGGCGACATTCTGGTGCTGGGCAAGGCCTTGGAAATCGAATTCGCCCGCATCCAGAAAAACCTGCCGGCCGGCATGCAATTGCGCAAGGTCTCCGACCAGCCCGCAGCCGTGAAAACCGGCGTCGGCGAGTTCGTCCAGGTGCTGGTCGAAGCGCTGGCCATCGTGTTGCTGGTGAGCTTCTTCTCCCTCGGCGTGCGCACCGGCATGGTGGTGGCGCTGACCATTCCGCTGGTGCTGGCGATGACGTTCGCCTGCATGTATTACCTCGGCATCGGCCTGCACAAGATTTCCCTCGGTGCGCTGGTACTGGCGCTGGGTTTGCTGGTGGACGACGCGATCATCGCCGTGGAGATGATGGCGATCAAAATGGAGCAGGGCTTTGACCGGATCAAAGCCGCCAGTTACGCCTGGACCAGCACCGCGTTCCCGATGCTCACCGGTACGCTGATCACCGCCGCCGGTTTCCTGCCAATTGCCACGGCGCAATCCGGCACCGGCGAATACACCCGCTCGATCTTCCAGGTGGTGACCATCGCCTTGCTCGCATCCTGGGTAGCGGCGGTGGTGTTCGTGCCGTATCTGGGGGAAAAGCTCCTGCCGGATCTGGCGAAAATTCACGCGGCCAAACACGGCACGGCTGACGGCCACACTGATCCCTACGGCACGCCGTTCTACCAACGGGTACGGCGTCTGGTGGAGTGGTGCGTACGTCGGCGCAAAACCGTGATCGTGCTCACCGTGCTGCTATTTGTTGCGTCGCTGGCGTTGTTCCGGTTCGTGCCGCAGCAATTCTTTCCGGCTTCCGGGCGACTGGAGCTGATGGTCGATCTGAAGCTTGCCGAGGGCGCCTCGCTGGCCAATACCACGGCCGAAGTCAAACGGCTGGAAGCGATGCTCAAGGATCACGCTGGCATCGACAACTATGTCGCTTACGTCGGCACCGGTTCGCCACGTTTCTATCTGCCGCTGGATCAACAACTGCCGGCGGCGAGCTTCGCCCAGTTCGTCGTTCTGGCGAAAACCATCGAGGAGCGCGAAGCGCTGCGCACCTGGCTGATCGACACGTTGAACGAGCAGTTCCCGGCCTTGCGCTCGCGGGTCACGCGCCTGGAGAACGGTCCGCCGGTTGGCTATCCGGTGCAGTTCCGCGTCACCGGCGAACACATCGAGGAAGTCCGTGCTTTGGCGCGCAAGGTGGCGGCCAAGGTGCGCGAGAACCCGCATGTGGTGAATGTGCATCTGGACTGGGAAGAGCCGAGCAAGGTCGTGTACCTGAACATTGATCAGGATCGCGCCCGGGCACTGGGTGTGAGCACGGCGAATCTGGCGAAATTCCTTCAGAGTTCGCTGACCGGCTCCAGCGTCAGCCAGTACCGCGAGGACAACGAACTGATCGAAATCCTCCTGCGCGGCACCGTGCACGAGCGCACCGAACTGTCGTTGCTGCCGAGTCTGGCGGTGCCGACCGACAACGGTCGCAGCGTCGCGCTGTCGCAGATTGCCACGCTGGAATATGGCTTCGAGGAAGGCATCATCTGGCACCGCAATCGTCTGCCGAACGTGACCGTGCGGGCGGACATCTATGGCAAGGAACAACCGGCAACGCTGGTGAAGCAGATCATGCCGACGCTTGATCCGATCCGCGCCGAATTGCCGGACGGCTATCTGCTGGATGTCGGCGGTACGGTCGAGGATTCGGAGCGTGGGCAGAAGTCGGTGAACGCCGGGGTGCCGATGTTCATTGTCGTGGTGCTGACGTTGCTGATGGTGCAATTGCGTAGCTTCTCACGCACGGCGATGGTGTTTCTGACGGCGCCGCTGGGGTTGATCGGAGTGACGCTGTTTCTGCTGGTGTTCCGTCAGCCGTTCGGGTTTGTGGCGATGCTCGGGACGATCGCGCTGTCGGGGATGATCATGCGTAACTCGGTGATTCTGGTGGATCAGATCGAGCAGGACATCGCCGCCGGGCTCAAGCCGTGGCAGGCGATTATCGAGGCGACCGTGCGGCGGTTCCGGCCGATTGTGTTGACGGCTTTGGCGGCGGTGTTAGCGATGATTCCGCTTTCTCGCAGTGTGTTTTTTGGGCCGATGGCGGTGGCGATTATGGGGGGGTTGATTGTTGCTACTGCTTTGACGCTTTTGTTTTTGCCGGCGTTGTATGCGGCTTGGTTCCGGGTTCGCAAGGAGGCTTGAGGCTGTTTGAGCGTGGCGGCCTTTGGGCCGACCATGCTCTTGGGGTTTTGGGTGAATATCCGTTTCTGCGGGTGTTGCGGCTGGCGGTTTCGCCCTTACGGCGAGTCCCTTTTTCAAACGCCAAAAAGGAACCAAAAGGCTGGGCCCTGGCGTTCGGCCCCTCGCTGGGGCTCGGGGTTCCTTCGTTCCGGGATTCATCCGGGGGCATCGCCTCCGGTTTGCTTCGCTGCACCTCCTCTCGATGTGTTCGACTTCGTCGAACGGCGCTTCGCGCCTACCCCCGGATAAATCCCTCCACTCAGCCGGCCGAAGGGGCCGGCACGTCAAAAGCGTTACTCGAGCTAACGCTCATTGTGTTGAGTGGTTAGAAGCGAAGCGCATCGGAGTGTAGGGTTTTGCGCTTTTCTGTGGGAGCGAGCTTGCTCGCGAAGGCGGCCTGTCTGCCGACCATGCTCTATCGGTTGGACTCAATCTTGTCGGAGCTGGCCTGCTAGCGATGGCAGCCTGACAGCTGAGCAAAACAATGGTGTAGGACTCTGTGTCGCCTCCTACAAGTTTTTCAGACGCCTCCGATATTGAGTCGCTGTGTTGGCGGTGCTGTACTCGAGGCTGTTTTTCAGCCTTGGTTGAGCAGCGTTGATGAAGAAACCGCCGGTATTGAAAGGTCGGGCCGATCCGGTCTTTGAGTTGTTGATGCGCGCGCCTCACAAGCAGCGTCTGGCGGACTATCTTGCGTTGCTCAAGCCGCTGGATGATCAGGGGCGGTATCTGCCTTTTGAGGATTTGCGGTATCGCTGGGCCAGCGGGCTGGATTCGCGTTTGTGTTGGGCGCTGGTCAAGAAGGCGCGTGTCGCTCAGTACATTCATCTTCTGCGTTTGGGGGAACCGGCGCAGTGGGGGAAGTTTGTGCCGACGCCAACCGCGCAGAAGGCCCTTTCAGTGGTTGATCGGCAAACCACGACGGCGTCGCTGGAATACATGACCAGCCAGATAGGCGAGCGGGCGTATTTCAGTTATCTGCTCAACGATCTGATCGAGGATGAGGCGATCAGCAGCAGTCAGCTGGAGGGCGCCGCGACCACCACTCGTGTTGCCAAGGACATGCTCAAGCAACGGCGCCAGCCGCGGACGCCGGATGAGCGGATGGTCATGGGTAATTACCGGATGATGAATTTCGCCTGGGAAAAACGTTACGAGCCTTTGAGCGTGAGGTTGATTGCGTCGATGCATCGGGTCGGTGTCGAAGGCATTGATGACGCGCAGTACGACCCCGGACTTTTCAGGACGAACGATGAAGTGGTGGTGCAGGACGGCGAAGGAAATACCGTGCACTCGCCACCGCCTGCGGTCGGATTGGTGAGGCGACTGGATTTGCTCTCGCAGTGGATCAATCAACCACAGGGTTCACCTCGGCAAAAAAACTACCTGCATCCGCTGATCAAGGCGATCACGCTTCACTTTGCCCTGGGCTATGAACATCCCTTTCGCGACGGCAACGGGCGGGTCGCCAGGGCGCTGTTTTACTGGTTCATGTTCAAGCATGAGTTTTCGGCATTCCGCTATATCGCGATCAGTCTTTTACTGCGCAACGCGCCGGTAAAGTACGGGCGGTCGTATTTGCACAGCGAGGCTGATGAGCTCGACCTGACGTACTTCATCGAGTTTCAGTGTTCGGTGATTTTGCGGGCGGTGGAGGGTTTTACCGATGTGTACCGCAAGAGTGTGGCGTACAGCGAAGGCTTCGAGCGCTGGTTGACCTGTTCGGGCTTTTTTGATCGGCTGACAGAGCGGCAGCGGGCCATTTATCAGGTGGCCAGGAGCGGGGTGGCGAAGGAGTTCACGGCGGGGAACGTCAAGGAGCATCTTGGTTGTGCCTACAACACAGCGGTGTCGGCGTTGAGCGGGTTGGTTGAGCTGCAGGTTTTCGAGAAGAAGAAAATGGGACGCGAGTGGGTGTACTTTTTACGTGTGTCTGCTGGCGACGGATTGAACAACGGGAGTGAGAAAACTCACTCCCGTGTGGTGCCGGTTTAGAGCGTACCGAACACTTTTTTCGCCAGACTCGTCGCCGCAGCGGCCGGGTTCTTGCGAATGGTTTCTTCCTGTTTGCCGATCATTTCGAACAGGCCATTCAGCGCTTGTTCGGTCACGTAGCTTTCGATATTGGCGCTCTTCGCATCCACCACGCCGAAGGTTGCGGCCTGGCCGGCGAAGGCGTTGTATTTCTGGGCTACGCCGACTTTGTCGGTTGCCTGCTTGACGATCGGCAGGAACTTGGTGCGGATCTGTTCGCGGCTGGATTTGTCCAGGTATTGAGTAGCAGAGTCGTTGCCGCCGCTGAGGATGCCTTTGGCGTCTTCCACGCTCATTTTCTTCACGGCGTCGACGAGGATAGGCTGGGCCTGGGTGACGGCGGTTTCCGCGGCCTTGTTCATGGCGGTTTCCAGTTCTTCAACTTGAGCGCCCATGCCGAAGGCTTTCATCTTGCCGGCGACTTTCCCGAGTTTGCCCGGCAGTTCGATCTTCACGTCCGGGTTGTTGCTGAAGCCGCCCGGGGTGCCGAGTTGTTTGACGGCCAGTTGCGCGCCCTGGGTCAGGGCATCCTTGAGGCCACCGGTGGCGTCGCCTTGCGACAGGTCGCTGAGGGACAGGGCCAGTGCGTTGGCGGAGATCATCAGGCCCGCGCACAGGCCGGCGAAGCGAAGGGTAGGGCGGAGCATGGCGGCTTCCTTGTTCGGAGAGGGTTAGCGGGCGGCGTCGACGCGGATCTTCAGTGGCTGCGGATCCTTGCCATCAAGCTGCACGGCATGGTTTTCGGTGGTGATGAACATCAGCTCGCCGTTGACTTCGATGCGCGCGCTGACCGAGTAGCGGTGGCCGGGTTTGACCTGGGCCGGATCGTAGCTCAAGTGGAACGGCAGCGGCACCTGGCCTTTGACCGGTCCTTTCTGTTCGTCGAGTACCACGGCCGGAGCGTCGGCCAGCGAAACGTCCTGCAGGCTCACACTCAAGGTCGCACTGGGTGGCAGGGCGATGCGTTGCAGGTAGAACACTTCGCCGTCGAGGCTGACCTTGCCGGCCGGTGAGGTCGACTGGCAGGCGCTGAGCAGGGCAGCGGCAGCGAGAACGGTCATTTTTTTCATGGTAAATATCCTTTCATTGTGGGAGCGGGCTTGCTCGCGAAGGCGNNNCTCCCACAGGTTTGCATCAGGTCTCGGACTGAGCGGCGGGCTGATCGGCCGCATCTTCGCTGCGATGCAGTGCCACCTGACGGATCGACAAGCGAATCTCCGCCGGCAACACCCGTTTGGCCGCGCCTTCGGCCAGTTCGCCGAGCAGTTCGTGGTAGCTCAACTTGCCGGCTTCGTCGCGACGCAGTACGTCGAGGTCGAGCAGGGTCTGGATGAAGTGGCGGAACAGGCTCTTGTCGAAGAACTCCGGTGCGTTCAGGCCGTGCAGGATCGACAGGCGCTGGGCCATGACCGTGCACAGGTCTTCCAGCTCTTCGGCGCTGATGCTGTTCTGGCCGCTGTTGAGCAGCAGGGAAACGGTCATGTAGAAGCGTTGCAAGGTTTGGGCGATGCTCTTCGACAGCAGGGTCAGCAGCACGAAATGCCGCGAGCTCGGTGCCGGGCGCAGGTACACGTCTTTCTCGAAACGCAGCAGGCCTTGTTCGACGAACGCTTCCAGCCACTGATCGATCACCGCATCCAGTTCGTCCAGCGTCCAGCGAATGAACAGCTCTGATTGCAGGTACGGATACAGCGCGCGGGTGTAGCGCAGGATCTGTTCGCGGCTCATGCGCGAGGTGCTCTGGAAGAAGCTCGCCAGCAGCGCCGGCAGGGCGAAGATGTGCAGCACGTTGTTGCGGTAATAGGTCATCAGGACGGCGTTCTGCTCGTCCAGATAAAGAATCTTGCCCAGCGCATCGTTCTGCTCGGACAGCAGATCCATGTCCTTCACGTGCTCGATCAGCGCGCGGCCATCGCCTTCCGGCAACGTGGTGTGCGGCGAGTACGGGACCTTGCGCAGCAGCGCCAGATACAGATCCAGCACCCGCGCCATGGCCCGATCATCCAGCGCCAGGCGGGTGGTCGACAGCAGCGCCAGCGCCACCAGGTTGACCGGGTTGATCGCCGCCGCTTCGTTCAGGTGCTGCGCGACTTTTTCGCCGAGGCGATTGGTGGTTTCGTTGAGCCACGCCGGCTTGTACTGCGGGCCGAGTTCCTGCTGGCGCCAGTCGGGCTGTTCGCTGTCGAGGAACTCCGCGAGTTTGATCGGTTCGCCAAAGTTCACCGCCACCTGGCCGAAGCGCTGCTTTAGCGCGCCGATGACTTTGAAGATGTCGAAGATCGATTCTTTCTTCTTGCTCGCGCCACGCAGCTCGCCGAGGTAGGTGCGGCCTTCGAGCACGCGCTCATAACCGATGTACACCGGGACAAACACGATCGGCATCCGCGACGAGCGCAGGAAGCTGCGCATGGTGATTGCGAGCATCCCGGTTTTCGGTTGCAGCATGCGCCCGGTACGCGAGCGACCGCCCTCGACGAAGTACTCGACCGGGAAACCTTTGGTGAACAGGGTGTGCAGGTATTCGTTGAACACCGAGGTGTACAGTGGATTGCCCTTGAACGTGCGGCGCATGAAGAACGCGCCGCCACGGCGCAGCAGGCTGCCGATCACCGGCATGTTGAGGTTGATCCCGGCGGCGATGTGCGGCGGGGTCAGGCCATTGCGGAACAGCAAGTACGACAGCAGCAGATAGTCGATGTGGCTGCGGTGGCACGGCACGTAGATCACTTCGTGACCCTGGGCGACCTTCTGCACGCCTTCGATGTGGTTGACCTTGATCCCGTCGTAGATCTTGTTCCAGAACCAGCTCAGCACCACTTCCAGAAAACGGATCGCGGTGTAGGTGTAGTCCGAGGCGATCTCGTTGCCGTAGCGCAGGGCTTGGGCCTTGGCTTTTTCCGGGGAGATGTTTTCGCGCTCGGCTTCGTCGAGGATCGCTTGCTTGACCAGCGGCTGGTTGAGCAGGCCTTTGACCAGGTTGCGGCGGTGGGAAATGTCCGGACCGATCACTGCAGCCTTGAGGTTGCGGAAGTGCACCCGCAGGATCCGCTGGGCCATGCGCACCGTGCGCTCGTGGCCCTTGTTGTGTTCGATCAGTTCGCGCAGGTGGATCGGTGCGGAGAATTGCACGCGGGTCTTGCGCCCCAGAATCATGATGCTCAGCAGGCGACGCAGACGCCCGGTGACGGCCCAGCTGTCGGCGAACAGCAGTTTCCACGGGCTGTTTTCGCTGTCCGGCGACTGGCCCCAGAACACGCTGACCGGAATGATCTGCGCGTCTTCGGCAGCGTTCTGGCTGAGGGCGCTGACCAGTCGGGTCAGGGTCGGCGGTGCACCGCGCTTGTCCTGGCGACCGAGCCAGTCCGGGTCCGGCGTCAGGTAGAAAAACGCTGCCGGTTCGATCAGCGAACCCACGGACACCGGCAGCACCGGGCGCGGCAGGCCGGCCTTGGTGCACTCGGTGTCGACCACCGCCAGATCAGTCAGCGATGGATTTTGCAGGACGTAGAACACCGGACGACTGCGGTCGAGGTTGAGGGTGAACGACGACTGGTTGATCGTCTCGGAGCGAACCCAGAGATACAACAGTCGGCGCAAGGTGCCAAACACAAGACGGCGGAACGGGGAACGGGTCATACGGCTTCTGCGTGAGTGGATAAACCGAGCGTTTGCTCGGGCGGTCGACAGTTTGCCGTATTGGGCGAAAATCGGCAAAAAAGCGGCGAAGTAATCTCCTGTTGAGAGTTTTGCCGCCTGTCATATACTCGGCGATCTGTCGCCGGGGCCCTTTTATGGACGTCGGACGCAGGCTGACGTTCCTCAAAGGCTTTCCTGCGAAAAGCCTGTTCAATAATAAAAAAGGAGTATGAACAGATGGCAACACGTGAAACCGGCAACGTGAAGTGGTTCAACGACGCCAAGGGCTACGGCTTCATTCAGCGCGAAGACGGGGTGGACGTGTTCGTGCACTACCGCGCGATCCGTGGCGAAGGCCACCGTTCGCTGACCGAGGGTCAGCAGGTTGAATACGCGGTGGTGGAAGGGCAGAAGGGGTTGCAGGCTGAAGACGTTGTAGGCCTGTAACGCAAATCTTCAGAACACCGAAAATCATTGTGGGAGCGAGCCTGCTCCGGGCGGCGTTCCGACGATTGCGGTGTATCAGTCAGCCTTGATATCGACTGACACTACGCAATCGCGAGCAGGCTCGCTCCCACATTGTCATTGTGTTGCTGGTTTTTAAGCCGTTTTCCAGGTGATCTCTTCTTCACCATCGGCGCTGATCCGGATCCAGCGATCCGCCGTTTCTTCACCTTCTTCCTCGACCCACGTCCCCGGCGCGCAGCGCACTTCGACGTTCAGCGCGGCAAAGGCTGCCCGGGCGCAGGCGATGTCGTCGTCCCAAGGGGTCGCGTCGCTTTCCAGGTACAGGCTGTTCCACTTGCCCACGGCTTTCGGCAGCCAGGTCACCGGGATGTTGCCGGCCTTGCACTTGTACGTCTGACCTTTCTGTACCCAGTCGCTGCACGGGCCGAGGGCGGCGCCCAGCCAGGCGGATATGGCCTTGTGGTCGACGTCGGCGTCTTTCAGGTAAATCTCGATGTCCGGTTGGCGCATGGATATCCTCACTGCGGGTCTGAAAAATCCATTCGCGGATTTAGCCGGCCCCGGGTCGTTGCCCGGGACCAAAAGTTATTGAAGAACGAAATAATCGTAGCGCATCGAGACCGTGGTCACGAACGGCTCGGCCTGTTCGATCACCGCCGCGCGGCGCTCGGCACTGGCGCGCCAGCCGTGGGGCGTCATCGCCAGCAGGTTGGCGCGATCCTCGGGCTTGTCCAGCGTCAGTTTGAATTCCAGGGTTTCACTGTGCGCCAGCGCCATGCCTTCCGGCACCAGGGCCAGGTGCTTGTCGTCGGTGTATTCGCGCACTTCGTCGTACAGGCGTTCGCGCAGTTCCATCAGATGGCCGCTGGTCGGGCCGACTTTCATCAGGCCGCCGCCAACACTGAGCAGGCGTTTGGCCTCTTCCCAGTCCAGTGGGCTGAAGACGCTGGCCAGAAACTGGCAACTGCCGGAGGCCAGTGGCACCCGGGCCATGCTGGCGATCAACCAGGTCAGCGCCGGGTTGCGTTTGCAGGCGCGTTTGACCGCTTCCTTCGAGATGTCCAGCGCGTAACCGTCGGCGTCGGGCAAAGCCTCGGCGATCTGCGCGGTGTAGTAACCCTCGCCACAACCGATATCGACCCAGCGCGCCGGCGCATAACTCGCCGCCAGTTCCGCCAGGCGCTTGGCCACTGGCGCGTAATGCCCGGCGTTCAGAAAGTCGCGGCGGGCCTCGACCATCGCCTGATTGTCACCGGGATCGCGGCTGTTCTTGTGCTGCACCGGCAGCAGGTTGAGGTAACCCTGGCGCGCACGGTCAAAGCGGTGGCCGGCGGGGCAGACCACGCCGTTGTCCACCGCGTTTAGCGGTTCACTGCAGATCGGGCACGCGAGCATCAGACGAGCAACTTGATCAGGGTCTGGTAGTAGATCTCGGTCAGCACGTCGAGATCGGCCGCCAGCACGCGCTCGTTGACCTGGTGGATGGTTGCGTTGACCGGGCCCAGCTCAACAACCTGCGTACCCATGGTCGCGATGAAACGACCGTCGGAGGTGCCGCCGCTGGTGGACGCCTTGGTCTCGCGGCCAGTGATGTCCTTGATGCTCGACGACACCGCGTCGAGCAGCGCACCCGGCTCGGTGAGGAATGGCAGACCGGACAGCGCCCAGTCGATGTGCCAGTCCAGGCCGTGCTTGTCGAGGATGTCGGCGACGCGTTTCTGCAGCCCTTCAACGGTCGACTCGGTGGAGAAGCGGAAGTTGAACACCGCCACCAGATCGCCCGGAATCACGTTGGTCGCGCCGGTGCCGGAGTTGACGTTGGAAATCTGGAAACTGGTCGGCGGGAAGAAGTCGTTGCCGTGATCCCAATGCTCGGCTGCCAGCTCGGCCAGAGCCGGGGCAGCGAGGTGGATCGGGTTCTTCGCCAGATGCGGATAGGCGACGTGGCCCTGGACACCGCGCACGGTCAGTTTGGCGCCGAGGGAGCCGCGACGACCGTTCTTCACCACGTCGCCCACTAGCGTGGTGCTCGACGGTTCGCCGACGATGCACCAGTCCAGACGCTCGTTACGGGCTGCCAGGCGCTCGACCACAGCCTTGGTGCCGTGATGCGCCGGGCCTTCTTCGTCGCTGGTGATCAGGAATGCAACCTTGCCCTTGTGATCCGGGTAGTCGGCGACGAAACGCTCGGCCGCTACGGTCATCGAGGCCAGGCTGCCTTTCATGTCCGCCGCGCCACGGCCGCAGAGCATGCCGTGCTCGTCGATCACCGCGTTGAACGGGTCGATCTGCCAGGCCGTCACCGGGCCGGTTGGTACCACGTCGGTGTGGCCAGCGAAGCACAGCACCGGGCCGTCGCCTTTGCCGTGAGTCGCCCAGAAGTTATCCACATCTTCGATGCGCATCGGTTCCAGCTGGAAACCGGCATCGCCCAGGCGCTGCATCATCTGCTTCTGGCAATCGGCGTCGACCGGCGTCACGGACGGACGGCGGATCAGGTCGATGGCGAGTTGGAGGGTCGGCGAAAGGTCGGCGTGGGCCGTCATGGAAAACTCCGAAAGCTGGGGGGCAAGGCGCGCAAAATGGCGGTTATCTTAAAGCAAAACGGCGACCATTGGCCGCCGTTTAGTGCATCGGTGAGGATTTAGACCACCGGTGCCGGTTCAGGCGCCGCCGCAGGTTTTGGCAGCGACGACAGGAACGCCATGATCAGCGCCGCCACGTACGGCAGCGACTGCACCAGCAACATGGCCACCCAGAAGCGCATGTCGTTGCTCGGAATGCCCTGCACCAGGAAGATCCCCAGTGCCGCGCCCCACAACAGCAGCATGATGAACAGCTCTTCCCGGGCTTCGGAAATCGCCACCCAGAAGCCATGGTTGTCGGCGTTTTTCGGGGTGCGGAAGAACGGAATGCTGCTGGTGAAGAAGCCGTACAGCACCGCTTTGGCGATGGTGTGCGACAACGCCAGACCGGCCAGTGCCGCGCAGAATGCATCCTTGAGGTTCACGCCCACGGCGCGACGGTAGAGGAAGATGATCTTGCCGACCTTGAACACGAACAGCGCCAGCGGCGGGATCGCGAAGATCAGCAGCGGTGGGTCGACCCGTTGCGGCACGATGATCATCGCCGCCGACCACAACAGCGCGCCGACGGTGAAGAAGATGTTCATGCCGTCCGCCACCCAAGGCAGCCAGCCTGCGAGGAAGTGGTAACGCTGGCCGCGGGTCAGCTCGGTGTCTTTGCCGCGCAGCAGGCTGCGGGTGTGGCGCTTGATGATCTGGATTGCACCGTAGGCCCAGCGGAACCGCTGCTTCTTGAAGTCGATGAAGGTGTCCGGCATCAGACCCTTGCCGTAACTGTCGTGGTAATACGCCGCCGACAGGCCTTTCTCGAATACCCGCAGACCGAGTTCGGCGTCTTCACAGATGCACCAGTCGGCCCAGCCCAGTTCTTCCAGAACCGAACGACGGGTCATGGTCATGGTGCCGTGCTGGATGATCGCGTCGCGGTCGTTGCGGGTGACCATGCCGATGTGGAAGAAGCCTTTGTATTCGGCGTAGCAGAGCTTTTTGAAGGTGCTTTCGTTCTGGTCGCGATAATCCTGCGGCGACTGCACCACGGCGATTTTCGGGGCGGCGAAGTGCGGCACCATGTGCTTGAGCCAGTTCGGGTGCACGCAGTAGTCGGAGTCGATCACCGCGATCACTTCGGCGTCCTTGGCGGTGTGCGGGATCAGGTAGTTCAGCGCGCCGCCCTTGAAGCCGGCCAGAGGCGAGACGTGGAAGAACTTGAAGCGCGGGCCGAGCGTTTCGCAGTAGTCGCGCACCGGTTCCCAGACCGCCGGGTCCTTGGTGTTGTTGTCGATGATCAGGACTTCGAAGTCCGGATAGTCGAGGTTGGCCAGGGCGTTGAGGGTCTGTTTGACCATCTCCGGCGGCTCGTTGTAGCAGGGCACGTGGATCGAAACTTTCGGGCGGTAATCAGAATCGCCGACCACCGGCAGGAATTCACGCCGGCGTTTGTGAATCCACACCGCTTCGGCCAGTTCGTGGGCCTCGGTCAGCAACACGATGAACACCCCGAGCGCACCGAGCGCCAGCAGGAAGCCCACCGTCAGGCTGAACCACGTGCTGTACTGCTGGCTGTAGTCGTAACCGATCCACACCAGCACCGAACCGCACAGAAACGCGATAAAGGTCAGGAAGGTACGGCCGCGCTGACGCAGGGCCGAGCCGTCGATCATCAGCAGGGTCAGCGACAGCAGCGCCAGCACCACCGAACCGATGGCCAGCACGCGCCATTGCGGGATCGCCACCACCGGACCTTCGAAGTTGAATTTCTGCTGGCGCGCGGCGTTGAACACGCCCCAGTAGGCGCCAACCGAACCTTCGTCGCTGGCCTTCCACGGCTGGTCAAACGCTTCGATCACGAAGTAGTTGAAGCCCTGGCGGTTGAGTTTGTTGACCAGCGTGCGCAGGTAGATCGCCTGATCCGCCGGCGACGCATCGGCGCCACCGCGCATGCGGCCGTTGCTCGGCCAGCCCACTTCGGACAGCAGCAGCGGTTTTTTCGGGAACATCTTTTTCAGGTCGCGGGCGCGGTCGAAAACGAACTGCCCGGCCTTGTCCACCGGAATGAATTCCCAGTAGGGCAGAACGTGGGCGGCAATCAGGTCGACGTGTTTGGCCAGTTGCGGGTATTTCTCCCAGATATGCCATTGTTCGGAGGTGGTGACCGGTACCTTCACCGCTGCACGGACACGATCCAGCAGGACGATCAGGGCCTCAGGCGTGATTTCCTCCCGGAACAGTGCTTCGTTGCCGACCACCACGCGAACCACACTGCGCGAAGAGTTGGCCAACTCGATAGCTTTAGCGATCTCCCGCTCGTTGCGCTCCTGGTCGGGGCTGATCCAGATCCCCAGGGTCACGCGCAGACCGAATTCTTCCGCCAGTTTCGGGATGTCCTGCAGGGAGCCGTCGACCGAGTAGATGCGGATGTTGTCCGTCAGCTTGCTCATGATCTCCAGGTCGCGGCGCATTTCATCGTCGGACGGATACTGATCCTTCTGTGGGAACTGTCCCTGCTGGAACGGTGAATAGGAGAAACCGGAGATCTGCTCCGGCCAGTTCGGCGCGGAAACGGGGCGGTTGATCAGCGCCCAGAAACCGGTGAACAGGGCGGCGATTGCCAGAACCACCACCAGGTTGAGTCCAAATTTACGCGATGACATAGCTGTGTCGGGTTCCAAAGGCTGTGGAACGAAGGGTCGGCTGGTTGACGCCAGGAGGGCGCGCATCCTACACCGGCAGTTCGCTGAGTCCTACAAGAGACAGGGAAATGCCGGACGTTGGGCAATCCAACCTGACTTAAGTTCTTTCGTTTCAGTGTGTAAGACAAATCTTTGTTACGTGCAGCTTCAATTAAAGCAGGCGCGTTCGCCGTTCATAGCGCAAAGATGCTCTTGGCCGCCGACGGCCCTATAATGCGCGCCGGTTTTCAGGGTAATGGTCATGAGTACAGAAGATCCGCGGTTTGCAGGCATCGCCCGTTTGTATGGCATCGAGGGCCTCGAGCGCCTGCGTGCAGCCCATGTGGCGATTGTCGGCGTTGGCGGCGTCGGTTCCTGGGCGGCGGAAGCCATGGCCCGTTGCGGGGTGGGCGAGATTTCGCTGTTCGACCTCGACGACGTCTGCGTCAGCAACGCCAACCGCCAGTTGCACGCGCTCGACAGCACCGTCGGCAAACCCAAGGTCGAGGTGATGGCCGAGCGTCTGCGCGGGATCAACCCGGACTGCAAGGTGCACGCCGTGGCGGACTTCGTCACCCGCGACACCATGGCCGAATACATCACGCCGAACATCGACTGCGTGATCGACTGCATTGATGCGGTCAACGCCAAGGCTGCGCTGATCGCCTGGTGCAAGCGCCGCAAGATTCAGATCATCACCACCGGTGGAGCTGGCGGACAGATCGATCCAACGTTGATTCAGGTCTGCGACCTCAACCGCACCTTCAACGATCCGCTGGCTTCGAAAGTGCGTTCAACGTTGCGCCGTGACTACGGTTTCTCGCGAACCGTGACCCGCCATTACAGCGTGCCGTGCGTGTTCTCCACCGAACAGCTGCGCTATCCGAAGCCGGACGGCAGCATTTGCCTGCAGAAGAGTTTTGTCGGTGACGGCGTGAAACTGGACTGCGCCGGCGGGTTTGGCGCGGTGATGATGGTGACGGCGACGTTCGGCATGGTCGCGGCGACCAAGGCCGTAGACAAGATTGTGGCGGGCGTGCGGCGACCGGCGGATCGGGTCAAGCCTCAGGCCTGAAGCATAGGGCTGCCCAGCAGCCCTTTTACTGCGCCAGCTCGTTCATCCGCTGCAGCACGGCATTCAAGCCATTGCTGCGCGACGGCGACAACTGCCGCGACAGTCCCAATTGATTGAACCACTCCGGCAGATCGATTTGCTGCAACTCGGCGGCCGACAAGCCGTTGACCCGCAACAGCAACAACGCCACCAATCCGCGAATCATCCGCGCATCGCTGCCTGCTGCGAATTGCCAGTGACCGTCGCGCAACTCTCCAACCAGCCACACCTGGCTTTCACAGCCGTGCACCCGATTGGCCTCGCACTTGTCCGCATCGCTCAACGGCGGCAGGCGGTCACCAAATTGCATTAACAGCCGCGCCCGCTGTTCCCAGCCGGCGGCGTTCTGAAACGTTTGCAGCGCGTCGGCGGCCTCGACCGGCAGGCTCATCGCAACAGCTCCAGCGCCTGATCCAGCGCTTCAAAGAACCGCTCCAGATCTTCGGAATCGTTGTACAGCGCCAGCGACACACGAATCGCCCCGGCCAGTTCGAAACGCTTGAGCAACGGCATCGCGCAGTGGTGTCCGGCACGCACGGCGATGCCCTGTTCGGTCAGCAAGTGCGCAAGATCGGCGTTGTGCACACCTTCCACGACAAAACTGACCAGCGCCAGTTGCGGCTTGCCCAGCAGACGGATGCCATTGCGGGCAGCAAGGCCGCGCAACAGATAGTCGTGCAGCGCCGCTTCGTGGGTGGACACGGCGTCCTGATCCAGACCGGCCAGATAATCGAGGGTCGCGCCGAGGCCGATCACGCTGGCAATCGGCGGCGTTCCCGCTTCGAAACCCAGTGGCGCCGGGCGGAAACGCGCGTCGTGATAATTGGCTTCCAGCACCATTTCGCCACCGAACTGCCACGGGCGCAGTTGTTCGAGCGCGGCGTTGCGCCCGAACAGCACGCCAAGGCCATCGGGCCCGTACAACTTGTGGCTGGAAAACACATAAAAGTCGCAACCCAGCGCCTGCGCGTCATGCCGGCCGTGAACCACGCCTTGAGCGCCATCGACCACGGTCAACGCGTTGTGCGCCTTGGCCATTGCCAGCAGTGCCGGCAACGGTTGCCAGGCGCCCAGTACGTTGGACAACTGGCTGACCGCCAGCAAGCGAGTGCGCGGACCGATCAGGTGAACGGCAGCAGCGAGGTCGATCACGCCGTCATCGTCCAGCGGCAGGATCACCAGTTTGAGGTCGCGACGTTGTGCCAGTTGCTGCCACGGCAGCAGATTGGCGTGATGCTCCAGGGCGCTGATGACAATTTCATCGCCTGGAAGGAAAAGATGTTCCAGGCCGTAAGCCAGGAGATTCAGCGCACTGGTGGCGCCGTGGGTGAAGATGATCTGCCCGCTGTCACCGGCATTCAGCCACTGGGCAACCTTCAGGCGGCTGTCCTCGAACGCCTGCGTGGCGTGGGCGCCGGGCAGATGCTGAGCACGATGCACGTTGGCCGCGCCATTGGCGTAGTAATGCGCCAGCGCGTCGAGCAGGGCCTGGGGTTTTTGCGTGGTGGCGGCGTTGTCCAGATAGGTCTGGTCTTGCCGTTGCAGGGCGGCGATGGCCGGGAAATCGGCGCGCCAGGGGGAGGGAATCATCACGGTTTCAAGCCCTGGTGAAGATGGGCGGGTTAACGCCGAACCCTGTGGGAGCGGGCTTGCCCGCGAATGCGTCGTGTCAGTCAAAATGAAGGGTGACTGACACACCGTCTTCGCGAGCAAGCCCGCTCCCACAGGAGGTCACAGCGGCGCTTAGTTGTGAGCGTGCAGCGCTTCGTTCAGTTCGATCGCCGATTTGTGGGTTTTGCATTCCACAGCGCCGGTTTCCGAATTGCGACGGAACAGCAGGTCGGTCTGACCGGCCAGTTCACGAGCCTTGACCACTTTGACCAGGTTGTTGTGCTCGTCCAGCAGCGCCACCTTGGTGCCAGCGGTCACGTACAGGCCCGACTCGACGGTGTTGCGGTCGCCCAGCGGGATACCGATACCGGCGTTGGCGCCGATCAGGCAGCCTTCGCCGACCTTGATCACGATGTTGCCGCCGCCCGACAGGGTGCCCATGGTCGAGCAGCCGCCGCCCAGGTCCGAACCCTTGCCAACGAAGACGCCAGCGGAAACGCGGCCTTCGATCATGCCCGGGCCTTCGGTGCCGGCGTTGAAGTTGATGAAACCTTCGTGCATCACGGTGGTGCCTTCGCCCACGTAGGCGCCCAGACGCAGGCGTGCGGCGTCAGCGATACGCACGCCGGCCGGTACCACGTAGTCGGTCATTTTCGGGAACTTGTCCACCGAGAACACTTCCAGCAGCTCGCCGCGCAGACGGGCTTCGAGTTGCAGCTCGGCCAGTTCGCTCAGGTCGATCGCGCCCTGGCTGGTCCAGGCCACGTTCGGCAGCAGCGGGAAGATCCCGGCCAGGCTCACGCCGTGCGGCTTGACCAGGCGATGGGACAGCAGGTGCAGCTTGAGGTAAGCCTCAGGAGTCGAAGTCAGTTGCGCGTCTTCGGCCAGCAGGGTCGCGACCAGCGGCTTGTGGCTTTCGGCCAGGCGGGTCAGCAGCTTGCCTTGTACCGCGTCGATGCCTTTCACGGCTTCAGCCAGTTGCGCAGCCTGTGCGGTGGTGAAGGTGATGGCCTGGTTGCCTCCGGTGTAGCCGAGGATCGGTGCAACTGCGGCAACCAGTTCGGCCGAAGGGTTCAACAGCGGCTGGGCGTAGAACACTTCCAGCCACGCGCCTTGACGGTTTTGGGTGCCGACGCCGAAGGCAATACTGAACAGGGAGTTGGACATGTGAATACCTCTACAAAAAGTGACGGGCTGCTTACTTGAGCGCGGCCGCGTAGATATCTGGCTTGAAGCCAATCAGGGTTCGGTCACCGAGATCGAGCACCGGGCGCTTGATCATCGAGGGTTGAGCGAGCATCAGTTCGATGGCTTTCGACTGGTCGAGATCG
Source organism: Pseudomonas sp. 22082 (assembly GCF_052046055.1). Classification (NCBI taxonomy): domain Bacteria; kingdom Pseudomonadati; phylum Pseudomonadota; class Gammaproteobacteria; order Pseudomonadales; family Pseudomonadaceae; genus Pseudomonas; species Pseudomonas sp. 22082. The sequence goes on from NZ_JBQEQB010000017.1 coordinate 48,780, forward strand.
GCTTTGCGTTCGTCGTCGAGTTTGCGAAAGGTCGTGCCTGCGCGGTTCAACACCGTTTGCCAGCCATGCTCGTCGCACCATTGGGTCAGGTGCTCACGGTCAATGCCGGCGGTCTTGTAATCGTGGAAGTCATAGCTGACAGCGTGTTCATCGAGCCAGGTGCGCGCCTTTTTCATGGTGTCGCAGGCTTTGATGCCGAAAAGGTGCAACGTTTTGCTTGAAACGGTCAAGGAATTGCCCCCTTTACAGGTGCTGGAAAAAAATGGTGTCGGATTATGCCATGACCAGACGGTTTCGCGGCGCCGGGGTTGCTTTTGCTGAGGGGGCTGCGACATAGGTGCAACGGTCACGCACAGCCTAAGCGGCTAATATGGCAGTTTCAACGCTGTCGATTGTCCGGGATTTCCGCTCTATGCAAACCGCTTATACCGTCCTGATCCTGCTGATGCTGGTCAGTGTCTCGCGCCTGGTGGGACGGGTGATTCCGCTGCCGCTGCCACTGGTGCAGATCGCCGCCGGTGCCTTGCTGGCCTGGCCGACCCTCGGCCTGCACGTGGCTCTTGATCCGGAGCTGTTCCTGTTTCTGTTCCTGCCACCGCTGCTGTTTTCCGATGGCTGGCGCATGCCCAAGCGGGAATTGTGGCGCCTGCGCGGGCCGGTGCTGACGCTGGCGGTCGGGTTGGTGCTGTTTACCGTGGTCGGGGCGGGCTACTTCATTCATTGGCTGCTGCCGACGATTCCCTTGCCGGTGGCCTTCGCGCTGGCGGCGGTACTGTCGCCAACGGATGCCGTGGCCGTCTCGGCCATTTCGCAGAACCGCTTGCCCACACCATTGATGCACATGTTGCAGGGCGAGGCGCTGATGAATGACGCTTCGGGCCTGGTGACGTTCAAGTTCGCCCTGGTCGCGGCGGTTACCGGTGCGTTTTCCCTGGCCAACGCCAGCCTGACCTTCGTACTGGTCGCGGTCGGCGGGCTGGCAGTGGGTGTGGCGCTGAGCTGGCTGGTCGGCCGGTTGCGCGCCTGGATGATCGCCCGGGGCTGGGACGATCCGGCGACCCACGTGGTGTTCATGTTGCTGCTGCCATTCGCCGCTTACGTGCTGGCCGAACGGCTCGGCGCGTCGGGCATTCTTTCGGCAGTGGCGGCGGGGATGATGCAGAGCTGGCTCGATCTGCTGCCGCGCCAGACCAGCACCCGGTTGCTCAATCGCAGCGTGTGGTCGTTGCTGGAGTTTGCCTTCAACGGTTTGATTTTTCTGCTGCTCGGCCTGCAGCTACCGGACATCATTAAAGCGGTGGTCAGCCACGAGACGTCGTTGTGGCCGACCCTGTTCTATCGCTGTCTCGATGTGGTGGCGATCTTCCTGGCGCTGGTCCTGTTGCGTTTTATCTGGGTGCAGAGCATCTGGCGTCTTTCGGTGCTGTTGCGTCGCCTGCGTGGGAAGGGGGATCTGACGCAAGTGCCGACCGCCCGTTCCTGCTGGTTGCTGACCGTTGGCGGTGTGCGCGGTGCGGTGACCCTGGCGGGTGTGATGTCGGTGCCGATGCTGATGGGCAGCGAGGTGTTTCCCGAGCGCGACCTGCTGATCTTCATCGCCGCCGGGGTGATTCTGTTGTCGCTGGTGGCGGCGTGTATTGCGCTGCCATTGCTGTTGCGTGGTATCGAAAAAAGCCCGGACGACAAGCGTCGTCAGGAAGTCCGTGACGCCTGGCGAAAGACCGCGGAAGCAGCGATTCACGCGCTGGAGACCGAAGAGGTCAACCCGCAGGATGCCGCGCAAGCCGCGCTGGCAGCGGAGCTCAAGGCGCGGATCATGTCCGAGTACCGCCATCAGCTGGAGGTGTTCAACGATTCGGCCGAAGCCCAGGCGCTGGCGTTCCAGATGGATCTGCTGGAACGCCGCTTGCGCCTCAAGGCATTGCGGGCGCAGCGCCTTGAGTTGTACAGCCTCAGTCGTCAGCATCAGATTGGTGATGACGTTTTACGTGAAGTGCTGGGCGAACTGGATTTGAGTGAGGCCAATCTGGGGCAGGTCAAATGATCCAGGCGGCCCTGGCCCACTGGCTACGCCGTCTGTGCAGCAGGGTACGGATAGGCCTTCGCCATGAAGGCCTTGTCCTTTTCACTGAGCACTCGATTCAGATCAATCTTGAAATCGCCGTGGGTCCAGTCCTGGCGAACGGGGTAATGCATGATCGATTTCGGATCGTAAGGCGAATAGTCGAACGAGCCTGCATCGAGCAGGTTGAAGTAGCGTTCATCGACAGACTGGCGCGCGTAATCGTCTTCATCGGCGTCTTCGGCCACGCCGTGTGAGGCGTAAACCGCAGGTTTGTTCCAAGGAATGTTTGACTCCGGGTGCAGGTGCTCATGTTCGGCTCCCAATGCGTGCCCGAACTCATGCATGACATTGGCGGCGAAGAACGCAGGTGCTCGCAGGTCCGGTGACAGCCTCATGGTCGGGTCTGGCGCTTCGACCAAAAGGGCGTTGTTACCGATGACAGACCAGTAAATACCGGGCTCGCTTTTGATACGAATATCCCCTGAGTCGCCCTCGACAAAATCGAACTTCAGGTTGATGTGAGGCAGCCAGTTGCTCGCTGCGGTTTTGACAGCCTCTTTGAACGCCTGGTCGCCATTCAGAAAGGCAATTCGCAATGTCTGGCCAGGCGTCCAGAAGTGAGCCGGTTTGCCGGCTGCGCGTTTTTTTCGGCGAGACTGGTTGATTGTTTGAATCATGTTCAAGTGTCCTTACTTGCAGGAAATAATTAACGTGTCCAGCAACTCGATGAGTTCGGGTGGTGAAGTTATTGTTGATCGTGAAAGTATGAAAGTTGTTTGATGTAAGTGGGTGTGTTCAATCCAGTTTCGTCAGGCGTTGCACCTGACGAATGTTGTTTTGAAGCAGGCATTTATTTCGGATAAAGCAGTTTCATCAATTGTTTGTCTTTTTTACTGATCTTGCGGTTGATCGGGACTTCCCAGTTGCCGATGGTCAAATCGTTCGATACGGGATGGTGCATGATCGATCGCCTGTCGTAATTCGTATAAAGCGCGTCCAGCGTATCGAAGGAGGCGAACAGATTGCGGTCGACCTGTTCGCGGGTCAGCGGATTCATTTCCCGATTTCGGTAAAACGCGTACACCTTGGGTTTGTCCCACGGAATATTGGCTTGAGGGTGCTGATGTTCGTGCAGGGCCCCCAGCGCATGGCCGAACTCGTGAACCACGATGGTTTCGAAATCGGCATGTTCCGGTTTGACGCCCAGATTCATCGTTGGATGGTCGGGATGAATCAATAGCGCATCGGTGCCGAGCACCGAACTGTTGTTATTGTTCCGAGTGGCGATGCGGATATCACCTTTCAGATCGTCGACGAATTCAAACTTGAGGTTGATATAGGGCAGCCATTTACAGGCTGCCTTGATAATCGCGACCTTAAGGTCTGGGTCGGGTGTATCGATGAATGCGATTTTTAACGTGCGGCCATTTGCCCAGAGTTTCGAGTAATTGACCACGGAGCGTTTGCGGCGAGAGCCGGGTGCGCTGTGTGTACCGGCATTTGCCGGATTCTCGCTGATGGCGGCTGTGTAAGCGGCCTGATCGTCAGGCCATTGAATCAGTTGGCAATCCAGAAGTTCTTTCATTGTTCACTTCTTCCATGAAGTTAAAGTTGGCGTTGGTTCACGCGCAGCGAGTGGCGCGACTCAAGACTAACGCCTGGCCGGCACAGGAATGAGATACAAAAAACAAGGGAAGTGTTACGTGATATTTGACCACCCGTGCCGGATTGGCCGGCACGGGCATTCAGACATTACTTGTGGCGCAGGACGAAGTCGCGAATACGCTCGGCAGCCTCGACGCACTCCGCCAGCGGCGCAACCAGTGCCATCCGCACGCGCCCGGCGCCCGGATTGACGCCATCGACGTCGCGCGACAGGTACGAGCCCGGCACCACGGTCACGTGTTCTTCGGCAAACAGATCACGGCAGAACGCGGCATCGTCGCCTTGCACATTCGGCCACAGATAAAAGCTGCCATCAGGGCGCTGCACGTCCATCACCGGGCTGAGGATCGCCAGCACGGCATCGAACTTCTCACGGTACAGCGCACGGTTGGCGCGCACGTGCACTTCGTCATTCCACGCTGCGACGCTGGCCAGTTGGGTCTGAACCGGCATCGCGCAGCCGTGGTAGGTGCGGTACAGCAGGAAGCCCTTGAGGATGTCGGCATCGCCGGCAACGAAACCGGAGCGCAGACCCGGCAGGTTCGAGCGCTTGGACAGGCTGTGGAACACCACGCAGCGCTTGAAGTCTTGGCGGCCCAGTTCTGCGCAGGCACTGAGCAGGCCCGGCGGCGGGGTTTGTTCGTCGAAGTACAGTTCGCTGTAGCACTCGTCGGCGGCGATCACGAAGTCGTATTCGTCGGCCAGGGCGATCAGTTTTTTCAGCACATTGACCGGAATCAGCGCACCGGTCGGGTTGCCCGGCGAGCACAGGAACAGGATCTGGCAGCGCCTCCAGATCTCCGGCGATACCGCATCGAAGTCCGGATTGAAGCCGTTCTCGTCCAGGCACGGCAGGTAGTGCGGCTTGGCGCCGGCGAGGAACGCCGCACCTTCGTAGATCTGATAGAACGGGTTCGGGCTGACCACCAGTGCGTCGTCGCCACGGTTGACCACGGTCTGGGTGAAAGCGAACAGCGCTTCACGGGTGCCGTTGACCGGCAGCACATTGCGCGCCGGGTCGATCCAGCCGTTCGGCACGTTGAAACGACGTTCGCACCAGGCCGCGATGGCTTCGCGCAGGGCCGGGATGCCGAGGGTGGTCGGGTACACCGCCATCTGATCCAGATTGTTGGCCAGCGCCTCGGCGACAAAGCTTGGCGAGCGATGCTTCGGTTCGCCGATGGACAGCGCGATCGGGCGCTTGTCCGGGTTTGGCGTAACGCTGCCGAGCAGGGCGCGGAGCTTTTCGAACGGGTAGGGCTGAAGCTGGGACAGAGCGTTGTTCATCGGTGCGGGATCTCGTGCAAAGCGGTTGAATCCGGGCGCGCAATCAAATGCTGATGCGCGACAGTTTGATATCGGGTTCCTGATTGACGCTCAACTGTTCGACGATGGCATCCTGCAAACGGCTGCACAGCAGCGGGTCGGACAGCGGTTGATTGTGGGCGTCGGTGATGAAGAACACGTCTTCCACCCGCTCGCCCAAGGTGGCGATTTTGGCGTTCTGCAGCGACAGGTCGAACTCGAGGAAAATCCCGCCGACCCGTGCCAGCAGGCCTGGACGATCCGGCGCAGTGAGTTCCAGTACGGTTACCGGACGCTGGGCGTCGTTGTGGATCGTCACCTGCGGGGCGAACGCAAAATGCTTGAGCTGGCGCGGCACCCGACGCTGGATGATCGTCGGGTAGTCGGCCGGGTTGCGCAGGGCTTCGGTCAGTCCCTCGCGAATCTGCTTGACCCGGACCGGATTGTCGCCGATCGAGTCGCCATCGGTGTCGAGCACGATGTAGGTGTCGAGGGTGAACTGGCTGCTGGACGTGATGACCCGGGCGTCGTGAATGTTCAGATTGAGCTGATCCATCGCAGCCACGGTCACGGCGAAGAAGTCGTGCTGGTCCGGCGCATAGATGAAGATCTGCGTGCCGCCCTCGAATTCGCGCTGGGTGGTTTCCTTGATCAGCACCAGCGGGCCGCCGTCAGCCGGTTGCTGGAGAATGGCGTCGGTGTGCCAGGCCACATCGCCGGCGGTGTGGCGCAGGAAGTAGTCGTCGCCCAACTGCGCCCACAATTGCTCGACGTCATCCGGGTCGGTGCCGCCGCGTACCAGGATGTCCAGTGCTGCGCTCTGGGTCTGGCGGATCTGTTCTTCGCGATCCACCGGGTTCTCCAGGCCGCGGCGCAGTGCACGCTTGGTCTCGGTGTAGAGCTGGCGCAGCAGACTGGCACGCCACGAGTTCCACAGCGTCGGGTTTGTCGCGTTGATGTCGGCCACGGTCAGCACGTACAGGTAGTCGAGACGTGTCTCGTCACCGACCGCCAGCGCGAAGTCATGGATCACCTGCGGGTCGGACAGGTCCTTGCGCTGGGCGGTGGTCGACATCACCAGGTGGTTCTGCACCAGCCACACGATCAGGCGGCTGTCCCACACCGGCAATTGATGGCGCTGACAGAACGCTTCAGCGTCCACGGCACCAATTTCCGAGTGATCACCATGCCGGCCCTTGCCGATGTCGTGGTACAGGCCGGCCATATAAATGAGTTCAGGCTTGGGCAGTTTCGCCATCAGCTTGGCGGCCAGCGGGAATTTCTCCGACACCTGGGTGTACTGCAATTTGCGCAGGTGCTTGATCAGGTTCAGCGTGTGCGCATCGACCGTATAGATGTGAAACAGGTCGTGCTGCATCTGCCCGACAATGAAGCCGAATTCCGGCAGATAGCGCCCGAGAATGCCGTAACGGTTCATCCGCCGCAGGTTGCGGTGGATGCCGATCTTGCACTTGAACAGCTCGATGAACAGGCTGGTGTTGCGGATGTCGTTGCGAAAGTTGTCGTCGATCAGGTGACGGTTTTCCCGCAGCAGACGAATGGTGTCGGCGCGTACACCTTTGATTTCCGGCTGCTGGGCCATCAGCACGAAGATCTCGAGCATGGCGAACGGCGTGCGGCGGAATACGTTGTCGTTGCGTGCCTCGATGTAACCGTCGTGCAGTTGGAAGCGCGAGTTGATCGGCTGTGGCGGCGCTTCGTCTTCCGGGGCGAGGATGACTTCCTCGAAGTGCTGGATGATCAGGTCGCTGAGCTGGGCGATGCTCATCACCACCCGGAAATACTGCTGCATGAAGTTTTCGACGGCCTGTTTGGCGTCGTCGCCTTCAAAACCCAGCAGCCCGGCGATGGTGCGCTGGTGATCGAACAGCAGGCGGTCTTCGGAGCGACCGGCGAGCATGTGCAGGGCGTAACGCACTTTCCAGAGGAATTCCTGAGAGGACGCCAGCAGGGCGTTTTCACTCTCGACCAGAAAGCCTTCGCCGGCCAGGGCGCGCAGGTTCAGGGTGCCGTACTGACGACGGGCTACCCACAGAATGGTCTGAATATCCCGTAGTCCGCCGGGCGAGCCTTTGACGTTGGGTTCCAGGTTGTATTCGGTGTCGTTGTACTTGTGGTGGCGAGCCTTCTGCTCGGCGCGCTTGGCCAGGAAGAACTCCTTGCTCGGCCACATGTGTGCGGTGCTGGTGACGTCGAGCATGCGCTGGCGCAGGCTCTCGGGGCCGCAGATGGTGCGGCTTTCCATCAGGTTGGTGACCACTGTCAGGTCGGCGCGGGCCTCTTCGGCGCATTCGTCGACCGAACGAACGCTCTGACCGACTTCCAGGCCGATGTCCCACAGCAGGGTGAGAAAACGCTCGATGGAATCGCGGAAGATTTCGTGGTCGGCGCTGTCCAGCAGGATCAGCAGGTCGATGTCGGAGTAAGGGTGCAGTTCGCCGCGACCGTAGCCGCCGACCGCGACCAGCGCGATGTCGGCGTCTTCGCTCCAGTCGAACTGGTCCCAGGCCTTTTGCAGGATGTTATCGACGAACCACGCCCGATCTTCGATCAATCGCCGGATGTCGCGACCGGCCCGGAAGCGTGCATCGAGCACCTCGCGGGCCTGGCGGATCGCCTTCTTGAACGCCGCGATGGGACTCGCTTTCAGGGCCAGTTCAGCCTGGAACTGGCCGCGGTCGAAGAGTTCGGGATCCACCTGCGGCATCGATTGACTTTCCTTCTATAGGCTGGGAACGGTGTCTGGGTCAGGCCGAGATGCGCGGGATGGTGTCGTCGCTGCGCAGGGTGAAGATCTCGTAGCCGGTGTCGGTGACAAGCAAAGTGTGTTCCCACTGTGCCGACAGCTTGCGATCCTTGGTGATAGCGGTCCAGCCGTCGCCCAGTACTTTGGTGTCGGCCTTGCCCTGGTTGATCATCGGCTCGATGGTGAAGGTCATGCCGGCCTTCAGTTCCATGCCGGTGCCGGCACGGCCGTAGTGCAGGATCTGCGGCTCTTCGTGGAACACCTTGCCGATGCCATGGCCGCAGAATTCGCGAACCACCGAGAAACCGTTCTTTTCCGCGTGTTTCTGGATGATTTCGCCAATGTCGCCGAGGCGGCAGCCGGGTTTGACGATTTCGATCGCCTTGTACATGCATTCCTGGGTGACCTGCGACAGGCGCTCGGCCCAGACCGGCACGGTGCCAACGTGGAACATGCGGCTGGTGTCGCCGTGGTAGCCGTCCTTGATCACGGTGACGTCGATGTTCAGGGTGTCGCCGTTTTTCAGCGGCTTGTCGTTCGGGATGCCGTGGCAGACCACGTGGTTGATCGAGGTGCAGATCGACTTCGGGTAGCCCTTGTAGTTGAGCGGGGCAGGGATGGCCTGCTGGACGTTGACGATGTAGTCGTGGCAGATCTGGTTCAGCTCATCGGTGGTCACGCCAGGCTTGACGTGCTCGGCAATCATTTCCAGCACATCGGCGGCCAGTTTGCCGGCGACACGCATGCCAGCGATGTCCTCGGGGGTTTTGAGGGTGACGGTCATACAGGCTCTCTCTGCGCTCGACGGCGCTTGCTGATACGAACAGGGGCGCGGCTGTTGATTTGGCGGCCCCGAAAAACGCGATTCTAACAGACCAAAGGCGCAAATCCGCGCCTGCGTGCATCGCTTCTCTCTATACAATGCGGCGCATTGTCCCGATTCCAAGGGGCTGGCGCGCATGTCCCTGACGCGATTGCAGATTCCGGGTTCCGTTTGCGTCGCCCCTGTGGTATAAAATGCGCCGCTTTCCGGGGATAGCTCCGGGAGCATTAACCCACACACGTGTCGACACGATGGCCTGGGTGCCTTTGATCCTCGGATCAATGGTTGGTCATTGGGATACGTGGAGGCCCAACCCGACTTATCAAGGAACTATCATGTCCCAAGTCAACATGCGCGATATGCTGAAGGCCGGTGTGCACTTCGGTCACCAAACCCGTTACTGGAATCCGAAAATGGGTAAATACATTTTCGGCGCGCGTAACAAGATTCACATCATCAACCTTGAAAAAACCCTGCCAATGTTCAACGAAGCTCTGACTTTCGTAGAGCGTCTGGCCCAGGGCAAAAACAAGATTCTGTTCGTCGGCACCAAGCGTTCCGCTGGCAAGATCGTTGCTGAAGAAGCAGCACGTTGCGGTTCGCCGTACGTCGATCACCGCTGGTTGGGCGGCATGCTGACCAACTTCAAGACCATTCGTGCTTCCATCAAGCGTCTGCGTGACCTTGAAGTACAAGCCGAAGACGGTACTTTCGCCAAGCTGACCAAGAAAGAAGCGCTGATGCGCACTCGCGATCTTGAGAAGCTGGATCGTTCCCTGGGCGGCATCAAGGACATGGGCGGTCTGCCAGACGCACTGTTCGTGATCGACGTTGACCACGAGCGCATCGCGATCACCGAAGCCAACAAGCTGGGCATCCCGGTCATCGGCGTTGTCGATACCAACAGCAGCCCGGAAGGCGTTGACTACATCATCCCAGGCAACGATGACGCAATCCGCGCTATCCAGCTGTACATGGGTTCGATGGCTGACGCAGTCATCCGCGGTCGCAACAACGTTGCTGGCGGTACTGTAGAATTCGCAGCTGAAGAAACTCAGGCTGCAGCTGAGTAATTGACGCCCTGGCGTTGACTCAGTAAGCAAAAAGGGGGCTTGGCCCCCTTTTTGCCACCTCGAAAACCATCTGTCGGCAGCGCAGCTACAGCATCTGTAACGTGCAGCGGCTACAAACAGGTTCGGGAAGAATTGAACGCCCGTTCGATCGGGTGGAATGGTTGAAAACCTATCCAAGAGGAATTTGAAAATGGCAGCAATTACTGCAGCGTTGGTCAAAGAACTGCGCGAGCGTACCGGCGAAGGCATGATGGATTGCAAGAAAGCCCTGGAAAAGGCTGGCGGCGACATCGAAAAAGCCATTGATGACATGCGTGCTTCGGGCGCCATCAAGGCTGCCAAGAAAGCTGGCAACGTTGCCGCTGAAGGCGCTATCGCCATCAAGGACGACGGCAAGGCTGCCGTTCTGATCGAAGTCAACTCGCAGACCGACTTCCTGGCTCTGCAGGACGACTTCAAAAACTTCGTTGCTGCCAGCGTTGACAAAGCATTCGCTGACAAGCTGACCGATGCAGCTCCGCTGATCGCTTCTCAAGAAGCCGCTCGCGAAGCACTGGTTGCCAAAGTAGGCGAGAACGTCAACATCCGTCGCCTGGTGCGCGTAGAAGGCGACGTAGTCGGCACCTACCTGCACGGCAACAAGATCGGTGTTGCTGTTGTCCTGAAAGGCGGCGACGTCGAGCTGGCCAAAGACATCGCAATGCACGTTGCTGCAAGCAACCCTGAGTTCCTGCTGCCTTCGCAAGTCTCCGACGAAGCGATCGAGCGTGAAAAGGCTGTGTTCCTGCAGCTGAACGAAGAAAAAATCAAAGGCAAGCCAGAAAACATTGTTGAGAACATGGTCAAGGGCCGTATCAGCAAGTTCCTGGCAGAAGCAAGCCTGGTTGAGCAGGCGTTCGTCAAGAACCCTGAAATCAAGGTTGGTGAGCTGGCCAAGAAAGGCGGCGCTGAAATCGTTTCCTTCACCTACTTCAAAGTAGGCGAAGGCATCGAGAAGCCGGTCGACAACTTCGCTGAAGAAGTTGCTGCCCAGCTGGCTGCCGCCAAGCAATAAGACGGTTTTTCAACTGTCGCCCGAAAGAGGCTGCCCGCTCACGCGCGCAGCCTCTTTTCAGATAGGGTTACCAATTTTTAATTGGTTTCCCCTTGGAACTGACTTACAAAGCCATGTTCCGATGGCGCTGAAGCAGCGCCAAGCTAGAGTGAACGCCAGCTGTAAACAGCTCGCAAAGAATTTTTAAAATACGCCGCAGGAGAGATTCGCAATGGCTCAGCAGGGCAGTGGTTATCAGGCTCGCTATAAACGCATTCTACTCAAGCTTAGCGGCGAGGCCCTGATGGGCTCGGAAGAGTTCGGGATCGATCCGAAAGTGCTCGATCGCATGGCGCTGGAAGTCGGCCAACTGGTCGGCATCGGCGTTCAGGTCGGTCTGGTGATCGGCGGTGGCAACCTGTTCCGCGGTGAAGCGCTGAGCAAGGCCGGCATGGATCGGGTCACGGGCGACCACATGGGCATGCTGGCCACTGTGATGAACGCCCTGGCCATGCGCGACGCGCTGGAACGTGCCAATATCTCCGCCATCGTGATGTCGGCCATCTCCATGGTCGGTGTAACCGATCACTATGACCGTCGCAAGGCCATGCGCCACCTGAACTCCAAGGACGTGGTGATCTTCGCGGCCGGTACCGGCAATCCGTTCTTTACCACGGATTCGGCAGCCTGCCTGCGCGCTATTGAAATCGACGCTGATGTCGTGCTCAAGGCGACCAAGGTCGATGGCGTCTACACCGCTGACCCGTTCAAAGACCCGCATGCCGAGAAGTTCGATCATCTGACATACGATGAAGTACTGGATCGCAAGCTGGGTGTAATGGATCTGACGGCTATCTGCCTGTGCCGCGATCACAAGATGCCGCTGCGCGTATTTAACATGAACAAGCCGGGCGCCCTGCTGAACATCGTGCATGGTGGCGCTGAAGGCACTCTGATCGAGGAAGTCCAACAATGATCAACGAAATCAAGAAAGACGCTAAAGAGCGCATGACGAAGTCCGTTGAGTCCCTGGCTCACAACTTCGGCCGTATCCGCACCGGTCAGGCGCACCCGAGCATCCTGGAAGGCGTGATGGTGCCTTACTACGGCGCTGATACCCCGATCAAACAAGTGGCCAACATCACCGTCAAGGATGCCCGTACCCTGCAAGTCGTTGCGTTCGAGCGCAACATGCTGGGTGCCGTGGACAAGGCCATCGGCAGTGCAGGTCTGAACCTGAATCCTACCAACTTGGGTGAGTTGTTGCTGATCAGCATGCCGGCCCTGACTGAAGAAACCCGTCGCGGTTTCACCAAGCAGGCGCGTGATGTGGCTGAAGACGCTCGTGTTGCTGTGCGCAACATCCGTCGCGATGCCAACAGCTCCCTGAAGGATCTGGTCAAGGAAAAGGAAATCAGTGAAGACGAAGAGCGTCGCGCAGCCGGCGAGATCGACGATCTGACCAAGAAGTTCGTGGCTGAAATCGACGCCAAGCTGGCCGAGAAAGAAAAAGACCTGATGGCCGTATAAGGGTCGAGTTTTAAATGGACAAGACCAAGCAGACTGCGCCGTCCGCGGTGCCGCGCCATGTCGCGATCATCATGGATGGCAATAATCGCTGGGCGAAAAAACGCTTCATGCCGGGTGTCGCCGGGCATAAAGCGGGCGTGGATGCTGTACGGGCGGTGATCGAGGTGTGTGCCGAGGCCAAGGTCGAGGTACTCACCCTGTTCGCTTTTTCCAGTGAAAACTGGCAGCGCCCGGCCGATGAGGTGAGCGCCTTGATGGATCTGTTCTTCAAGGCGTTGCGTCGTGAGGCCAAGCGCCTGAACGACAACAACATCAGTCTGCGCATCATTGGTGATCGCACGCGGTTCCATCCCGAGCTTCAGGCAGCCATGCGTGAAGCTGAAGCGATGACCGCCGGTGCCAACCGTTTCATCCTGCAAATCGCTGCCAACTACGGCGGTCAGTGGGACATTGCGCAAGCGGCACAGCGTCTGGCGCGTGAGGTTCAGGCCGGGCATTTGCGGCCGGAAGACATCACCCCGGATCTGCTGCAGACCTGTCTGGTCACTGGTGATCTGCCGTTGCCTGATTTGTGCATCCGCACCGGCGGCGAGCATCGCATCAGCAACTTCCTCTTGTGGCAGTTGGCCTACGCCGAGTTGTACTTCTCCGACCTGTTCTGGCCGGACTTCAAACACGAAGCCATGCGCAATGCGCTGGCCGATTTCGCTTTGCGCCAGCGTCGCTTCGGTAAAACGAGTGAGCAGGTCGAAGCTGGAGCCCGGGTTTAATGCTTAAACAACGCATCATCACTGCACTGATTCTATTGCCGATCGCCCTGGGTGGTTTTTTCCTGCTCGAAGGGTCCGGTTTTGCCCTGTTCATCGGGCTGGTCGTGAGTCTGGGTGCCTGGGAGTGGGCACGCCTGGCCGGCTTCACCGCGCAGGCATTCCGTGTCGGCTACGCGGCGGTGGTCGCGCTGATGCTGTTCGTCATGTACATCCTGCCGGGGCTGGCACCATGGGTGCTGGGCGCGTCGGTGATCTGGTGGGTGCTGGCGACCTGGCTGGTGCTGACGTATCCGCGCTCCAGCGAGCATTGGTCCAGCGCCGCCGCCAAGCTGGTAATCGGTTTGCTGATTCTGTTGCCTGCCTGGCAAGGGCTGATGCTGATCAAGCAATACCCGCTCGGTAACTGGTTGATCATGGCGGTGATGGTGCTGGTCTGGGGGGCTGATATCGGGGCGTACTTCTCCGGTCGTGCGTTCGGCAAGCGCAAGCTGGCTCCGCAAGTCAGTCCCGGCAAAAGCTGGGAGGGCGTGTATGGCGGTCTGGCGTTAAGTCTGGTCATCACTACGTTGGTCGCGCTGTTCCGTGACTGGACGGTGGCACAACTGTTCAAGGGTTTGATCGGTGCGGCGGTGATTGTCTTCATCTCGGTGGTGGGCGATCTGACCGAAAGCATGTTCAAACGCCAGTCCGGCATCAAGGACAGCAGTAATCTGCTGCCCGGCCATGGTGGTGTACTGGATCGCATCGACAGCCTGACGGCGGCGATCCCGGTATTCGCGGTGCTGTTGTGGATGGCGGCGTCGTGAGTCGCCCACAGCAGATTACCGTCCTGGGCGCGACCGGTTCGATCGGTCTGAGCACCCTGGATGTCATCGCCCGGCATCCGGAGCGTTATCAGGCCTTCGCCCTGAGCGGTTTTACCCGCCTGAGCGAACTGTTTGCCCTGTGTGTCCGTCATCTTCCTAAATATGCTGTAGTGCCGGAGGTCGGCGCCGCTCGCAACCTGCAGGATGATTTACGAGCCGCGGGTCTGCCGACGCAGGTGCTGGTCGGCGAGGAAGGATTGTGTCAGGTCGCTGCGGCACCCGAGGTGGATGCCGTCATGGCCGCCATCGTCGGCGCTGCCGGCCTGCGCCCGACTCTCGCGGCAGTCGAGGCGGGCAAGAAGATTCTTCTGGCCAACAAGGAAGCGCTGGTCATGTCCGGCGCCTTGTTCATGCAGGCGGTGCGCAAGAGCGGTTCGGTCCTGTTGCCGATCGACAGCGAACACAACGCGATTTTTCAGTGCATGCCGCAGGACTATGCTCGCGGGCTGAGTAACGTTGGGGTCCGTCGGATTTTGCTGACGGCTTCCGGTGGTCCGTTTCGCCAAACGCCGATGGCCGAACTGGCGCATGTTTCACCGGATCAGGCCTGTGCGCACCCGAACTGGTCCATGGGGCGCAAGATTTCGGTGGATTCGGCCAGCATGATGAACAAGGGGCTCGAACTGATCGAGGCCTGCTGGTTGTTCGATGCCAAGCCATCGCAAGTCGAAGTGGTGATTCATCCGCAGAGCGTGATTCACTCGCTGGTCGATTATGTGGACGGCTCGGTGCTGGCGCAGTTGGGCAATCCCGATATGCGCACGCCGATTGCCAACGCCCTGGCTTGGCCAGAGCGCATTGATTCGGGCGTGGCGCCGCTGGATCTGTTCGCTGTGGCGCGCCTGGATTTCGAAGCTCCCGACGAGGAGCGTTTCCCGTGCCTGCGCCTGGCGCGGCAGGCCGCCGAGGCGGGAAACAGTGCCCCGGCCATGCTCAACGCGGCGAATGAAGTGGCGGTTGCCGCGTTTCTCGACGGACGGGTTCGCTACCTGGAAATCGCGAGTATCATCGAGGAAGTCTTGAATCTCGAGCCTGTGGTGGCGCTGGATGATCTCGATGCGGTGTTCGCCGCTGATGCAACCGCCCGGACATTGGCCGGGCAGTGGTTGAGTCGTCACGGCCGATAGGTCTTGCAATACATGGCTTCACGCGGCACTGGACAGGATTGCGGAGAAAGTAGATGAGCGCGCTCTATATGATTGCCGGCACCCTGATCGCTCTGGGTGTGCTGGTCACCTTTCACGAATTCGGCCACTTCTGGGTCGCGCGTCGCTGTGGCGTCAAGGTTCTGCGTTTCTCCGTTGGCTTCGGCATGCCGCTGCTGCGCTGGCACGACAAGCAGGGTACGGAGTTCGTAGTCGCCGCGATTCCGCTGGGTGGCTACGTCAAGATGCTCGACGAGCGCGAAGGCGAAGTGCCGGCCGATCAGCTTCATCAGTCATTCAATCGCAAGTCTGTTCGTCAGCGTATCGCCATCGTCGCGGCCGGCCCTGTGGCCAACTTCCTGCTCGCGCTGGTGTTCTTCTGGGTGTTGGCCATGCTCGGTAGCGAGCAGATTCGCCCGGTCATCGGTTCGGTGGAGTCCGGCAGCATCGCCGCAACGGCTGGGCTGAGCGCCGGTCAGGAGATCGTCGCCATCGACGGAGAGCCGACCTCGGGCTGGGCTGCGGTCAACCTGCAGTTGGTGCGACGCCTGGGGGAAAGCGGCTCACTGCAATTGATGGTGCGCGAGCCTGGCTCCACGGCTGACTCACCTCGTGAGCTGGCGCTCGATAAATGGCTCAAAGGGGCTGACGAGCCGGACCCGATTCGCTCCCTCGGTATTCGTCCTTGGCGTCCCGCGTTACCGCCAGTGCTGGCCGAGCTCGATCCGAAAGGTCCGGCCCAGGCGGCAGGGCTGAAAACCGGTGATCGTCTGTTGACGCTTGATGGCAAGGCGCTGGATGACTGGCAGCAGGTGGTCGATACCGTTCGTACGCGTCCTGATACCAAAATCGTGCTGCGCGTCGAGCGCGACGGTGTTCAAATCGACGTCCCTGTGACATTGGCTGCGCGTGGCGATAAAAAGTCTCCAAGCGGTTACCTTGGGGCGGGCGTGAAGGCTGTCGACTGGCCGCCGGAAATGATTCGCGAGGTCAGCTACGGGCCTTTGGCGGCGATTGGCGAGGGTGCCCGTCGTACCTGGACCATGAGCGTACTGACGCTGGATTCACTGAAGAAAATGCTCTTCGGCGAGCTCTCGGTAAAAAACTTGAGTGGACCGATAACCATTGCTAAAGTGGCGGGCGCTTCTGCCCAGTCGGGCGTCGCTGATTTCCTGAATTTCCTTGCTTATCTGAGTATTAGCCTGGGGGTTCTGAATTTGCTGCCCATTCCTGTACTGGATGGGGGGCATTTGTTGTTTTATCTGATCGAGTGGGCGCGTGGTCGTCCCTTGTCGGATCGGGTGCAAGGTTGGGGGATACAGATCGGTATCAGCTTGGTGGTCGGGGTGATGTTGCTTGCTCTGGTCAACGATCTGGGTCGTCTGTAACGCTTCGCTGAATTGCGAATCTGCCGCATTTTGCGGCAGTTTGTTTATTGCCAGTTGGAATAAGAAAGGACTTCATGAAACGTCTGCTGCTAACTGCGGTTCTCACCGTATTGATGATCGCCGAAGTTCACGCCGAGTCCTTCACTATCTCTGATATTCGCGTCAATGGCCTCCAGCGGGTCTCCGCGGGTAGCGTCTTTGGTGCCTTGCCGTTGAACGTCGGCGAGCAGGCGGATGATCGTCGCCTGGTGGAATCCACTCGTGCGCTGTTCAAAACCGGTTTCTTTCAAGATATCCAGCTGGGCCGCGAAGGCAACGTTCTGGTGATCACTGTCGTCGAGCGTCCCTCGGTCGCCAGCATCGAGATCGAAGGCAACAAGGCGATCTCCACCGAAGACCTGATGAAAGGCCTCAAGCAGTCCGGTCTGGCCGAAGGCGAGATCTTCCAGCGCGCGACCCTCGAAGGCGTGCGTAACGAGCTGCAACGTCAATACGTTGCACAAGGTCGTTACTCGGCTACCGTCGATACCGAAGTGGTCTCGCAGCCGCGCAACCGCGTCGGCCTGAAAGTGAAGATCAACGAAGGCACCGTCGCCGCCATTCAGCACATCAACGTGGTGGGCAACACGGTTTTCCCCGAGGAAGACCTGACCGACCTATTCGAACTGAAAACCACCAACTGGCTGTCGTTCTTCAAGAACGACGACAAGTATGCCCGTGAAAAACTGTCCGGTGACCTGGAGCGTCTGCGTTCCTACTACCTGGACCGTGGCTATATCAACATGGATATCGCTTCGACCCAAGTGTCCATCACCCCGGACAAGAAGCACGTCTACATCACCGTCAACGTCAACGAAGGCGAGAAGTACACCGTTCGTGACGTCAAGCTCAGCGGTGACCTGAAAGTCCCTGAGGACCAGGTCAAGTCGCTGTTGCTGGTGCAGAAAGGTCAGGTGTTCTCGCGCAAGCTGATGACCACCACTTCCGAACTGATCACCCGTCGTCTGGGTAACGAGGGTTACACCTTCGCCAACGTCAACGGCGTGCCACAACCGCACGATGAAGATCACACCGTCGATATCCTGTTCGCTGTCGATCCGGGCAAGCGTGCCTACGTCAACCGCATCAACTTCCGTGGCAACACCAAGTCCGAGGACGAAGTGCTGCGCCGTGAAATGCGTCAGATGGAAGGTGGCTGGGCTTCGACCTACCTGATCGACCAGTCCAAGACCCGTCTGGAGCGTCTGGGCTTCTTTAAAGAGGTCAACGTCGAGACCCCGGCCGTGCCAGGTGTCGACGACCAGGTTGACGTGAACTACAGCGTGGAAGAGCAGGCTTCCGGTTCGATCACCGCCAGCGTCGGTTTCGCCCAAAGTGCCGGTCTGATCCTCGGTGGTTCGATCACCCAGAACAACTTCCTCGGTACCGGTAACCGCGTCAGCGTCGGCCTGACCCGCAGCGAATACCAGAGCCGCTACAACTTCGGCTACGTTGACCCCTACTGGACCGCCGATGGCGTGAGCCTGGGTTACAACGCGTTCTACCGCACCACCGACTACAAAGACCTCGACGTCGACGTAGCGAGCTATGCGGTAGACAGCCTGGGTGCCGGCGTGAACGTGGGCTACCCGATCAGCGAGACTTCGCGTCTGACCTTCGGTCTGTCTGCTCAGCAGGACAAGATCAAGACCGGTCAGTACACCGTTGACGAGATTTTCGACTTCGTTAAGCGTGAAGGCGACAACTACCTGAACTTCAAGGCTTCGGCGGGCTGGTCCGAGTCGACCCTGAACAAAGGTGTTCTGCCAACCCGTGGTCGTTCCCAGAGCCTGACCCTGGAAACCACCATTCCAGGCAGCGATCTGTCGTTCTTCAAGCTCGATTACCGTGGCCAGTTGTTCCAGCCTTTGAGCGAGAACTACACCATGCGCCTGCACACCGAGCTGGGCTATGGCGATGGTTACGGTTCGACCGACGGCTTGCCGTTCTATGAAAACTACTATGCTGGTGGTTTCAACTCGGTCCGCGGCTTTAAAGACAGCACGCTGGGTCCACGCAGTACCCCTAGTCGTGGCGCCGGTGTGACCGGTAACGCCGGTACGTTGCGTGACCCGGATCAGGATCCGCTGCCGTTCGGTGGCAACGTGTTGATCCAGGGTGGTGTCGAGGTGTTGTTCCCGCTGCCATTCGTCAAGGATCAGCGTTCGCTGCGTACTTCGGTATTCTGGGACGTGGGTAACGTATTTGACTCCAAGTGCGAGAAGACTACCAACGCGACTGTCGGCTCGACTTCTGCCACCCAATGCAACGACATCAGTCTGAGCAACATGGCCAGCTCCGTCGGTGTCGGCGTGACCTGGGTCACCGCACTGGGCCCGCTGAGCTTTGCACTGGCGATGCCGATCAAGAAACCGGATGAAGCTGAAACTCAAGTGTTCCAATTCTCCCTGGGCCAGACGTTCTAAGCGTCTGACCCAAGACAACGACAATGGATTTTGTAGGAGTGCATCGTGCGTAAGTTGACTCAATTGGTTCTCCTGGCCTCCGTACTGGTGGCAGGCCCGGCATTTGCCGACATGAAAATCGCCGTCCTGAACTATCAGATGGCTCTGCTGGAATCCGACGCGGCGAAGAAGTACGCCGTGGATGCCGAGAAGAAGTTTGGCCCGCAACTGACCAAGCTCAAGACCCTGGAAAGCAGTGCCAAGGGCATTCAGGATCGTCTGATGGCCGGTGGCGACAAGATGCAGCAAGGTGAGCGCGAGCGTCTGGAGCTTGAGTTCAAGCAAAAGGCTCGTGACTTCCAGTTCCAATCCAAGGAGCTGAACGAAGCCAAGGCTGTTGCCGACCGTGAAATGCTCAAGCAACTGAAGCCGAAACTGGATAGCGCAGTGGAAGAAGTCATCAAGAAAGGTGGTTTTGACCTGGTGTTCGAGCGTGGCGCAGTGATCGATGTCAAACCTCAGTACGACATCACGCGCCAGGTTATCGAGCGCATGAATCAGCTGAAGTAACCCATGACCGTGACTATCAAGCTCGGCCAGTTGGCCGAGTTCCTCGGCGCCACCCTGAGTGGCGACCCCGAGAAGCAAATCACTGGGCTAGCCACCTTGCAGGAGGCTGGCCCAGCTCAGTTGAGCTTTCTGGCAAACCCCCAATACCGTAAATACCTGGCTGGCACGCAAGCCGCAGCCCTGTTGCTCAAGGCTGCCGACGCGGAAGGTTATGCCGGTAATGCGCTGGTGGTGCCGGATCCTTACCTGGCTTACGCACGCATTTCCCATCTGTTCGATCCGAAGCCCAAGGCCGCTGCCGGCATTCATCCGACGGCAGTGATTGCCGAGGGTGCCGTGGTCGATCCGAGCGCCAGTATCGGTCCCTTCGTGGTGATCGAAGCCGGTGCTCGAATTGGGGCGGGTGTGACACTCGGCGCGCATTGCGTTGTCGGTGCGCGCAGTGAAATCGGCGAGGGCGGCTGGCTGGCCCCGCGAGTCACGCTGTATCACGATGTGCGGATCGGCAAACGCGTGGTGATCCAGTCTGGTGCCGTACTTGGTGGTGAAGGCTTCGGCTTCGCCAACGAGAAGGGCATCTGGCAGAAAATTGCCCAGATCGGTGGCGTGACCATCGGTGACGATGTGGAGATTGGCGTGAATACCGCCATCGACCGCGGTGCGCTGGCCGATACCGTGATCGGCAATGGTGTGAAGCTCGACAACCAGATTCAGATCGCCCACAACGTGCAAGTCGGTGACCACACCGCCATGGCCGCGTGCGTGGGGATTTCCGGCAGCACCAAAATCGGCAAGCACTGCATGCTCGCCGGGGGTGTTGGCCTGGTAGGGCACATCGATATTTGCGACAACGTATTCCTGACCGGGATGACCATGGTGACCCACTCGATTACCGAGCCGGGTGCCTATTCTTCCGGCACAGCCATGCAACCGGCGGCCGAATGGCGCAAAAGCGCGGCCCGTATTCGTCAGCTCGATGACATCGCGCGACGTTTGAAACAGCTGGAAAAGCGCTCCGGGGAAGTGACCCCTGGCGGTAATGCTTCATCTGAAGGCTGATACCATTTCCATATCAAGTGTGCACAGCCTCTGGACTGCCTCCTTGATTTGCTAGAGGAGTGCGCGTCAGTCGCGCTCCCAATCTTTACATAGGCTTCCCCCCGAAATGATGGACATCAACGAGATTCGCGAATACCTGCCTCACCGTTACCCGTTCCTGCTGGTGGACCGGGTAGTGGAGCTGGATACGGAAGGCAAGCGCATTCGCGCCTACAAGAATGTCAGCATCAACGAGCCGTTCTTCAACGGTCACTTCCCAGCGCACCCGATCATGCCGGGCGTGCTGATTATCGAAGCCATGGCTCAGGCTGCCGGGATCCTCGGTTTCAAGATGCTTGACGTGAAACCGGCCGACGGCACCCTTTATTACTTCGTCGGCTCCGACAAACTGCGTTTCCGCCAGCCAGTGCTGCCGGGGGATCAGTTGATCCTCGAAGCCAAGTTCATCAGCTGCAAGCGTCAGATCTGGAAGTTCGAATGCCAGGCTTCGGTCGACGGCAAACCGGTCTGCTCGGCTGAAATCATCTGTGCGGAACGCAAGCTATGAGTTTGATTGACCCTCGCGCAATCATCGATCCGTCGGCCGTGTTGGGCGATGGCGTCGAGGTCGGCCCGTGGTCGATCATCGGTGCAGGTGTGGAAATCGGCGAGGGTACGGTCATCGGGCCACACGTGATCCTCAAAGGTCCGACCCGTATCGGCAAGCACAACCGCATCTACCAGTTTTCCTCGGTAGGCGAAGACACGCCGGACCTGAAATACAAGGGCGAAGAAACCCGTCTGGTGATCGGTGACCACAACGTCATCCGTGAAGGTGTGACAATCCACCGTGGCACCGTTCAGGATCGTTCTGAAACGACTCTGGGTGATCACAACCTGATCATGGCCTATGCCCACATCGGACATGACAGCGTCATCGGCAACCACTGCATTCTGGTCAACAACACCGCGCTGGCCGGCCATGTACACGTTGATGACTGGGCAATCCTGTCCGGTTTCACCCTGGTTCATCAGTACTGCCACATTGGCGCCCACAGCTTTTCCGGCATGGGTACAGCGATCGGCAAGGACGTCCCGGCGTTCGTCACCGTATTCGGCAACCCGGCCGAAGCGCGCAGCATGAACTTCGAGGGCATGCGCCGTCGCGGTTTCAGCGAAGACGCCATTCACGCGCTGCGCCGTGCGTACAAAACGGTGTATCGCCAGGGCCTGACCGTCGAGCAGGCGCTGGCCGAACTGGCCGAGCCGTCCGCCCAGTTCCCGGAGGTCGCGATGTTCCGTGACTCCATCCAGTCGTCGACCCGCGGCATCACCCGCTGACCATGGCCAATCTGCGTATTGCGCTGGTGGCGGGGGAGGCTTCCGGTGACATTCTGGGCGCAGGCCTGATGCGTGCCCTCAAGGCACAGCACCCTGCGGTGGAGTTCATCGGTGTCGGTGGCCCGCTGATGCAGGCCGAAGGCCTGACGTCCTATTTTCCGATGGAGCGTCTGTCGGTCATGGGCCTGGTGGAAGTCCTGGGACGCTTGCGTGAACTGCTCAAGCGCCGCAAAGACCTGATCGCTACGCTTATCGCTGAAAAACCGGATGTGTTCATCGGCATCGACGCACCGGATTTCAACCTCAATATCGAACTCAAGCTGCGTCAGGCCGGAATCAAGACCGTGCACTACGTCAGCCCATCGGTGTGGGCGTGGCGGCAGAAGCGGGTGCTGAGGATCCGCGAAGGCTGCGACCTGATGCTCACGCTGCTGCCGTTCGAAGCCAGCTTCTACGAAGAGAAGGGCGTACCGGTGCGGTTCGTCGGCCATACGCTGGCCGATACCATTCCGCTGGAGGCTGATCGCGCCGCCGCGCGTGCCGAACTCGGTCTGCCGGACGGTCCGCTGGTGGCTTTGATGCCTGGCAGCCGGGGTGGCGAGGTCAGTCGACTGGGTGCGTTGTTCCTGGATACCGCCGAACGCCTGCGTGCCATGCGCCCGGGTGTGCGTTTCGTCATCCCGTGCGCCAACCCTGAGCGTCGTGCCCAGCTCGAGGAGCTGCTGGCCGGTCGTGATCTGCCGGTGACCTTGCTCAATGGCCAATCTCACCTGGCCCTGGCGGCGTGCAATGCGGTCCTGATCGCGTCGGGCACGGCGACCCTGGAAGCGCTGCTGTACAAGCGCCCGATGGTCGTGGCCTATCGTCTTGCGCCGCTGACGTTCTGGATTCTCAAACGCATGGTCAAGAGCCCGTACGTGTCCCTGCCGAACTTGCTGGCCCAGCGATTGCTGGTGCCGGAATTGTTGCAGGATGATGCGACGGTTGAGGCACTTGCCCAGACCCTGTCGCCGTTGATCGATGGTGGCGAAGAGCAGACCCGTGGCTTCGACGAGATCCATCGCACCCTGCGCCTGGACGCTTCCAATCAGGCGGCTGACGCCGTTCTGAACCTGATCGGGCAAACACGATGAGCAAGACAAGCATGCAGATGGGCCTGGATTTCACCCTGGTCGCCGAAGTCGAAGAGCTGGTGGCCGGCGTCGATGAAGTCGGTCGCGGTCCGTTGTGCGGAGCGGTCGTCACCGCAGCGGTGATCCTCGATCCGAATCGGCCGATCCTCGGTCTCAACGACTCGAAAAAACTCACCGAAGCCAAGCGCGAAAAGCTCTACGACGAAATCTGCGAGAAGGCGCTCAGCTGGTGCATCGCCCGCGCCGAGGTCGAAGAAATCGACGAGTTGAACATCCTTCACGCCACCATGCTGGCGATGCAACGCGCGGTCGCTGGCCTGCACATCCAGCCGAAACTGGCGATGATCGACGGCAACCGCTGCCCGAAACTGCCGATGCGTTCCGAAGCGGTGGTGCAGGGCGACGGCAAGGTGCCGGCGATTGCAGCGGCATCGATTCTGGCCAAGGTCAGCCGCGACCGCGAGATGGCGGCGTTCGAATTGATCTACCCGGGTTACGGCATCGGCGGCCATAAAGGCTATCCGACCCCCGTTCATCTGGAAGCGCTGTCACGCCTCGGGCCGACGCCGATTCACCGGCGTTCGTTTGCCCCGGTGCGTCAGGCTTACGAAGCGCTGGAAGGCCTGACGCAGGTTTAGCGGCAAGGCTGATGTTTTGTTCGGGGCCCGGTACAATCCGGGCCTTGTTGTCTCTATGTAACTGGACAGGATCACTATGCCGGCTTCATTCGTTCATCTACGCCTGCACACTGAGTACTCCCTGGTCGATGGGCTCGTGCGGATCAAGCCGCTGGTCAAGGCCCTGACCGGCATGGGCATGCCGGCCGTTGCGGTGACCGACCAGAACAACATGTGTTCGCTGGTCAAATTCTATAAAAACACCATGGGTGCCGGGATCAAGCCGATCTGCGGCGCCGACCTGTGGCTGTCGAACAAGGACCCGGATGGTCCGCTGAGCCGCATCAGCCTGCTGGTCATGAATGCCCAGGGCTATCGCAACCTGACCGAATTGATATCCCGTGGCTTCATCGACGGTCAGCGCAACGGCATGGTCATCATCGAGCGCGAGTGGGTCGCCGAGGCCAACGAAGGCCTGATCATGCTGTCCGCCGCAAAGGAAGGCGAGATCGGCATGGCCATGATCGGCGGCAACCCCGCCGAAGCTGAAACCCTGGCGCGCGAATGGATGGCGGTGTTCCCGGATCGTTTCTATCTGGAAATCCAGCGCACCAATCGTCCGAACGACGAAGAACAGTTGCACGGTGCCGTGGCCCTGGCCGACAAGCTCGGCGCGCCGCTGGTAGCCACCAACGACGTGCGCTTCATCAAGCAGGAAGACTTCGCCGCTCACGAAACCCGCGTCTGCATCGGTGAGGGCCGGGCCCTCGACGATCCGCGGCGTTCGAAGAACTACAGCGACCAGCAGTATCTGAAAAGCGCCGAGGAAATGGCCGAGCTGTTCAGCGACCTGCCGGATGCGATCGAGAACACCGTCGAGATCGCCAAGCGTTGCAACATCGATGTGAAGCTGGGCAAGCACTTCCTGCCGGATTACCCGATTCCCGATGGCATGACCATCGACGAGTATTTCCGCAAGGTCTCGTTCGATGGGCTGGAAGAACGCCTCAGCGTGCTGCTGCCCAAGGACACCACCGAGGACTACGAGGCCAAGCGTCAGGTCTACGTTGACCGGCTGAATTTCGAGCTGGATATCATCATCCAGATGGGGTTCCCCGGTTACTTCCTGATCGTGATGGACTTTATCCAATGGGCCAAGAACAACGGCGTGCCGGTGGGCCCTGGCCGAGGGTCGGGTGCCGGATCGCTGGTGGCCTATGTACAGAAGATCACCGACCTCGACCCGCTGGAATATGACCTGCTGTTCGAACGTTTCCTCAACCCGGAACGGGTATCGATGCCCGACTTCGACGTCGACTTCTGCATGGATGGTCGCGACCGGGTGATCGATTACGTGGCCGAAAAGTACGGCCGCAACGCGGTGAGCCAGATCATCACCTTCGGTTCCATGGCGGCGAAGGCTGTGGTCCGCGACGTGGCGCGGGCCCAGGGCAAGTCGTTCGGCCTGGCCGATCGCCTGTCGAAGATGATTCCGTTCGAAGTCGGCATGACCCTGGAAAAAGCCTACGAGCAGGAAGAAATCCTGCGCGACTTCATCAAGGTCGATGAAGAAGCGGCGGAAATCTGGGAGATGGCGCGCAAGCTCGAAGGTGTGGTGCGTAACGTCGGTAAACACGCCGGTGGTGTGGTGATCGCGCCGACCAAGCTGACCGACTTCTCGCCGATCTATTGCGACGAGGCCGGCGACGGTCTGGTGACCCAGTTCGACAAGGACGACGTCGAGGCGGCCGGTCTGGTGAAGTTCGACTTCCTCGGCCTGCGGACCCTGACGATCATCGACTGGGCGCTGAAGACCATCAACCGTGACCGCGCCAAGGTCAACGAACCGCCGCTGGACATCGCGTTCATCCCGCTGGATGACAAGCCGACTTATCAGCTGCTGCAAAAAGCTGAAACCACCGCGGTGTTCCAGCTTGAATCCCGCGGCATGAAAGAGCTGATCAAAAAGCTCAAGCCCGACTGCCTCGAAGACCTGATCGCACTGGTGGCCCTGTTCCGTCCGGGCCCGCTGCAATCGGGCATGGTGGATGACTTCATCAACCGTAAACACGGTCGCGCTGAACTGGCGTATCCGCACCCGGATTACCAGTACGAAGGTTTGCAACCGGTACTGGCGCCGACGTACGGCATCATCCTGTATCAGGAACAGGTGATGCAGATCGCCCAGGTCATGGCCGGTTACACCCTCGGTGGTGCGGACATGCTGCGTCGGGCGATGGGCAAGAAGAAACCCGAGGAAATGGCCAAGCAGCGCGGCGGTTTCATTGAGGGTTGTGCGTCGAACAATATCGACGCGGATCTGGCCGGTAACATTTTCGACCTGGTGGAAAAATTCGCCGGTTACGGCTTCAATAAATCCCACTCCGCCGCCTACGGCCTGGTCTCGTACCAGACCGCCTGGCTGAAAGCCCACTACCCGGCGCCGTTCATGGCCGCGGTACTGTCGGCGGATATGCACAACACCGACAAGGTCGTGACCTTGATCGAGGAAGTGCGCACGATGAAGCTGCGCCTCGACGCGCCGGACGTGAACACTTCGGAGTTCAAGTTCACGGTGAACGACGAAGGCCGCATCGTGTACGGCCTGGGCGCGATCAAAGGTGTCGGTGAAGGCCCGGTGGAAGCGATCACCGAGGCCCGTCAGGCCGGTCCGTTCAAGGATCTGTTCGACTTCTGCGCCCGAGTCGACCTCAAACGCATCAACAAACGCACGCTGGACGGTCTGATCCGCAGCGGCGCGCTGGATCGCCTCGGCCCGTACTTCCATGACGAGCAAAAGGCTTACCAGGCCAACATCGACCGCAACCGCGCCGTGCTGCTGGCGGCGATGGAAGAGGCGATCAAGTCGGCCGAGCAGACCGCGCGCACCCGCGACAGTGGCCACGCCGACCTGTTCGGCGGGTTGTTCGTCGAGGAGGACGCGGACGTTTACGCGGTCCACCGCAAGGCGAAGGAGCTGACCCTCAAGGAACGGCTCAAAGGTGAAAAAGACACCTTGGGCCTGTACCTGACCGGCCACCCGATCGACGAGTACGAAGGCGAAATCCGCCGTTTCGCCCGCCAGCGCATCATCGACCTGAAACCGGCCCGGGACACCCAGACTGTGGCGGGGATGATCATCGCCCTGCGGGTGATGAAGAACAAAAAGGGCGACAAGATGGGCTTCATCACCCTCGACGACCGTTCCGGGCGGATCGAGGCATCGCTGTTCGCCGATGCGTTCCACTCCGCGCAATCGCTGCTGCAGACCGACGCAATGGTGGTGGTCGAAGGCGAGGTCAGCAACGATGACTTCTCCGGCGGCCTGCGCCTGCGGGTCAAGCGGGTGATGAGCATGGAAGATGCGCGCACCAACCTCGCCGAGAGCCTGCGCCTGAAGTTGCAGACCCAAGACCTGAAAGGCGATCAGCTACGCTGGTTGGGTGAATTGCTCAAGCGTCATCGCGGGGCGTGCCCGATCACCATGGAATACACCAGTCCCGATGCGAAGACCTTGCTGCAGTTCGGCGAGACCTGGCGGATTGACCCGGCGGATGCCTTGATTCAAGCCCTGCGTGACCAGTTCGGGCGAGACAACGTCTTCCTCCAATACCGTTGACCGGGAGGTGCCATCAAAGCGCCTGCCCACAACCTGAATTTTTAATCTCGACCTCAGCGCGCCTCTCCCTTAAGGTAGGGCGCGAATAGACAACCGGCCGGCCCAAGCTCATTTGGGACACGACCCAAGACGGACGCCTATGAACCCGAATTTTCTAGATTTCGAACAGCCGATCGCCGACCTGCAAGCCAAGATCGAAGAGTTGCGCTTGGTCGGTAATGACAATTCGCTGAATATCGGCGATGAGATCTCCCGCCTGCAGGACAAGAGCAAGACGCTGACCGAAGACATCTTCGGCAAGCTGACCAGCTGGCAGATCGCACGTCTGGCGCGTCACCCGAAACGTCCTTACACCTTGGACTACATCGAGCACATCTTCACCGAGTTCGACGAACTGCACGGTGATCGTCACTTCTCCGACGACGCGGCCATTGTGGGCGGCGTGGCACGTCTGGAAGACCAGCCAGTGATGGTGATCGGTCACCAGAAGGGCCGTGAAGTGCGTGAAAAGGTACGCCGCAACTTCGGCATGCCGCGTCCGGAAGGTTACCGCAAGGCCTGCCGCCTGATGGAAATGGCCGAGCGTTTCAAGATGCCGATCCTGACCTTCATCGACACTCCGGGCGCGTACCCTGGCATCGATGCTGAAGAGCGTAACCAGAGCGAAGCGATCGCCTGGAACCTGCGCGTCATGGCCCGCCTGAAAACCCCGATCATCGCCACCGTGATTGGTGAAGGTGGTTCCGGCGGTGCACTGGCGATCGGCGTGTGCGATCAGCTGAACATGCTGCAGTACTCGACCTACGCGGTGATCTCGCCGGAAGGCTGCGCTTCGATTCTGTGGAAAACCGCAGAGAAGGCGCCGGATGCTGCTGAAGCGATGGGCATCACTGCCGAGCGTCTGAAAGGTCTGGGCATCGTCGACAAGGTGATCAGCGAGCCTCTGGGCGGCGCCCACCGTGATCCGGCCGCTGCCGCAGCATCGATCCGCGCCGAGCTGAGCTCGCAACTGGCGATGCTGAAGAAGTTCGACAACGAAGCGCTGCTCAAGCGTCGTTATGATCGTCTGATGAGCTACGGTCTCTAAGTCGAGCCGTTTCGGCCAACGATGCAAAACACTGTGGGAGCGGGTTTGCCCGCGAATGCGATGTAACATTCAACAATTGTGTTGGCTGTTTCATCGCTTTCGCGAGCAAGCCCGCTCCCACATTTGGTTTGTGAAAAGGTAGAAAAATGGGTCAGCCCTCGATTGATTTGCCTTCCAGGCTTCTGCGCAATCTCAAGCCCTGGCTCGGTGCTTCCCATTGGCGCATCGCCTTCTCCGGCGGCCTCGACTCCACCGTTCTGCTGCACCTCCTGGCCAATCTCGCCAAAGCCGAATCCCTTCCGGCGCTAAGCGCCATTCATGTTCATCACGGCCTTCAGGCTGCGGCCGATGCGTGGCCGGCGCATTGTCAGGATGTCTGCGACGAACTGTCGGTGCCGTTGCAAGTGCAGCGTGTGCAGGTGCAGCCGGGGGCGAGTTTAGAGCGCGCGGCACGGGATGCGCGCTATGCGGCGTTCAGTGCGGCGACTCAGGCCAATGATGTGCTGCTGACCGGGCAGCATCGCGACGATCAGGCTGAAACGCTGTTGTTCCGTCTGCTGCGTGGCGCCGGCGTGCGTGGGTTGTCCGGAATGCCGGCCACGCGAGCGCTGGGGCAGGGCAGTCTGGTGCGGCCGTTGCTCGACATCACACGCGCAGAGCTGGAAGCCTATGCGCGGGACCATGGCCTGCGTTGGGTCGAGGATCCTTCGAATCAGGATCGACAGTTTTCGCGCAACTATCTACGGCATCAGGTTCTGCCGTTGCTGAGCGGTCGCTGGCCTCAGGCGTACGCCAGCATGGCCCGCAGTGCGGCGCATCTGCGTGAGGCGCAAGGTTTGCTCGATGAGCTGGCGCAAATCGATCTGGCTACTGCGAAATTGCCCGCTGAGTTCGAGTGGTCGGGATTGCCATCGCTGGAGTTCGCGGCCATCGCGAAATTGTCCGATGCCCGTCAGCGAAATGCACTCAGCCACTGGCTTGGACCTTTGACCCGACTGCCGGATACCGACCATTGGTCGGGTTGGGTCGATGTGCGTGACGCCGGCAACGATGCCTCGCCGATCTGGCGTCTGGCGGATGGCGAGCTGCACCGAAGCGCCGGTCGCCTGTGGTGGCTCAGCGGACAATGGTTGCGTACACCGGTGGTCAGCGGCGACTGGCACGAGCCGTCGCTGGCGCTACGCTTGCCCGATAACGGACGTGTCATGTTCAGCGGTCAGACTCCCGCCGGGCCGCTGCAAGTCCGCTATCGGCAGGGCGGCGAGGTGATGCATCTGGCGGATCGCGGTCATCGTGATCTCAAGCGCCTGCTTAATGAGCGCGCGGTGCCGGGCTTCGTGCGTGGCAGATTGCCGCTGCTGTTTCGCGGTGAAGAATTGCTCGCCGTGGCGAACCTGCCGGGGCTCGACGGCCATGTGCTGGAAGGCTGGCGATTGCATTGGCAGCCCTCGGACGAAGATCAAGGTTTGAGATGAAGGGGGCATTCCGGTAGACTACGCTCCCTTCTTGATACAACTTCTGTGGATTCGCCTGAATTGCAGGAGTTGCCGATTACCAAGCAGTCTTTGCTGGGCGATTCCAAAAAATGTGTAGCGAGCAACGTACCGGT
Source organism: Pseudomonas sp. 22082 (assembly GCF_052046055.1). NCBI lineage: Bacteria > Pseudomonadati > Pseudomonadota > Gammaproteobacteria > Pseudomonadales > Pseudomonadaceae > Pseudomonas > Pseudomonas sp. 22082. The sequence continues at coordinate 78,668 of NZ_JBQEQB010000017.1, forward strand.
GTTTTCACTTCCGGTCTGTCCCAACGCGGCGGTTTTTTTGAAAGGTGCACTGTGATTAATGCAGGTGATCGGGGGCTTCGGCCTTCCTTCGCTTTCCCCGGCGGCTCGGACCGCTTTAACGCAGACTTCTAGGGTTTTTCATGACGCGCTACATATTCGTCACGGGCGGTGTTGTTTCTTCTTTGGGGAAAGGCATTGCATCGGCTTCATTGGCGGCCATCCTGGAGGCGCGGGGGCTTAAGGTCACCATGCTGAAGCTGGATCCGTACATCAACGTCGACCCGGGCACCATGAGCCCGTTCCAGCACGGTGAAGTGTTCGTCACCCACGACGGCGCCGAGACCGACCTGGACCTGGGCCACTACGAGCGGTTCATCCGCACGACCATGACCCAGAACAACAACTTCACCACCGGCCGTGTCTACGAACACGTGCTGCGCAAAGAGCGCCGTGGTGACTACCTGGGTGCAACCATCCAGGTGATTCCGCACATCACCGACGAAATCAAGCGTCGCATCATCAAGGGCGCCGGCGATGCCGACGTGGCGCTGGTGGAAATCGGCGGTACCGTGGGTGACATCGAATCGCAACCGTTCCTCGAAGCCATCCGCCAGTTGCGTGTGGAAGTCGGCTCCAAGCGCGCGATGCTGATGCACCTGACCCTGGTTCCGTACATCGCCACCGCTGGCGAGACCAAGACCAAGCCGACCCAGCATTCCGTGAAGGAACTGCGTTCGATCGGCCTGCAGCCAGACGTGCTGATCTGCCGCTCCGACCATCCGGTGGATGTGTCGTCGCGTCGCAAGATCGCGCTGTTCACCAACGTTGAAGAGCGTGCGGTGATCTCCCTGGAAGACGTCGACACCATCTACAAGATCCCGGCCGTACTGCACGCCCAGGGTCTGGACGATTTCGTCGTCGAGCGTTTCGGCCTGCAATGCAATGGCGCCGACCTGTCCGAGTGGGAAAAGGTCGTCGATGCCAAGCTGAACCCGGAGCACGAAGTCACCATCGCGATGGTCGGCAAGTACATGGAACTGCTGGACGCCTACAAGTCGCTGATCGAAGCGATGAGTCATGCCGGCATCACCAACCGCACCAAGGTCAACCTGCGCTACATCGATTCCGAAGACATCGAGAACCAGGGCACCGCGCTACTGGAAGGCGTCGACGCGATCCTCGTACCGGGCGGCTTCGGTCTGCGCGGCGTGGAAGGCAAAATCACTGCCGTTCAATACGCTCGCGAAAACAAGGTTCCATACCTGGGTATCTGCCTGGGCATGCAAGTGGCGGTCATCGAGTTCGCCCGTAACGTGCTGGGCTGGAAAGACGCCAACTCCACCGAGTTCGATCGTGCCAGCGGCCATCCGGTTGTCGGCCTGATCACCGAGTGGGAAGACGCTACCGGTGCCGTTGAAGTGCGTACCGAAGCGTCCGACCTGGGCGGCACCATGCGTCTTGGCGCTCAGGAATGCCTGCTCGAAGCCGGCTCCAAGGTGCACGACTGCTACGGCAAGGATGTGATTGTCGAACGTCACCGTCACCGTTACGAAGTGAACAACAACCTGCTGCCGCAAATCATCGAAGCCGGCCTGAAAATTTCCGGTCGCTCTTCCGATGCTGCGCTGGTTGAAGTGGTCGAAGCGCCGGATCATCCATGGTTCGTCGCTTGCCAGTTCCACCCTGAGTTCACCTCGACGCCACGCGATGGCCATCCGCTGTTCAGCGGCTTCGTCAAAGCGGCATTGGCTCAACACCAGAAGAAGGCGTAACCCCGATGGCACAGAAGATCATCCGCGTCGGCGACATCGAGATTGCCAACGACAAACCCATGGTGCTGTTCGGCGGCATGAACGTGCTGGAAAGTCGTGACATGGCCATGCAGGTTTGCGAAGAGTACGTGAAGGTCACCGAAAAACTCGGTATCCCTTACGTGTTCAAGGCCAGCTTCGACAAGGCCAACCGTTCTTCTGTGACCTCCTATCGCGGTCCTGGCCTGGAAGAAGGCATGCGCATCTTCCAGGACATCAAACAAGCCTTCGGCGTACCGATCATCACCGACGTCCACGAGCCTGACCAGGCCGCGGTCGTCGCTGAGGTCTGCGACATCATCCAGCTGCCGGCCTTCCTGTCGCGCCAGACCGATCTGGTCGTCGCGATGGCCAAGACCAACGCCGTCATCAACATCAAGAAAGCCCAGTTCCTCGCGCCTCAGGAAATGAAACACATCCTGAACAAGTGCGTGGAGGCGGGTAACGATCAGTTGATCCTCTGCGAGCGCGGTTCGAGCTTCGGCTACAACAACCTCGTGGTCGACATGCTCGGCTTCGGCATCATGAAGCAGTTCGAGTACCCGGTATTCTTCGACGTAACCCATTCGCTGCAAATGCCTGGCGGTCGTTCCGATTCCGCCGGCGGTCGCCGCGCCCAGGTCACCGACCTGGCCAAGGCTGGCATGAGCCAGTCGCTGGCGGGCCTGTTCCTCGAAGCGCACCCGGATCCCGACAACGCCAAATGCGACGGCCCTTGCGCCTTGCGTCTGGACAAACTGGAGCCATTCCTGGCCCAGCTCAAAGCCCTGGACGAACTGGTGAAGAGTTTTCCGACGGTAGAAACCGCGTAAACCTCAATTCTCCGGTAAAGTACCGCACGATTTGTCGCTCATGCCCTCGGGTATGAGCGTTGTCGTCTGCAAGCTGCCCGCTGCACACCACTTGCCGACGGTAAAAAGATTTCCTCTAGCTGCGTCGTTTTCGTCAACTTTGGAGTGTTTACAACAATGGCAAAAATCGTCGACATCAAAGGTCGTGAAGTTCTCGACTCCCGTGGCAATCCCACCGTGGAAGCGGACGTGCTTCTCGACAACGGCATCATCGGCAGCGCCTGTGCGCCGTCCGGTGCATCCACTGGCTCGCGTGAAGCGCTCGAGCTGCGTGATGGCGACAAGAGCCGTTACCTGGGCAAGGGCGTGCTCAAGGCGGTAGCCAACATCAACGGTCCGATCCGCGATCTGCTGCTGGGCACCGACCCAAGCGACCAGAAAGCCCTGGATCACGCGATGATCAAGCTGGACGGTACTGAAAACAAAGCGACCCTGGGCGCCAACGCCATCCTCGCCGTATCCCTGGCTGCGGCCAAGGCGGCTGCACAGGATCAGGACCTGCCGCTGTACGCACACATCGCCAACCTGAACGGTACTCCGGGTGTGTACTCGATGCCGGTTCCGATGATGAACATCATCAACGGTGGCGAACACGCCGACAACAACGTCGACATCCAGGAATTCATGGTTCAGCCGGTTGGCGCCAAGTCTTTCTCGGAAGGTCTGCGCATGGGCACCGAGATTTTCCATCACCTGAAAGCTGTGCTGAAGGCCCGTGGCCTGAGCACTGCTGTCGGTGACGAAGGTGGTTTCGCGCCGAACCTGGCTTCCAACGAAGACGCACTGAAAGTGATCTCCGAAGCGGTGGCCAACGCCGGTTACAAGCTGGGCACCGACGTGACCCTGGCTCTGGACTGCGCGGCCAGCGAATTCTTCGAAGACGGCAAGTACAACCTGTCCGGCGAAGGCCAGGTGTTCACCGCTGAAGGTTTCGCCGACTACCTCAAAGGTCTGACCGAGCGTTACCCGATCATCTCGATCGAAGACGGTCTGGACGAGTCCGACTGGGCTGGCTGGAAGATCCTCACCGACAAGATCGGCGAGAAGACCCAACTGGTCGGTGACGACCTGTTCGTGACCAACACCAAGATCCTGAAAGAAGGCATCGATAAAAAGATCGCCAACTCGATCCTGATCAAGTTCAACCAGATCGGCACCCTGACCGAAACCCTGGAAGCCATCCAGATGGCCAAGGCTGCCGGTTACACCGCCGTGATCTCGCACCGTTCGGGCGAAACCGAAGATTCGACCATTGCCGACCTGGCTGTGGGTACTTCGGCTGGCCAGATCAAGACCGGTTCGCTGTGCCGTTCCGACCGCGTTTCCAAGTACAACCAACTGCTGCGTATCGAAGAGCAGTTGAATGGCAAGGCCAAGTACAACGGTCGCAGCGAGTTTCGCGGCTGAGCAGTAAATGATAGAAAGACACCGGATTGTGTCGGAAAAGTCGTGACAGCGATGGATTTGCCACTAATCTGATGCCTTATATGCACAAGCCTGGATATTCCAGGCTTCGTGCTATCAGATGCTTCAAAGTTTTGGCGTGGCTGTCTTTTTTCACTGGATACCTGATATTCGATGCGCAGTCCTTACTGGTTGTTTCTCGTTTTGCTCTTGCTGCTGGCCGGTCTGCAGTACCGCCTGTGGGTGGGCAATGGCAGTCTGGCGCAAGTCGCCGAACTGAATCAGCAGATTGCTGATCAACACGCCGAGAACGAAGCCTTGCTGGAGCGCAACCGGGTGATGGACGCTGAAGTCAGCGAGTTGAAGAAGGGCATGGAGACCGTTGAAGAGCGGGCTCGTCACGAACTGGGCATGGTCAAGGACGGCGAAACCCTTTACCAGTTGGCCCAATGATCGACTCCCTGCCGGCCTTCTGGGCCGTGATTCCTGCCGCGGGCGTCGGTGCCCGAATGGCTGCGGACCGTCCCAAGCAGTACTTGCAACTGGGCGGGCGCACAATTCTCGAACACAGCCTCGGCTGTTTCCTCGATCACCCAAGCCTCAAGGGCCTGGTGGTCAGTCTTGCCGTTGATGATCCTTATTGGCCGAATCTGGCCAGCGCCAGCGATCCGCGCATTCAACGGGTTGACGGTGGTGCCGAGCGTTCCGGCTCGGTGCTCAACGCCTTGCTTCATCTGCACGCCCAAGGTGCCGATGATGACGATTGGGTGTTGGTGCACGATGCGGCACGACCGAACCTGAGCCGTGATGATCTCGACAAATTGCTTACTGAACTGGCGAACGATCCGGTCGGCGGCTTGCTGGCCGTGCCGGCGCGCGACACCCTGAAACGGGTCGACAAGCACGGTCGTGTGGTGGAAACCGTGGATCGCAGCGTGATCTGGCAGGCCTACACGCCGCAGATGTTCCGCCTCGGTGCCTTGCACCGTGCACTGGCCGACAGTCTGGTGGCTGATGCCGTGATCACCGATGAAGCCTCGGCAATGGAGTGGTCCGGCATGGCGCCGCGCCTGATCGAAGGTCGAGCGGACAATCTCAAGGTCACCCGGCCTGAAGATCTGGAATGGCTGCGCCAGCGCTGGACCAACCGTCGTTAAATCCGATACTCAGGCCGTTCGGCCAAACCTTCCTTGAGAAAGTCCACCAGTTTGCGCACCTTCGGCGACAAGTGCCGCTGCTGCGGATACAACGCCCACACCGCTGTATTCGGCGGTTGATGCGCCTCCAGTAAAGAAATCAACGCGCCGCTGTGCAGATGCTCCAGCACGTAATAGTCCGGCAACTGACACAGTCCGACGCCTTGTAGCGCCGCATCCAGCACCGCTTGCCCACTGTTGCAGCGCCAGTTTCCCTGCACCCGCTGGGAAAATTCCCGCCCGTTCTGCTCAAGCTGCCAGATGTCCGAGCTGCCGATCAGGCAATTGTGCCGTCCCAGTTCCGACAAACTGTGTGGGCGCCCGTACCGTTCCAGGTAGGAAGGCGACGCACACAGATACATGCGCCGCGGTGCCAGCCGGGTCGCCACCAGCCGTGAATCCTGAAGCCGGCCAAGACGGATCGCCAGGTCCAGGCCTTCATGCACCAGATCGAGTTGGCGGTTGGTCAGTTCAATGTCGATGCGCAGTTGCGGGTAGTGCCCCATGAACCGCGTCACCAGCGGCACAATGAAACGCTCGCCATACGCTACGGCACAGGTCATGCGCAGCATGCCTTTGGGTTCGCTGGTCAGATCGCCGACCGCGCGCAAGGCTTCTTCGCGTCCGTCCTGCAGACGTTGGCAATGTTGCAGAAAGGTCTGGCCGGCCTCGGTCAGGGTGACGCGCCGGGTGCTGCGATACAGCAGGCGCGTCTGCAAACGCTCCTCCAGCCGTACGATTTGTCGACTGATGTGCGAGGAAGAAACGCCCAGGCGTTCCGCAGCGGCGGTGAATTGGCTGCATTCGGCAACGGCGACGAACTCGTCGATGCCTTCCCAGCGGTTTTCGGACATGGGGATTATCCCTGTATGGCAATAATGTTTTGCTTTTGCCCGGATTATTCATCAAGCAGCGCTGGACTACACTCCCTGTCTGCTTTTTTATTCAATGGATTCACTGGAGAGTCAGCATGATCAAGTCGCGCGCCGCCGTTGCCTTCGAGGCCAAGAAGCCGCTGGAAATCGTAGAAGTCGATGTCGCCATGCCCAAGGCCGGTGAAGTATTGCTGCGCGTGGTGGCTTCCGGTGTTTGCCACACTGACGCATACACCCTGTCCGGCGCGGACCCGGAAGGTATCTTCCCGTCGATCCTCGGCCACGAAGGCGGCGCCATCGTTGAAGCGATCGGCGAAGGCGTGACCTCGGTGGCCGTCGGCGACCATGTGATTCCGCTGTACACCCCGGAATGTGGCCAGTGCAAATTCTGTAAGTCGGGCAAGACCAACCTGTGTCAGGCCATTCGGGCCACCCAGGGCAAGGGCCTGATGCCGGACGGCACTTCGCGCTTTTCCTACAAGGGCCAAACGATTTTCCACTACATGGGTACTTCGACCTTTTCCGAATACACCGTGCTGCCGGAAATCTCCGTGGCCAAGATCTCCAAGGACGCGCCGCTGGAAAAGGTCTGCCTGCTCGGTTGCGGCGTGACCACCGGTATCGGCGCAGTGATCAACACCGCCAAGGTCAAGCCGGGTGACACCGTGGCGATTTTCGGCCTCGGCGGCATCGGTCTGTCGGCCGTGATTGGCGCGGTGAAGGCCAAGGCCTCGCGCATCATCGCCATCGACATCAACCCGGCCAAGTTCGAAATCGCCAAACAACTGGGTGCCACTGACTGCGTGAACCCGAAAGACTTCGACCGCCCGATCCAGGAAGTGATCGTCGACATGACCGATGGCGGCGTCGACTTCTCCTTCGAATGCATCGGCAACGTGCAGCTGATGCGCGCAGCCCTCGAGTGCTGCCACAAGGGCTGGGGCGAGTCGGTGATCATCGGTGTTGCCGGCGCCGGCCAGGAAATCGCCACCCGTCCGTTCCAACTGGTGACCGGTCGCGTCTGGCGCGGTTCGGCGTTCGGTGGCGTGCGTGGCCGGACCGAACTGCCAAGCTATGTCGACATGGCGCAAAGCGGCGAAATCCCGCTGGATACCTTCATCACCCACACCATGGGTCTGGAAGATATCAACAAGGCCTTCGACCTGATGCACGAAGGCAAGAGCATCCGTACCGTCATTCATTTCTGATCAATCCCGATGCCACGGCCGCCACCGCGCGGCCGTGGTTGCGTAGGAGTCCTACATGAGTCTGGAAAACATCTCCTGTCAGAAGAGTTTCGGCGGATGGCACAAGCGCTATCGCCATCGTTCCGAAGTGCTCGGTTGTGACATGGTGTTCGCCGTGTACCTGCCGCCCCAGGCAGAGCAGGGCGGCAAGCTGCCGGTGCTGTACTGGCTGTCGGGCCTGACCTGCACGGACGAGAACTTCATGCAGAAGGCCGGTGCCATGCGCATGGCGGCTGAACTGGGGCTGATCATCGTGGCACCTGACACCAGTCCGCGCGGCCCGGATGTACCGGGTGATCCCGACGGGGCCTGGGATTTCGGTCTCGGTGCCGGGTTTTATCTGAATGCCACGCAGGAACCCTGGTCGCGGCACTATCGGATGCATGACTACGTTGTGCAGGAATTGCCTTCACTGGTTGAAGCGCATTTCCCGGCGTCGGACAAACGCAGCATCAGCGGCCATTCCATGGGTGGTCACGGTGCGCTGGTCTGTGCGTTGCGCAATCCGGGGCGTTATCAGTCAGTGTCAGCGTTCTCGCCGATCAATAATCCGATTGATTGTCCGTGGGGCCAGAAAGCGTTCTCCCGCTATCTGGGCGAAGACCGTTCGAAGTGGCGCGAGTGGGATGCCTGTGCGCTGATCGCCGAGGCGGACGAAAAGCTGCCATTGCTGGTCGATCAGGGTGACCGCGACGATTTCCTCGCCACCCAACTCAAACCGGAAGCCCTGCAACAAGCCGCAAAACAAGCGGGCCACCCGCTGACGTTGCGTCTGCAACCGGGCTACGACCACAGCTATTTCTTCATCGCCAGCTTCATTGACGACCACTTGCAGCATCACGCGCGCGCCCTCAAGGCCTAATGCAGGTAGAATCACGCCCTGACAAAATTCGGGGCGTTTTTTTATGCGTATTGGCCACGGCTATGATGTGCACCGTTTCGCTGAAGGCGATTTCATTACTCTGGGCGGCGTGCGAATCGCACACCGCTTCGGGCTGCTCGCTCACTCCGACGGTGACGTCCTGCTGCACGCCTTGAGCGACGCCTTGCTCGGCGCGGCGGCGCTGGGTGATATCGGCAAGCATTTCCCGGACACCGACCCGCAATTCAAGGGTGCCGACAGCCGTGTCCTGCTGCGCCATGTGGTCAGTCTGATCCACGCCAAAGGCTGGAAGGTCGGCAACGTCGACAACACCATCGTGGCCCAGGCACCGAAAATGGCCCCCCATATCGAATCGATGCGCGCGCTGATTGCCGCGGATCTGCAAGTAGAACCGGATCAAGTGAACGTGAAAGCCACCACCACCGAGAAGCTCGGCTTCGTCGGTCGCGAAGAAGGCATTGCCGTGCATTCCGTTGCCTTGTTGCTGCGCGCATGAACGAACTGCAACTGCTCGGCCCGCGGGCCTATGGCGATGCCCTCGGCACCGCGGTCCTGAAAGCCATCGCCGAAGATTTCCAGGTCGATGAAGTCCTCGACATTCCGTTCAGCGGTGACGGCGAGCACCTGTGGATCTGGGTCGAGAAGCGCGGCCTGAATACGGAAGAGGCCGCACGCCGTATCGCCAAGGCCGCCGGCGTGCCGCTACGCACGGTGAGTTACGCCGGTCTGAAAGACCGTCAGGCGCTGACCCGCCAGTGGTTCAGCGTGCAATTGCCGGGCAAGGCCGATCCGGATCTGTCGGCGGCGGAAAACGACACGCTGAAAATCCTCAAGACCACTCGCCACAAGCGCAAGCTGCAACGCGGTGCGCATTCGGCCAACGGTTTCACGTTGCGCCTGACCCAGTTCAATGGCGACAAGGCCGCCATCGACGAGCGTCTGCAACTGATCGCCAAACAGGGCATCCCGAATTACTTCGGCGCCCAGCGTTTCGGCCATGACGGTGGCAACGTTGTCGATGCCCGCTCCTGGGCCGCGCGCAAGGCACTGCCGGAGCAGCGCAATGTGCGCTCGCGCCTGCTGTCGACCGCGCGCAGTTTTCTGTTCAATCAGGTGCTCGCAGCACGGGTCGCCGATGGCACCTGGCAGCGTGCCCAGGTCGGCGATCTGCTGGCGTTCACCGATAGCCGCAGCTTTTTCCCGGCCGGTGAGGCCGAGTGCAGCGACCCGCGCCTGGCGATTCTCGACCTGCATCCGACCGGTCCGCAGTGGGGCGAAGGTGACTCGCCGGCGGCCGGGGTTGTCCATGATCTGGAGCAGGGGATTGCCGCACGCGAGGCGGATCTGCGCGATTGGTTGATTAATGCCGGTATGAGCCACGAACGTCGCATCCTGCGGCTGCCCATTGGCGGGTTGACGTGGCATTATCCCGAGCCTGACATTCTGCAACTGGAATTCGTCCTCCCGGCCGGATGCTTCGCCACCGTATTGGTGCGCGAACTCGTTGATCTGGTGCCGGTGGGGCAGACGGACAGCCCATGCGTATTCTGATTTCTAACGACGATGGGGTGACTGCGCCCGGTCTTGCCGCGCTTTATGCTGCGCTGGCGGATTACACCGAGTGCGTGGTTATCGCCCCGGAACAGGACAAGAGCGGTGCCAGCAGTTCGCTGACACTCGACCGTCCATTGCACCCGCAATACCTGGCCAACGGCTTTATCAGCCTCAATGGTACGCCGACCGACTGCGTTCATCTGGGGCTCAACGGTTTGCTTGAACGTGAGCCGGACATGGTGGTGTCGGGGATCAACCTGGGCGCCAACCTGGGTGATGACGTGCTGTATTCCGGGACCGTGGCAGCCGCCCTCGAGGGCCGCTTTCTCGAGCGCCCGTCGTTTGCCTTCTCGCTGGTTTCGCGGCAGGTCGACAACCTGCCCACGGCCGCCTACTTTGCGCACAAACTGGTCGAAGCCCATGCCGGGCTCGATCTGCCTCCGCGCACGGTATTGAACGTGAATATTCCGAATCTGCCGATCGATCACATTCGCGGCATTCAACTGACCCGTCTCGGCCATCGCGCCCGTGCGGCGGCGCCGATGAAAGTCGTGGACCCGCGCGGCAAGGCCGGTTACTGGATCGCTGCTGCAGGTGACGCGGAAGACGGCGGGCCGGGCACCGATTTCCACGCGGTGATGCAGGGTTACGTATCCATCACTCCGTTGCAGCTCGATCGCACCTTCAATGATGCCTTCAGAGGTCTCGACGGCTGGCTGGAGGGGCTCAATTAATGGCTCGTGAACAAGACGACAGGCTGCGCAGCGGCATCGGGATGACGTCCCAGCGAACCCGTGAGCGCCTGATCCAGCGTCTGTATGAAGAGGGCGTTTCCAACGCCAGCGTGCTGGAAGTGATCCGTCGCACCCCGCGGCACCTGTTCGTCGATGAAGCGCTGGCGCACCGGGCCTATGAGGACACCGCGCTGCCGATCGGCAACAACCAGACCATTTCCCAGCCTTATATGGTGGCGCGCATGAGCGAGCTGCTGCTGGAAGCCGGGCCGCTGGATAAGGTGCTGGAGATCGGCACCGGTTCCGGTTACCAGACGGCGGTGCTGTCGCAACTGGTCGAGCGGGTGTTCTCGGTGGAGCGCATCAAGGTGCTGCAGGATCGGGCCAAGGAGCGCCTGGTCGAGCTCAACCTGCGCAATGTGGTGTTTCGCTGGGGCGATGGCTGGGAAGGCTGGCCGGCGCTGGCGCCGTATAACGGCATCATCGTCACGGCGGTGGCGACCGATGTGCCTCAGGCTCTGCTTGATCAACTGGCACCAGGCGGGCGGATGGTGATCCCGGTCGGCTCCGGTGAAGTGCAGCAATTGATGCTGATCGTGCGCGAAGAAAACGGCTTCTCCCGACACGTTCTCGGGGCGGTGCGTTTCGTGCCATTGCTCAATGGGCCGCTGGCCTGAGCATTTGTTCAAGGCTGCTGAATTCCTGTCGAGCGTGCCTGTCTTACAGCGGCAGCGAGTGTTTAAACAGGACGGATCGTCTACAAGCAAACGTGTGCGCCGAGCGATAGCGCTTCTATAAAGGTAAAGCCGGTTGCGCCCGTTATACTTGCGAAGTTTCATGCCGGAATCGGTATTCCACATTTTTCAGCCACCACAAAGGGAGCGGCGGGTGAGTCTCACAGTCATTGCGCAGCGTATGGGTAACACGAGCTTTCAGCGCCTGGTGACTGGCCTTGTCTTGAGCACCTTGCTGGTCGGTTGCTCCAGCACAAAATCGAACAACGTTCGGGTCGTCGATCGCAACAATACGGTGGCCCAGCGTCCGGTCGTGACGACCGGGCAGTATGTAGTCCGTCCGGGCGATACCCTGTTTTCCATCGCTTTTCGCTACGGCTGGGACTACAAAGCCCTCGCCGCCCGGAACAATATTCCTACGCCATACACGATACATCCGGGTCAGACGATTCGCTTCGACGGCCGTACCGGTTCAACGTCGACGGCGGTCGTCAGCAACTCCGGTTCTTCAGCGTCTTCGTCCAGCAAAACCACGGTTATCCGGCGCCAGGCAAATGGCACGACAACCACCACAACCACGGGTTCCGGCGCGGCTTCAACGACGGTTGTACCGTCCGTCGCCAACAAGCCAACACCCGCTCCACTGCCTCCACCGGGCCCGGCCCCGACCGGCTGGGGATGGCCATCTAATGGCATTCTCATTGGAAAATTCTCTTCAAACGGTAGTTTGAATAAAGGAATTGATATCGCCGGAGATTTGGGACAGCCTGTTTTAGCTGCGTCTGATGGGACGGTGGTATACGCCGGGAGTGGCTTAAGGGGCTACGGCGAATTGGTCATCATCAAACACAGCGAAACCTACGTCAGTGCTTACGGACACAACCGTCGGCTGTTGGTACGGGAGGGGCAGCAGGTCAAGGTCGGACAGACAATTGCCGAAATGGGGTCAACGGGTACAGACCGGGTGAAACTGCATTTTGAGATTCGCCGACAAGGTAAACCTGTAGATCCGCTGCAGTTCCTGCCAAGACGTTGATTTGCAGACCAGCCTGTTCCGTCACGTAGAGGGGACAGGCTCCAGCGTTGCCAAGGATAAAGGCGTCGCTTGAGCTTGGGGTCGAACTCACCAAAGGACTATAACAATGGCTCTCAGTAAAGAAGTGCCGGAGTTTGACATCGACGATGAGGTTCTCCTGATGGAGACCGGCATCGATTCGGATTCGATGTCGAATGATGAAGGGGCTGCTCCACCTTCCGTTCGTGCCAAATCCAAACACTCCGCTTCACTTAAACAACATAAGTACATCGATTACACTCGGGCACTTGATGCCACGCAGCTGTACCTCAACGAAATCGGCTTTTCCCCTCTGCTCTCCCCGGAAGAAGAAGTTCATTTTGCGCGCTTGTCGCAAAGTGGCGATCCTGCCGGGCGCAAGCGCATGATCGAAAGTAACCTGCGGCTGGTGGTCAAAATCGCCCGGCGTTACGTCAATCGGGGGCTGTCGCTGCTGGATCTGATCGAAGAGGGCAACCTCGGATTGATCCGCGCGGTGGAAAAGTTCGATCCCGAGCGCGGCTTCCGCTTCTCGACCTACGCGACCTGGTGGATCCGTCAGACCATCGAACGCGCAATCATGAATCAGACCCGGACCATCCGGTTGCCGATCCATGTGGTCAAGGAGCTCAACGTGTACCTGCGGGCTGCACGGGAGCTGACGCAAAAGCTCGACCACGAACCTTCACCCGAAGAAATTGCCAACCTGCTGGAAAAACCGGTGGGCGAGGTCAAGCGCATGCTGGGCCTGAACGAGCGGGTTTCTTCGGTCGACGTCTCGCTGGGTCCGGATTCGGATAAAACCCTGCTCGACACCCTGACGGATGACCGTCCGACCGATCCGTGCGAACTGCTGCAGGATGACGACCTGTCGCAGAGCATCGATCAATGGCTCTCGGAGCTGACCGACAAGCAACGCGAAGTGGTGGTACGCCGCTTCGGCCTGCGCGGTCACGAGAGCAGCACGCTGGAGGATGTAGGCCTGGAGATCGGCCTGACCCGGGAACGGGTGAGACAGATCCAGGTGGAAGGCCTCAAACGCCTTCGGGAAATTCTCGAGAAAAACGGCCTGTCGAGCGAGTCGCTGTTTCAATAAGCCGCCCGCCTGACCGCTATGCAGAAAGCCCCGACTGGTTCGGGGCTTTTTGTTTGTGTGCTGAAAGCGGCAGGTACTCCCACCTTGTAGGTTTGCGCTGTAAGCCTTTGCTGACTGTATCGTAAGTGTTCGTTATTTTTACACTGCTGCCGAAGGCGATTGCGTTCATCGATGATTAGTAAAATATTGATTTATATGGTTATTTTTTAATGTTAAGGGCTTATGACAACAGGTTCGTACGCTGGAGGCCAGTTGCCCCCGGCGGGGAACTCTTTAGTATCTGGGTTGTGTCGACGGATAGACACGCCCTTCAAGGACGAGGGGAATGGACATCGCAGGACGCGATTCATCAGGACGATGAAAAGGAACACAGGGAATAGGGAAAAAATGTGGGCGGGTCAAACCGCCCCTTTTTTTGCCTGGAGAAAAGCCAAACCCGCAAAAACAAAAAGGCCCGCGAGGGGCCTTTTCATTCGAACGCGGGACAGATCAGCGTTCGAGGTCTTTGATCTTGCCTTTGACGCCATCCCACTCTTCGGCATCCGGCAGCGATTCTTTCTTCTCGGTGATGTTCGGCCAGATTTCGGCCAGCTCAACGTTCAGCTGAATGAATTCCTGCATTTCTTCCGGAACTTCGTCCTCGGAGAAAATGGCCACGGCCGGGCATTCCGGTTCGCACAGGGCGCAGTCGATGCACTCATCCGGGTGAATCACCAGGAAGTTCGGGCCTTCGTAAAAGCAGTCCACCGGACAGACTTCTACGCAGTCGGTGTACTTGCACTTGATGCAGTTGTCGGTGACGACGAAGGTCATTTCTAATTTTCTCCTCAGGCGGCGGCAGCGTTGCCCCTTCACGGTTGGGGTCGCCAGGTTCGGGAGCGATGTCTGCCAGCCAGGCTATTAGCCAGCAGCATCCCGAACCGCGCGAGATTCTAACAGCTTGAAGCCGTTTGCGTTATATCCGGTTCGTCGGTGCTTAGATCCGGTTCTTTAGTGCATAGAGCATTTCGAGTGCGCGACGCGGTGTTACGTCATCCAGATCGAGCTTGGCCAACTCATCCAGCACCGGATGCGGGAGGCTGGCAAACATGTCGCTCTGCTGCGGTGTCGCCGGTTTGCCCTTGACGGCCGGTTTTGGCGCCTCATGTGGCAGCGCGGTATCTTCCAGGCGGCTCAGGTGCTCACGAGCACGCACGATCACTTCGCTTGGCACACCGGCCAGCTGTGCGACCGCGAGGCCGTAACTCTGGCTTGCCGGGCCTGGCAACACATGGTGCAGGAACACGATGCGTTCATTGTGTTCGGTCGCATTGAGGTGCACGTTGGCCACCAGCGGTTCGGCTTCCGGCAACACAGTCAGTTCGAAATAGTGTGTCGCGAACAGAGTATAGGCCCGCAATTGCGCCAGACGCTCAGCCGCTGCCCAGGCCAGGGACAGGCCGTCGAAGGTGCTGGTCCCGCGACCAACTTCGTCCATCAGTACCAGGCTGCGCTCGGTAGCGTTATGCAGAATGTTCGCGGTCTCACTCATTTCCACCATGAAGGTCGAACGCCCACCGGCGAGGTCATCGCTGGAACCGATCCGGGTAAAGATCCGGTCCACCAGCGACAGTTCGCAACTCGCTGCCGGCACAAAACTGCCGATATGTGCCAACAGCACGATCAGTGCAGTCTGGCGCATATAGGTGGATTTACCGCCCATGTTCGGGCCGGTGATCACCAGCATGCGGGTGTTGTCATCCAAGCTCAGGTCGTTGGCCACGAACGGCGTGGTCAGCACTTGCTCGACCACCGGGTGACGGCCCTGGGTGATACGCATGCACGGTTCGCTGACGAACGTCGGGCAATTCAGGTCGAGATTCAGCGCACGTTCGGCGAGGTTGCTCAGCACGTCCAGTTCGGCGAGAGCCGAGGCGGTGTCCTGCAATGGGGGCAACTGGCTGATCAGATCTTCCAGCAATGCTTCATAAAGCATCTTCTCGCGGGCCAGGGCACGGCTCTTGGCCGACAGTGCCTTGTCTTCGAACTCTTTCAGCTCTGGCGTGATGAAGCGCTCGGCACCTTTGAGGGTCTGACGGCGAATGTAATCTGCGGGCGCCGACTCGGCCTGTTTGCTCGGCAGTTCGATGAAGTAACCGTGGATGCGGTTGTAGCCGACTTTCAGGTTGGCGAGGCCGGTGCGGGCCTTTTCCCGGGCTTCCAGATCAATCAGGAACTGGCCGGCGTTTTCGCTCAGCGACTGCAGCTCGTCGAGCTCGCTGTCGTAACCGGTTTTCAGCACGCCGCCGTCGCGGATCACCGCCGGCGGGTTGTCGATGATGGCTTTTGCCAGCAGCGCGGCCAGTTCCGGGTACGTGCTGGTGGTGGTCGCCAGGCGTTGCAGGTGTGGCGCTTCCAGGTCAGCCATTGCCACTTGCAGTTCAGGCAACGCGCCGAGTGCATCACGCAGGCGGGCGAGGTCGCGAGGGCGGGCATTGCGCAGGCCGATCCGCGCCAGAATCCGCTCGATGTCGCCGATTTCCTTGAGCTGCGGCTGCAGGTTTTCAAAGCGATAGCGGTCGAGCAGACAAGTGATCGAGGTCTGGCGAGCCAGCAGCACGGTCAGATCGCGCAGCGGACGGTTGAGCCAGCGGGTCAGCAAGCGGCTGCCCATGGCGGTCTGGCAACGGTCGACCACCGATTGCAGGGTGTTGTCGCGGCCACCGGCCAGGTTGGTGTCGAGTTCCAGGTTACGGCGGCTGGCGCCGTCCAGCACCACGGTGTCGTCCAGCCGTTCATGACGCAGGCTGCGCAGATGGGGCAGGGCGGTGCGCTGGGTTTCCTTGGCATACGCCAGCAGGCAACCGGCGGCGCCGATCGCCAGGGTCAGGGTTTCGCAACCGAAGCCTTTGAGGTCCTGGGTGGAGAATTGCTGGCAGAGACTTTTCAGCGCCGAGTCACGTTCGAAATCCCACGGCGCGCGGCGACGAACGCCACGGCGCTTTTCCGCCGGCAGATCCTTCGGCCAGTCATCCGGGATCAGCAATTCGACCGGGTTGACCCGTTCCAGCTCCGCCAGCAGGTTTTCCCAGCCCTTGATCTCCAGCACGGTGAAGTTGCCGCTGGTGATGTCCAGCACCGCCAGGCCGAACAGGCGCTCGTCGCCCAGCACCGCCGCGATCAGGTTATCGCGACGCTCATCCAGCAACGCCTCGTCGCTGACCGTACCGGGGGTAATGATTCGCACCACTTGGCGCTCCACCGGCCCCTTGCTGGTGGCCGGGTCGCCAACCTGCTCGCAGATCACCACCGACTCGCCGAGCTTGACCAGTTTCGCCAGGTAGCCTTCCGCCGCGTGATACGGAATCCCGCACATCGGAATCGCCTGACCCGCCGACTGCCCGCGCGCGGTCAGGGTGATGTCCAGCAACTTGGCTGCCTTCTTCGCGTCTTCGTAGAAGATCTCGTAGAAGTCGCCCATGCGGTAGAACATCAGCTGGTCCGGGTGCTGATTTTTCAGGCGCCAGTACTGCTGCATCATCGGAGTGTGGGAGGACAGGTCGGAGACGGCTTTATTCATCGGATTGTCAGGTAACTCGTTGGAAGGTGTGGGGCAAAAGCGCGGCAGTGGCCGGGCTTTTCCGCGATGGGCGCAAGGTTACCATGGGCGGTCTGTCGGACGCAGGCATCGCGGCCGGGTGACAGCTATATGGCGCAAAAAGCTCGACTATGCACGATTTATGCAAATCAGCATTTGTCTTCGCGAAAAACTTCAAGCACTATGCGCGTTATGCAAAAACGCAACGTATCTACCGTCTTAAGAGCACTGCTCGACCAGCACGGGATCTCCCCCACGGAGCTTCACCGTCGCACCGGCGTGCCTCAATCCACGCTCTCGCGGATTCTCAGCGGGAAGATCGTCGATCCTTCGGATAAACACATCTCGAAGATCGCCGAGTACTTTGCCGTGAGCACCGATCAGTTGCGCGGGCGCGCGGATGTTGCGCCCGCCAGCAACGGCGGACGCGACGAGTTGCATTCCGAACTCAAGGACATAAGCCTGTGGGACGACGACACCCCCGTCGATGACGACGAGGTGTCGGTACCCTTTCTTCGCGAGGTTGAATTGGCTGCTGGATCAGGAAGATTCGTCATCGAAGAGAGCGAGCGCTCGAGCCTGCGCTTCGGCAAGCGCAGCCTGCGCCATAACGGTGTGCAGTTCGATCAGGCCAAATGCGTGACGGTACGGGGCAACAGCATGTTGCCGGTGCTGCGCGACGGTGCCACGGTTGGGGTCAACGCGGGAAAATGCGGGATTGGCGACATCATTGATGGCGACCTTTATGCGATCAACCACAACGGTCAACTGCGGGTGAAGCAGCTTTATCGCCTGCCCACCGGTATCCGCCTGCGCAGCTTCAATCGCGATGAGCATCCGGACGAGGACTACAGCTTCCAGGACATGCAGGAAGAGCAGATCGTCATCCTCGGTCACGTCTTCTGGTGGGGCATGTACGCCCGGTAACCTGATTCCTTTCTGACAAAACCCGCCTCGGCGGGTTTTTTTTCGCCTGTAGAAAACCGGCCAACCCTTGAATGGCGGGGCTTTCATGCATTCGCGCATTTCCAGTGCATAAATAAATGCATTTGCGCATTGACTGTATATGCATCAATGCATATTCTTGCCACCAAGCCGCTCGACAAAGCGGCTGGCAACAACAGCTCTTTAGTTCCACAAGAACAGGCAGCGATGAACCGGCCTCAACGGTTCAGAGGGTTGGCAACTGACCCGGGTGTGCAGCGTAAAGCACCAGAAGCAGTTATCCGGCGGGCAGGGACCGCGGTCGGAAAAACAATTTGAATGGACTCGTACCGCGCCAGTAGCGCCGAAAAGTCAGCTTCCTTCACGTACACAGGATTGAAGGAAGGCGAAGGAGCGCATTACTGAAAAGCCCGGCGAAATGCCGGGCTTTTTGGAATGCCTGCCTGACGCAGGCCGCTTCAACGGAGCTTCACGACATAAACCCAGTCAGGCGGAGAATCAAAAGGACTTGCAGATGTTGAAAGAATGCCGCTGTGGCCATTGCAAACGACTGCTCGCCCGGGTGGGTGAGTACACAGAACTCCAGATCAAATGTTCCCGCTGCGGAACATTGAATCATGTGAAGGCCGCGAGCCTCGAGCGATCGCCTGTGAGCGACATGAGCACATCAAGTGCACAAGACTATCCGACTCTATAGGTAAAAAATGAAATCGATCAAAACTCATCTGGGTTCGATGCTGTTGTCCCTGACGCTGCTGGCTGCCAGCGGTTCCGCCTTTGCGGCCGAACTGGTTGTCAATGGAAGCTTTGAAACTCCTGGCTGCGCTAACGACTGCATCTTGAATACACCCGCTCAGGCTGACTTCATCAACGGCTGGACAACGTTCCTGTCCGGTGTCGAGTACATTAATGTCCGCGCCGCCATCGGCAGTTCGGTTGCTGCGGACGGCGCAATGGCGGTTGATCTTGCCAACTATGTTTACGAAAACGGCGGCGGAATTCAGCAAAACATCAACACCGTCGTGGGCGCAAAGTATCGCCTGACTTTCAGCGCCGGTAACTCGAAGTATGTGAATCGCACCGGCAATGGTGTCATCAACGTCAAGGTAGCCGGACAAACCACAAGCTTCGACACGCCTGTGGCGATAGGTGATGCAACCGTATGGGAAACAAGAACCCTGGACTTCACCGCCACTACTTCGCAAACGACCCTGAGCTTCTGGAACGAGCAGAATCCCAATGCTCATTTCGCGTTCATTGACAAGGTCAGCGTAGTACCTCTTTAAGGGATAGCCGGCGGGCACTCCTTGAGTGTCCGCTTTCCGAGACATCGTTTGAAACCAAAATACATAACACATCAAACTTTCAAGGAGGCGTGACATGACAAGCGAGCAACAAGCGTTGGCAGACATGCCGATCTGGCTGGTCATCCTCCTTGCCGTCGTGGGCGGGGTGTCCGGCGAAATGTGGCGCGCCGACAAGGAGGGCGCCCGTGGCTGGTCACTGCTGCGGCGCCTGGCCCTGCGTTCCGGCGCCTGCATGATCTGCGGCGTCTCGGCGATCATGCTGCTGTACGCCGCCGGCATGTCGATCTGGGCTGCCGGGGCATTTGGTTGCCTGACGGCAATGGCCGGTGCCGACGTCGCTATCGGCCTTTACGAACGTTGGGCTGCCAAGCGTATCGGCGTCTGCGAAGTTCCTCCGCGCGACCCGCAGTAACCCCTTCACTTTCCTGTCTCGCTGCACGCCGTGCGGCGGGACTTCGCGTGGACATCAGAAAAGGAGGTCAAGCATGCCCACACCGATCCAGCAGCCTTCGCAGCTGTTCACGGCGATGGCGACAGCCTTGCGCAACAGCTCCGAGCTGAACGTGCAGGTCGGCAATCACGATGACTTCACGGCCCCCGGCGACAAGGCCTGGGTGTTGATCGACATCGAGCGAAATGCACCGGGAGAGCGCGCCGCCAATGGGCGCATTGCCCATGTGCTGACGCTGTCGTTGCAAGTCATTCCGGCGCTGTCCGCCACGGCATTTGCCGCCTGTGATCTGATCGCCGCGCTGAAGAACCTGATCACCGACAACCGCTGGGGCTTGCCCGGCGATCAATGCGATCTGCCGATGAACATCGATGGAATGCCGTCATTGCTCGTCCGCGCCGATCAGCCGAGCAAAGCCTGGACGCTGTCGTTCAACCAGACCCTTTACCTGGGCCCGACCTTGCTCGACGACCCGCTCGGTACACCGAAATTCGCCCGCACCTGGGAAGTCAGCGACATCGACGATCCCGACCAATACACCTCGCTGGAGGCCTGATCGATGTTCGACGCATTACTGCGAATGCAACTGGGCCCGATCATCGAGCGCCTGGCCGAGATGGAAGCGGAGATCGAAGACCTGCACCGGCGCGCCGAGAGTTATTGCCGCATCGGCATCTGTCAGGAGGTCGATGCGGCGAGCAACACCTGCCGAGTCAGCCACGGTGGATTGCTGACACCCGCCATCAAGTTCTTCAACCCCAGTGCCGGCGCGCAGAGCGAGTCGCGGATCCCGACGGTGGGCGAACAGTGTCTGCTGTTCAACTACGGCAGCGGTGAAAGCGGCGCGCAAAGTGTGGCGCTGTTCGGCCTGAACAGTGACCGTTTTCCACCGACCTCGACGGTGCCGACGTTGACCCGTCGCGTCCATCAGGACGGCAGCGAAAGCGGCTACGACGACGCCACTCACACGCTGCATTGGCAAAACGGTCCGGCCGCCTTCAACGGTTCTCGCGAAGCTCTTGAGCTGAGCATCGGGCCGGCACGGCTGGCAGTGACTCCGCAAGCGATCAACCTGCAACTGGGCGCGGTCGGCCTGACCATCGACGCCTCGGGCGTGCACTTCAGCGGCCCGCTGGTGGATCACCAGGGCCGCGTTATCAGCCCCTGAATCAAGAGCTTCCCATGATCGGAATCGATAGAGACAGCGGGGCCACGGTCGACGACTGGCTGCAATTCGTGCAGCGCGCGACCCGGGCCCTGACCACGCCGCTGGGCACCCGGCAAAAACGGCCCTTGTACGGTTCGCTGATCCCCACGCTGCTGGGGCAGAACCTGGGCGACGACATCCTGTTGCTCGCCCAGAGCCACGCGGCCCAGGCGTTCTACAACCCGCAAAACGGCATCGGCGATTTCCAGCCCGGCGTGATCGTCGCCACCCGACAGGGCGCCGGTTTGCTGCTGCGGTTTGCCGGTACCTGGAAAAACCGCCAACAGACTTTCGAGGTCGTGACATGAGCATGTTGATCCCCGGCCAGAATCAGTTGGCCGAACCCTCCTTGATCAAGGTCGATGCCTTCGAGGATCTGCTCGCCGAGTTCAAGACCTTTGTGGTCGAGTACGTCGGCGCACGTTCGCCGCAGAGCGCGGAAAAGCTCAAGACCAGCCTGGAAAACGAAAGCGAACTGCTGACCCTGGCTCTGGAGGCCTTTTGCGTTCGCCTGCAAACCCACGAACGCAAATACAACGCCCGGATCAAGCAGATGCTGGCGTGGTGGGCCACCGGCAGCAACCTTGATGCGCGGCTGGCGGACATGGGCCTGGAGCGACAGTTGCTCGATCCAGGCGATCCGGCGGCATTCCCGCCGGTGCCGGCGATCTACGAAAGCGACGATGACGCCCGGCTGCGCTATTACCTGGCGCCCCATGCGCCGGCGGCGGGGTCGCGGATGCAGTATCGCCGCGAGGTGTTCACCCTGGGCGAACGGCCGACGGTGAAAGTCGAATCCACCGATGCGGGTGTCGTGAACGTCACCTACACCTTCGACCCGGACGGCCTCGCCGCACAGGTCAAGGACGGCAATGGTCGCCGCACCGCGCCTGGCGAAGTGCAAGTCACCGTGCTTGCCCGCGAGGGCGACGGTACACCGTCCCCGACGTTGCTCGACGGCGTGCGCCGACACTTTGCTCGGCCTGATGTGTGTCCCGAGACGGACAGGGTGACGGTGCAGGCCGCCGAGATTCAGCGCTACAAAATCCGCGTCGTGGCCAAGATCAATTCCGGCCCGGATTCGGGCCTGACCAAGGTCGCTGCGCAGCAACACCTGCAGGCCTACGCCGACAGCTGCCATCGTTTGGAAGGCCGGGTCGATCCGAGCTGGATCGACTACACGCTGCACAGCGCCGGTGCCGTGCAATTGCAGATTCTTGAACCGCTGACGCCCATCGTCTGCAGCGCATTTCAAGCGCCGTACTGCACGGCGGTCGAGGTCGAGGTACAGACGCTATGACCGATCAGACACCGCGTCCGACCCTGCTGCCGGCCAACAGCTCGGCGCTGGAACGGGCCCTCGACATCGGCTTCGGCGCATTGCTTGATCGCGTCGCGCCGCCGTTTCCCGAACTGATGAATCCGGCTTCGACACCTGTCGCGTTCCTGCCGTATCTGGCGGCGGATCGTGGTGTTGCCGAATGGAGCACTGACGCGCCTGAAGCCGAGAAGCGCCTGACCGTCGAACTGGCCTGGCCCACCGCGCGCCAGGCCGGCACCCGCAAGGCGCTGGAGAATGCCGCCAAGGGTTTGCAGCTCAGGCCGGAAATCCGCGCCTGGTACGAACAGACCCCGCCCGGCGAGCCTTACAGCTTCACCGTACGCGCCTTCAGCGAACAACCCTACAGCGAAGAAATCGACGCCCGTCTCGACCGACGCCTGGCGGATGCCAAGAGCGAGCGGGACGTGCTGTCGGTGTCGGTCGGCCTCAGCGCATTCGGCAACCACGTCATCGGCGCCGCGACTTTCTGCGGTGAGCTGACCACGGTTTATCCGGTTTTCCTCGAAGGGCTCGAGACATCCGGCGAGGCCTTCATGGCGGCTGCGCTGTACACCGTCGAAACATCCACTATTTATCCTCAGGGGGCCTGAATGGCTGACTATTACACCCTGCTCACCAACGCAGGGATTGCCTACGAAACGGCGTGCAAGGCCGCGGGCCTGCCGATCAAGCTGACGCAGATTTCCGTCGGCGATGGCGGCGGCGCGGTCTACAACCCGGCCGCGACAGCTACCGCGCTCAAACGCGAAGTCTGGCGCGGACCGCTCAACGCGCTGTTCCAGGACGAGAAAAATCCGAGCTGGCTGCTCGCCGAAGTCACCATTCCGCCGGACGTCGGTGGCTGGTACGTGCGTGAAGCCGGTCTGTGGACCGACACCGGGATTCTCTACGCCATCGTCAAATACCCGGAGTCGTTCAAGCCGGTTCTGGCAACGTCCGGCTCGGGCAAAGAGTTTTATATCCGCTCGATTTTCGAGACCAGCAATGCCTCGCTGGTGACGTTGTTGATTGATGACACGGTGGTCAAGGCCACACGTGCGTGGGTCATGAGCTACCTCGCCGAAGAACTCGGCAAACTCGACGGCAAACAGTCGGTACGTGTCGCCGCCACCGCCAACGTGGTGTTGAACGGTGCGCAGCAGATCGACGGCGTGGCGGTGATTGCCGGCGACCGTGTGCTGCTGCCGAACCAGACCCTGGCCAAGGACAACGGCCTGTGGATCGTCGCCAACGGCGACTGGATTCGGGCCAACGATGCCAACATCAGCGCCAAGGTCACACCGGGCCTGACGGTGATGGTGGAAGAGGGCACGCTCAACGGCGATTCACTGTGGCACCTGACCACCAATGCGCCGATTACCCTTGGCACAACCGCGCTGACATTCAAGATGCTGGCAGGGCGTACCGGGATTGCTGCCGGGACTTACAAGAGTCTGAGCGTCGACGAATATGGCCGCGCTACGGCCGGCTCGAACCCTGACACTCTGGCCGGTTTCGGCATCAAGGATTCGTACACCAAGGCTGAAGTCGAGGCGCTGATTGCCAAGGCGTCGGCGTTGCCGGTGGGGTCGATTGTCGCGTTCCCGGTTGACTCGCCACCTCCGGGCTTTCTGGAGTTGGACAACAGCGTCAAGAGCAGCGCGACCTACCCGGACTTGAGTGCCTATCTGGGCGGCAAGTTCAACAAGGGGGATGAGGGTGTCGGGAATTTCCGGTTGCCGGAGGCGCGTGGGGAGTTCTTGCGGGGTTGGGATCATGGTCGGGGAGTTGACGCCGGACGCGGGCTCGGAACCGCTCAACTAGATGCGATGCAACGCTTGACCGGCGCAATTGCTGCTGCTGACGCTACTGGCCTTGCTCAAGCGCTTAATGGTGTATATGCCGGCAGCAAGTCGGGAGTATCGAAGGGCGTTACGGCTGCTGTAGATGCATACACCAACGTCAATTTCGATAACGCTCGACAGGCCCGCACGGCGGATGAAAATCGCCCGCGCAACGTGGCCGTCATGTGGTGCATCAAGGCCTGGAACGCCCCGGTCAATCAGGGAAACATCGACGTAGCGGCACTGGTCAAGGAAGTGTCACGCCTCGGCTCTGCCGTTCCGGTGGGCGCCGTCATGGCATTCCCGACTGGGATCGTACCGCCTGGCTTTCTTGAGCTGGATGGCAGCATGCAGAGCATGTCGATCTACCCGGATCTGGCGGCGTATCTCGGTACCAAGTTCAACAAGGGCGATGAAGGAGCAGGAAATTTCCGGTTGCCGGAATCTCGCGGTGAGTTCCTGCGGGGCTGGGATCATGGTCGCGGGATCGATATAGGCCGTGGGATTGGTAGCTGGCAGGCGGACGACAACAAGGCTCACGCTCACACCTATACCCGGGTTCCTGTTTTCGGCAATACCGGGGGCTCCAACGCCGCGGGTATCGCTGCCGACAATGGGACGCAGGCGGGCAGTTCCAACTTCGCCAGCTACATGAATACGTCCGGAGGCAGCGAGGCGCGCCCCCGCAACCTCTCCGTCATGTGGTGCATCAAAGCCTGGAACGCGCCGATCAATCAGGGAAACATCGACGTCGCCGCACTGGCCAAGGAAGTCTCGCAACTTAAATCTTCTGTTCCGGTGGGAGCTGTTCTGTCCTTTCCAACGGGTGTCGTTCCTGCCGGTTATCTTGAGCTGGATGGCAGTGTGCAGAGCATTGCGACCTATCCGGATCTGGCGGCTTATCTCGGTACAAAGTTCAACAAGGGAGACGAAGGCGCGGGCAACTTCCGCTTGCCCGAATCTCGCGGCGAGTTCCTGCGTGGCTGGGATCATGGACGTGGAATAGACGCCGGTCGTAATGTCGGTAGCTACCAGGCCGGTACGAAAATCCAGGGTGACAATGCCGAGGCGCCAGCCGTTCAAGGCATTGGCAACTCCGACACGATTGATGCCGATCCGGCACCTGACTTCAAAGGCGACATCTACTACACGTCCACCGGTGTCACTGCCCTCAATACCGGCTCGTACTGGAAGACCGTGCGCCCACGCAACCTCGCCGTGATGTGGTGCATCAAGGCCTGGAACGCGCCGATCAATCAGGGAAACATCGACGTCGCCGCATTGGCAGCTGAAACCAGACTGGCTCGACTCAACGGCGCAGAAGTAGGCGCCGCGCGTAATCTGAGAATGTCGCTGCCTGTCGCCGCATCGGTTGCAACACTGACCGCTGACCAACTGATTGTCGAGCAGCCGGGTGTTGGCCAGTACAAGTTGTCGAACGTCAATCTCTCCATAAATCTGGCTACGGTTGGTGCGGGCGGGATGGACGTTGGCGTTGCGCCTGCAAGCGGTAGCGTCGGAATTTACGTTATCTACAACCCCGAGTTGAAGGTTGCGAAGTTGCTGGGAGTCAACGCGACATCGACTTCCGTGCCCGAGATTTACACAGGTTCCAATATGCCTGCCGGTTACAGCGCCAGTGCCTTGGTCAGCGTTTGGCAAACCGATACCAATCGATTGATGAATACCGGCATTCAACATCAGCGATCAATTTCCTTCGTCCAGACGATGGTGCTTGAAAACGGCTTATCGATGTCGCCGACACCGATCTCGCTGGCCTCTGTTGTTCCGAAGAATGCGAAAACCGTTGGTGGTTACATTCATTACATTGGAAGCGCTGATTTTCCTGGTGGAGGCTCTCTAGGCCTTCTGTCGGATGTTACCGAAGCGGGTCTGAAAGGGTGCGGCATTGGTGGAATCGTCGGACTGGGTGTTCTCAGTCCGTTTTCGGATCTGGTCATGACTACTCCACAGACGGTCTATTACCGCCTCTATTCGTCGGTTTCCCGTGCAAACGACGTCCACATCTCCCAATACACTTTCTAAGGAGTCCTCTATGTTGAGAGCTTACTCAAATGTGGGGACGGCCTTTCGTTGTGTCGCCCCGGACTGGCCGCTGGCTGACGGCGAGGTTCTTTTTGACCATGAACCTACCGAAAGCGAACTGGAGGAGGCGTTTGGTCATGCCTACGACGCACTGGTAAAAAGCCGTCAGCTGGCCGCCATTGCTGAAGAGCGATTCCGTCGTGAAGGCTCGGGCATCATGGTCGATGGCGTCGCTATCGATACTTCCCGAGACAGCCAGTCGCTGATCGCCGGCATGGCTGTCTCAGCGATGCTGGACCCTGCTTATTACTGCAGTTACAAGGCTGTAGCTGGTTTTGTCGAACTGACGTCGGCGCAGATTCTCGGCATTGCAAAGGCTGTTCGTTTTCATGTTCAGGCCTGTTTTGACCGGGAGAAGGCGCTGACAGAAGCGGTGATTGCCGAAACCTTCACCGATGAAATGCTCGAGGATGGCTGGCCGGATTCCTCGTCAGGCACATCAGACCCAACCCTTCAATAAACGCCCCGCACATCGGGGCGTTTTCTTGTCTGCCCTACAACATTCAACACCCGCCAAAGCCCCTCCCCTGAGGGGCTTTCCCGTTTATGGAGAAACGAAAAATGGCAACCCGCCAAACCTACACCGTGCTCGTTCCATTCCCCACCGGCGGTGGGCACTGGTCGAGCGTCGGCCAGGAACTCGAGCTGCTCGATGTCGAGGCCAGTGCCCTGCACAGCGCCGGTCGACTGGAGCTGAAAACATCTACCACCAAGGCCGTGAAGGCCGCTGCCAAGAAGGCTGACTGACTATGGCTGAGGTTCTGAACTTCGAGCACAACGGCATTACCGTCAATGCCACCGAATCCCCCGAGGCCATGGGTGGCCTGGGTGACAACGTCATCGGTCTGGTCGGCACCGCGCCGAAAGCCGATCCGCTGATTCCGCGTAACGCACCGTTTCGCATCAACAGTTTCACCACCCACGCGCTGCTCGATCCGACAGGTTCCGAAGAGGGCACGTTGTACCACGCCGTCTACCAGATCCTCAAAGTGGTCAAGGTGCCGGTGTACGTGGTGATCGTCGAAGCGGGCGCGACCCCGGCTGACACCGTCAACGCGGTAATCGGCGGTGTTGAGCCAGCCACCGGTCGCAAGCTCGGTCTGGCGGCACTGGGCAGCGTCCCGGAAGACCTGACCATCATCGGCGCACCGGGTTTCACTGGCACTAAAGCGGTGGCCAGCGAGTTCGCCTCGTTCGGCAAGCGCATCAAGGCCCGTGTGGTGCTGGACGGCAAGGACGTCTCGGTCGCCGATCAGGTGCTGTACAGCCAGGAACTGGGCGGCGCTGACCTCGGTTTCGACCGTTGCCTGGTGGTGCACAACATGCCCGCCGTGTACTCGAAAGCCGCGAAGAAAAACGTGTTCCTCGCGCCATCCAGTCTGGCGATTGCCGCGCTGGCCAAGGTCAAGCAATGGGAAAGCCCGGGCAACCAGGTGACCTACGCCGAAGACGTCTCGCGGGTCGTTGAGTACAACATCCTCGACACCTCCACCGAAGGCGA
Organism: Pseudomonas sp. 22082; assembly: GCF_052046055.1. Lineage (NCBI taxonomy): Bacteria > Pseudomonadati > Pseudomonadota > Gammaproteobacteria > Pseudomonadales > Pseudomonadaceae > Pseudomonas > Pseudomonas sp. 22082. The sequence continues at coordinate 106,366 of NZ_JBQEQB010000017.1, forward strand.
TCTGCTCAACCGCTACGGCGTCAGCTATTACGCCCGCACCATCCTTGGCGGCTTCTCGCTGCTGGGCAACCGCTCGATTACCGGCAAGTTCATCAGCTACGTCGGTCTGGAAGACGCCATCAGCCGCAAGCTGGTGAAGGCCGGCCAGAAAGCCATGGCGAAGAACCTGACCAAGTCGTTCATGGATCAGGAAGTCAAACGCATCAACGACTGGCTGCAAACCCTGGTCGCCGACGAAACCATTCCCGGCGGCAGCGTGTACCTGCACCCGGAACTCAACAGCGTCGAGAAGTACAAGAACGGCACCTGGTACGTGGTCATCGACTACGGCCGCTACGCGCCGAACGAACACATGGTTTATCAACTCAACGCCCGCGATGAAATCATCGAGCAGTTCCTGGAGGACGTTCTCTAATGTTTACCAACCGCGTAAGACAGGCCATCGCGGCCACCCTGCAAGGTCTGCCGTTGTCGGCGACTGTTGAGGAATTCACTCCGCCGAAGATCGACTTCGACATGGAAAGCATGACGGGCGGGCGCTTCATCGTTGAGGAAATGGCCAAGAGCGCCAAGGCGCTGAATGCCACGCTCAAGCTGCAAGGCACTGGCGCTGAAGTGCTGCTGGCGATGGGCGTGAAACTGGGCGACGACATTCTGCTGAACGTGCGTGAAGCCGGTCAGGATCAGGACGGCAACACCTGGTTCACCTATCACACCATCGGCGGCAAGCTCAAAACCATGGGGGAGGAAGCAATCAAAATGGGTGGCAAAGCCCTGACGACTCTTGAGTTCTCCTGCCGCACCTACAACCGCCTGGAAAACGGCATTCCGGTGATCGACATCGACGTGCGCACCCAGAAGTTCGTGCTCAACGGCGTCGACATTCTCGGTGATGCCCGGCGTGCGGTGCTGATGCCGTAACGCTGTAAGCAAACCAGGCACTCGCCCCTGTGGGAGCAAGCCCGCTCCCACATTGGGCCAGTGTGACTGGCCGATGTTTAGCAACACCCCCTCAAGAATCACCAAGGAATTCATACATGTCGTGGATGCCACCCAAGCATGATCTGTTGTCGCCGATCACCGGTGACGACGGCTCGCAGATCGAATCGATCCAGCTCAAGCCGCTGTTCTACGCCGCCCAAAAAGAGGCGCTGGAACGCGCTGGCGACGATGAGGACGACCAGTTCTTCGAACTGGCGCTGCTGGCCACCGGCTTGTCGGTCAAGGAACTCGACCAGCTCAAGCGCCCGGACTACGTGACCATCGCGCAGTACGTGCACGAATTCTCGACCCGTCCGGCGTCGTACTTTCTCGAACAGGTCGAAGACGCGGAAAAGTCCGACGATCCCGACCAGGTGCAACTGCTGTTGCCGCTCGCCGTCACCGGCCGCACCGTGACTTCGCTGAGCCTGGAAATGCCGGCGCTGCGGGCCACCAAAGTGATGAAGAAACTGAAAACGGCCAAGGAACGTGCCGAATTCATCACCGCCCATTGCACCGGCCTGATGATCCCCGATCTGGCCCTGTTGAGCGTGCCGGACTGGACGCAATTGCAGGTGCGCATCGACGATTTTTTAAACCAGCCGGCGGCCTTCTTTCAGAACGCGACATCGAAGTAATCCTCGATATCGTGCCGCTCATTTACCCGGTAAGTGAGGCGGAAATTCTGGAGTGGGACGCCGAAAAGGCGTTGCGCCGCTACGACATAGCGATCACTCGCCTTGGCGTGAAACAGGAGTAGAGCGGCATGGCAGAGAGCAAATTTGCGCTCATGAATGCCGGTGAAAGCGCCGGCGCAGGATTTGGCAGTGTCTCCCTGAGCACTGCCGCGCTGAACGCAGGTGTCGGGCAACTTGCGGTGGAGCAGACCAACAGCTTGCGCCAGGCCCTGCTGACAGTCAGTGGAAAAATCGTGCTGCTGACGACGGCAATCGATGCATTGAGCGTGACCCTGACCGCCTTGCGTGCGTTGCCGCAGGCAGCCAGTGCCGGAGCGAAGATTGAGTCTGGCGGAGGGCAGAAAACGCCGGAAAAATCCTCTGCGGGGGCTGAGCCTCCCGAGGCGCGCAAGGCCGCGATGGCCATGGATTCGGCGGCGGCCACGCTTGCGAGTGTGGCGCAGCTCTCCCGCGATGACGGGAAAGACATGGCACTCACTAGCCTGAAAATGGCCAGTGCCACGCTGGTGGCCGCCGGAGGCACTACCGGGGTCGAGCTGGTCAGGATTGAAACGCTGGCGGCCAAGGCGGGAATCGGCAACGAAGCGGTAAACGCCGAGGCGAAGAAACTCGAGTTGCTGAACTTTGCCAGCGATGCGGCGATCACCGCATCGGCATTCAAGGTTACAGGGCTGGAAGCCGGCGAAATGTTGAAGGTCTGGCGCACCTCGATGAAGCTCTCGCGTGATCAAGCCCTTGATCTGGCGGACGCGGCCAACCATCTCGGCAAAATGCCCGGCGATGTGCAGACCGCGGACATCGGTTCTGTCTTGCAGCAGTCGGGCGAGGCGGCAATCAGCGCAGGCTTGCAACCGGAACAGGCTGCGGCATTGACGGCAGCGTTGCTCAACAGCGGCACGAAAAAAGACGATGCCGGCAATGCGCTGAAGAACATTTCCAGTGCGCTGGGCAAGGGCGATCAAGCCTCCATGGCCGAGAAAGGTGCCTGGAAGCAGTTGGGCCTGGATCCCAAGGCAGTGGCCGAAGCCATGCGTGATCCTGACAAACAGAATGCCCAAGGCGCTGTTTTGTCGGTGCTTGGGGCCTTGAATACCAGACCGGTGGAGCAGCGCTCGACATTGGCCCGGACATTGTTCGCGGACAGTGGAGACGCTGCGTTGTCGCTGTCCCAGGACCTCGGCAAGGTGAATCAAGCCTTTTACCTCGTGAGTGACAAAAGCCGATACGCGACATCAAAGCTGGGTGATAAAAGCTCGGTAAGAGAGTCCGCACAGGCACTTGCCGATACTCAGCAGGGGCAGTGGAACATCAAGAATGCCCGTGAGGAACGTTTGGCGGTCGCCAAAGGCAATGCACTGGCGCCGGATATCGAAACGCCCGGTGAGAGCCATTCAATAGACAGGCTGAGCGATCTGGCCGAAACCTACCCGAAAACCACGGGTGCAGTTCTGACGGCGACGGCCTGGATCAAACCGGTGTTCGACGCCGTGACCGATGCGGTGGTCGGTGAGCTGAAAGACCGGGGAGGCAAATGGATCGTTGATAAAGCTGCCAGTTCCCTTCCCGGTCGTTCAAAGCTCGGCTTGTCTGCAGCAACCTCTGCGACGGCCGTGGCTGAAACTCAGGGCCTGGCTCTGGCCGGTCGCAGTGCCAGTGCTGGCAACGGTCTGAAAATACTCGAACAGACTGCAAGGGTTGCTACACCGCGGCTGGAGCCTGTGCTTGCATCGGTGCAGCCGGCCTCGCGCTGGATGCCTTGGCAGGCGAAGGCGGCGATTGGTGCTTCGGCTGTCGCCGCAGGTATTGCCAGCGGTGACAAACAGCAGATCGCGCAAGGTCTCGGTGCCGCTGGTGGCGCCTGGGCTGGTGCGGTCGCCGGCAGCTCGATCGGCGCCTCCATCGGCAGTGTAGGACTGGCGCCGGGCATGGCACTCGGCGGTCTGATTGGTGGACTGGTCGGGGGATGGCTGGGCGCTGAGGGAGGAGGCTTTTTAGGTGAGAAGCTCATGTCCAGCGCGCCGGACAAACTCGCCCCGCCGGCCGAAGTCGCCAAAGATCTGGCGGACGCACAGACGCAGAACCAGCAAGTTTCCTTCGCTCCGACGATCCAGGTCACCTGTCCTGCGCCCGACACGGCCCAGCAAATTCATTCGATTATCGAGCAACAGCTGTCCGGCCAGTTCCACGGACCTTTCATGTCGCTGCTGACCACCAACCCCTTGGGCACACGCCGCGATGCAGCCCTGACTGACGGAGCCGGTACATGAAACAACAAATGGCACTGGGCAGTTTCATCTTCGGACTGTCCCGGGATTTTGCCTACAGCACGCTGACGCGAAAATCCGAAGGCGGCTGGACTGACCTGCAGATTCTCAACAGCAAACCCAGATCCCATCAGACAGGGCAGAAGCCAGAAACCCTGACCATCTCCGGCACCTCGATGTACGCCGTGGGGATGGAACGGCTCGATGAACTGCGTGCGCTGCAAGCACTGCGTGCACCGTTGCCGTTGATTGACGGCATCGGCCGCAACTGGGGTTTGTGGCGGATCAACAGCATCGACGAAAACCAGAGCGAGGTCATCGATGACGGCACCGCGATGGTAATCAAGTGGGTCATCGGATTGTCGGAGTTCAACAATGCGTAAGGTACGAAGCGTGGCCGGTGATTCGGTGAATCTTTTGCTGTACCGCGAAACCGGTCGCAGCGATGACAGCGCCGAAGAAGCCCTCTGGACACTCAACCCGACCCTGGCCGAGCACGGCCCGATTCTGCCGGCAGGTGTCTGGGTGACGCTGCCGGAGCTCGACTCGAAACCGGCTGCAATCAAACCGGTTCTGGCCTGGGATTAAGGAGGCTGCATGGCACAGGGATTTACGCCGGCGATCGACATCTACGGCGCCAACGCGGCTCTGCTCAACCAGCGCCTGATCAGTTGGGAACACATCGATGCCGCTGGAATGGAGTCCGATCAACTGACGCTGGTGCTCGACCTGGAAGGCCTCGACGGCTTGCCAACCCTGGGCGGCACCATCGGCCTGCGGGTGGGCTATCTGGAGACCGGGCTGGTGGAAAAGGGCCAGTTCAAGGTGACCCGACTGACGCCGACGCTGTTCCCGCTGCGCCTGACACTGGTCGCGACCGCCGCGCCATTCAGCGGCAAGGACGACACTGGATTCAAGGAACGGCGCACGGCCAGTCATGGCCCCACGACGCTTGGCGGGCTGTTTCGCAAACTGGTTGAGCGGCACGGTTTCTCGCCGCGCGTGGATCCCGAACTGGCGCTGATCAGGATCGCCCATGTCGACCAGTCGAACGAAACCGACATGAGCTTCATCACACGCCTGGCGAAAAAGTACGACGCGGTGGCCAAGCCGTTCAACGACCTTTACGTACTGGCGAAACCGGCACAGCTCAAAAACCTGTCGGGCCAGGTGATACCGGACGTCAGGCTGTCGGTGACCCACAACAATCGGCCGGGCGATCACGCCTTCATCAGCGCCACGCTGGAAGAGACTGCCCGCACCCAGAATCAGGGTTGCAAAACCTCATTCTGGGACGGTGCTCTCGGCAAGCTGCGGGAGGTGATCACCGGTTCCGAACCCTACAAGGTCATCCGCCAGAAACTGGCCAGCGAAGAAGAAGCCAAAACCATCGGCGAAGCCGAAGTGCGCAAGATGCTGCGCGAGAAATACAAGCTGAAGGTCACCTGCCCGGGCGATCCACTGCTGGCAGCCGAAGGTCTGCTGGTAATCGACGATACCTGGCCGGACTTCATGCGCGGTCGCTGGTCGATTGAAAAGGTCACGGCCAGCGGCAAGCGCGAGGAAAGCTATCGCTGCCTGATCGAAGCGACCGGCCGGGATCCCGAGGCAAAAGCCAAGGACTGATCCTCCGATCTCACCGCCACACGCATCACTGTGGCCACTCCCACATCCTGGAACGCTCCCCATGAAGATCTCTCCGATCCTCACGCAGCTGCGTGCGCAATGCCCAAGCCTTGCCGGCCATATCGCGACAGGTGTCGACCTGGCGCTGTTGCAAGGTGACCCGAATCTGCCGATGCCCTCGGCCCATGTTTTACCGCTGGCCGACGTAGCCAGCGCCAGCACCGCACAGAACTCCTACAGCCAACCGATCCGCGACCGCCTTGAAATCATCCTGGCACTTGATGCCACGGACGCCACAAAAGCGCTGGATCTGTTGCACGACCTGCGCGCCGAACTGTGGCGTGCACTGGTGGGTTTCAAACCCGATTCCAACTACAGCGCCATCGTTTACGACGGCGGCGAAACGGTCTCGATCAACAGCAGCCGCGCGTTCTACCGGCTGCGCTTTTTTGCCGAGTTCCAGCTGGGCCGCAATCTGCCAAGTCAGCCTGCGGAGAGTTGGCACGAACGCGAACTGGACGGTTTGTCGTCCTTTACCGGGGCCACCGTGCGGGTCGATGCGATCGACCCGGCCGACCCCAACCTGAAACGCCCGGGCCCTGACGGGCGCGTGGAAATGACTTTCTCTGGAGACGTAACCCCATGAGCAACCGCATCACCGTAGTGCCGGCCCCTGGCCGTGCCGTGCCGGACCCGGAAGCCGGCGACCTGCTGCCACTGGAAGGCCGTGAAGTGCTGGACAGCGCCTGGTGGCGCCGGCGTCTGGCCGACGGCGATATCACCCTCAAAACCGCAACAGCCAAACAAAAGGGAGCCAAATAATGGCGATCGGATTCAGCAACATTCCTGCGGACATTCGTGTACCGCTGTTCTATGCCGAAATGGACAACTCGGCCGCCAATAGCGCGTCCTCGTCCATGCGCCGCCTGATCGTGGCGCAGGTCAACGACAACATCGCTCCGAGCGAAGTCGGCAAACTGGTGCTGGTCTCCAGCGTGGCGCTGGCCAAGAGCATTGGCGGTCAGGGCTCGATGCTCGCGTCGATGTACGAGACCTTCCGCAAGGCCGACCCGATCGGTGAGATCTGGTGCCTGCCGCTGCACAACGCCACCGGCGCCATCGCCAAAGGCGTGCTGACCCTGACCGGCACCGCGACTCAGGCCGGCGTGCTCAACCTGTATGTCGGTGGCGTCCGCGTCCAGGCCACCGTGGTCAACGGTGCCACCGCTGCCCAGGCGGCCACCGCCCTGGCACAGAAAATCAACGCCACCGCCGATCTGCCGGTGAGCGCTGCGGCCGCCGAAGGCGTCGTCACTCTGAACGCCAAATGGACCGGCGAGAGCGGCAACGACATCAGCCTGCAATTCAATCGCCTGGGCAAGAGCAACGGTGAAGAAACCCCGGCCGGCCTGACTACCGCGATCACCGCCATGACCGGCGGCGTCGGTGTGCCTGACCAGGTTGAAGCGGTTGCTGCACTGGGTGATGAGCCGTTCGAATTCATCGCGCTGCCATGGTCCGACCTGGCCACCCTCAACACCTGGCAAGCGGTGATGGACGACAGCACCGGTCGCTGGTCGTGGGCCAAGCAACTGTTCGGTCACGTCTACAGCGCCAAGCGCGGCACCGTCGGCACGCTGGTGGCAGCCGGTCAGGCACGCAACGACCAGCACATGACCATTCAGGCGCTGGAACCGGGCGTTCCGCAACCGGTGTGGGTACAAGCTGCAGCACTGGCCGCGCGCACTGCGGTGTTCATCTCCGCCGACGCCAGCCGTCCGACCCAGAGCGGCAGCCTGCCGGGCGTCGATCCGGCCCCGGCGAGCGAGCGCTTCACCCTGACCGAGCGTCAGTCGCTGCTCAACTACGGCATCGCCACCGCGTACTACGAAGGCGGTTACGTGCGCATCCAGCGCTCGATCACCACCTACCAGAAGAACGCTTACGGCCAGGCTGACAACTCGTACCTGGACAGCGAAACCATGCACCAGTCGGCGTTCATCGTGCGTCGTCTGCAAAGCGTGATCACCAGCAAATACGGTCGCCACAAACTGGCTTCCGACGGCACCCGTTTCGGCGCCGGCCAGCCGATCGTCACCCCGGCGACCATTCGCGGCGAGCTGATCGCCCAGTACGCCAAGCTCGAACTCGAAGGCCACGTGGAAAACGCCGAGCTGTTCGCCGAGCACCTGATCGTCGAGCGCGACGTGCAGGACCCGAGCCGCGTGAACGTGCTGTTCCCGCCGGATTACATCAACGGTCTGCGCGTGTTCGCACTGCTCAACCAGTTCCGCCTGCAGTACGACGACGTCGCCTGATCGGCCCGTCTGACACTGTGATTTCAGCCCACCTTGCGTGGGCTTTTTATTTGAAGGGAGTAACACCATGGGTCAACTGATTGCAGGCACCTGCTACGTCAAGGTCGACGGTGCACAACTGACTATCAATGGCGGCTGCGAAGCCCCGCTGATGGCCGTCAAACGCGAAACCGTCGTGCCGGGTTTCTACAAGGAAACCGACATCGCGCCATCGTTCAAGGTGACCGCGCTGCACACCGCCGACTTCCCGTTGAAGAAGCTGATCGAAGGCACCGACATCACCGTCACCTGCGAATTCAGCAACGGCAAAGTCTACGTACTGGCCGGTGCCTACCTGGTCGAAGAACCCGTCTCCAAAGGCGATGACGCCACCATCGAACTGAAATTCGAAGGCATCAAGGGGACCTGGCAATGAGCGGCGCCGTGAAGCTTCAGGTTGCGATCGAAGCTCACGGCGAGCCCCTGACCGAACTCGTCCTGCGCCGCCCGACGGTGCAGGAGGTGCGAGCGATCAAGGCGCTGCCGTACAAGATCGACAAGAGCGAAGAGGTCAGCCTCGACATGGACGTGGCGGCCAAATACATCGCCGTGTGCGCCGGCATTCCGCCGTCGTCGGTCAACCAGCTGGATCTGGCTGACCTCAACGCGCTGAGCTGGGCCGTTGCGAGTTTTTTCATGAGTGCGGCGTCGGAGCCATCACCGACCTGATTTCGGTCGCCTATGACCTGGCCTGGTTCTGGAAGGTTGACCCCGAACAGATGATGGCCAGGCCACTGGATGTGCTTCGCGAATCGCTGGAGCACGCGCAACGGATCAATGCGATGCAGCAGGTGCAGTGATGGCAGAAGAAACCAAAGCTAAAGCGTCGGTGCTGCTTACCGGCATCGACGAACTGTCACCCAAACTCGGCGCCCTGCGAGTGAAGGTCGATGACTTCAAGAAAAACCTCGAACAGACCGGCCTCGGCAAACTGGACATCAGCGGTCTGTTCAAGGGCGGCAGCGTGATTACGCCGTTCGTGGACGGCATCAAATCCGCCGCAGCCTTTCAGGGCAAGCTTGCCGAGGTCAGCGAGACGGCGAAAACCGTCGACCTGCCGGATACGCCAAAAGCCGCCGCGCAGAACATGAACGTGTTCAGCGCGTCGATGGAAAAGGTCTCCGCTGCGGTGGATGCCGCACTCGTACCTGCCGTGGGTGCGCTGGTGGTCGGGCTGGAGCCGATGCTGACCCAGGTCGGCAGCCTGCTGGCCGACAACCCGAAACTGGTCGAAGGTCTGGCGGCGGGGGCGATTGCGTTTTCCGCCATGCAAACCGCCGTGACCGGCATGACCCAGGTGATGGACGTCATGAGCATGGTGCTCAAGACCAACCCGATCATGCTGATCGCCATGGGCATTGCCGTGGCGGCCGGTCTGATCGTGGCCAACTGGACACCGATTTCCGCGTTCTTCACCGGATTGTGGGAGGGCGTGAAAAACGCCGGAGCCAGTGCAATGGCGACGTTGCGCTCGGTGCTCGACTGGCGGCCGCTGGATGCACTGGCGGCGTTGTGGGAACCGGTCACCGGTTTCTTCTCGGGAATCTGGGACAAGGTCAAGGCTGTGACCGCGCCGGTGATCGACTTCTTCAAGTCGGTTTTCTCGTGGTCGCCCGCAGGCCTGATCCTGGAAAACTGGGGACCGTTGACCGGTCTGTTTTCGGCAATCTGGGAACTGCTCAAGGCCTTGAGTGTGCCGGTGATGGCGTTCCTCAGAAACCTGTTCGACTTCTCGCCAATGCAGATGATCGACAGTGCATGGGGCGGTGTGGTCCGGTTCTTCGAACCGATGTTCAGCAGCCTGCGAAAAGCCGCGCAACCGGCCAAAGAATTCCTGGTGTCGTTGTTCGACTTCTCGCCGATGCAGAAGATCACCAGCGCTTGGGGCGGTGTTGTTGCGTACTTTCAGCCGGTGTGGACGACGCTGCAATCGGCCGTGCAAATCACCCGGGATACGCTGCGGGCACTGTTCGATTTTTTCCCGATGGAAATGATCACCAGCGCCTGGGGTGGTGTCGTCGGATTCTTCGAACCGATCTGGACGGCACTGCAAACGTCAGTGCAACAGGTCAAAGGTTTTTTCACCGGTCTGTTCGAGTGGTCGCCGCTGGAGCAGATTGCGCAGTACTGGCAGCCCATCGGTGAGGTTTTCTCGGCGCTGTGGGGTGTTGTGCTGGCGCTGTCCGCGCCGGTCGTGGATTTTTTGCACGGCCTGTTCGAATGGAAACCCCTGGATCAGATCATCGAGAGCTGGGGGCCGATTGTCGGGTGGTTCGGCGAGCTGTGGCAAAAGCTGCAAACCGTCATTGCACCGATCAAGGAACTGTTCGACGGTGGCTTCGCCGGGCTGATCGCCAAGGTCACCGGCAAGGTCGAAACCCTGACCGAAGCGCAACGCCAGACCAATGCCGAAGGCAAGGGCGAACTGGCGCCAGCGTTCTTCGGTGCCAGTGCGAAATCCGAGGGTGGCAGTGCGTTGCAGGGCGGTTCGTTGCCGCAATCCTCAGGCGCCCTGATCCAGCAAAGCGCCGCCAACAACCGCACGCAACTCGAAGGCGGCCTGACAGTACGCTTCGAAAACGCGCCGGCGGGGCTACGCACCGATCAACCGCAAACCAATCAACCGGGGCTGGCGCTCAGTTCGCGCATCGGCTATCGCTCGCTCTCCATGGGAGGTTCCAATGAACTGGCGTGACCGTTTGTTGCCGGCATCCTTTCGCGGTGTCGGTTTCTGGATCGACCAGGCGAAAACCCCGGTCGGTCGCAAGGGGCAGCTGCACGAATATCCGCAACGCGACCTGCCGTTTTTCGAGGACCTCGGCCAGCAGGCCAAGACCCACGACCTGACGGCGTTCATCATCGGTGCCGATTGCCTGGAGCAGCGCGACAAGCTGCTCCAGGCCCTGGAGCAGGGCAGTGGCGAACTGGTGCATCCGTGGCTGGGACGCTTGCAGGTCAAGGTCGGCGAGTGCGACATGACCCACACCCGCCAGGACGGCGGGATGGTGACGTTCAGCCTGAAGTTCTACCCCGACCGGCCGCTGCCGTTTCCGACGGCGACGGTCAGCACGCAAAAAGTCCTGCTGATCAAGGCCGAAGGTTTACTCGGCTCGGCGGTGGCGCGTTTCGAACAGGCGATGACCCTGATCAAGGCCGCGCGGATCGGCATCGCCAATCTGCGCAACAGCCTCACCGGCGTGTACGACGTGATCAAGGAGCAGCTCAAACCGCTGATCGCGCAGTACAAGCAGATCACCGAGCTGGTCAGAGCCGTGAAGGAACTGCCCAAGGAAGTGGCGGCGGAGTTCAAGGGGTTGCTCGGCGATATCAAGGAGCTGAAGGCATTCGCGAAGGAGGGCTACCGTGGCGTGATTGCCGACGTGTCCCAACAGATCGAAGCCATCCGCAAAGCCGATGCGCCGAAAATCACCACCGGCAAGGACACCAACGCCGCGGCGCAAGCGATGGCCAACCTGGTGCAGGACACCCTGATCGTCAAAGTGGCGCAGTGGGTGGCCTCGATGCCGGTGGCGTCGACGCCGGTGAAACTTACCTCGACACCCTCGCTGGACCAGCAATCGAAGCAGCCGGTCACGCGCCAGGAAGTGCCGGTCACCGACGATCTGCAAACGCTGCAAAAAGAGTTGAACGAAGCGCTGCAAAAGGCTCAGGACAAGGCCGACCCCGCGCACTACCAGGCCATCGCCGATGTGAAGGAAGCGCTGATCGCGCACCTCAAGGCCGTGGCTTCGTCCGGTGTGCGACTGGTCAGCAAAACCTTTCAGGAAACCTTTCCGGCAGTGGTCGTGGCCTACAAACAGTTTGGCGACGCCACCCGTGTGACCGAGGTCATTCAGCGCAACGGTCTGTCTCATCCGAGCTTCCCACCCAACGAAGTCAAAGTTTCCAGGGAGTGAGCCATGAGCGAGATGGACAACCGCGTCACGCTGACCGTCGACAACATGGAATACGGCGGCTGGAAAAGCGTGCAGATCACCGCGGACCTGGAGCGCCAGTTCCGTACCTTCAAACTCGACATCACCTGGCAATGGCCGGGGCAGACCGTGGATCAGCGGATCAAGGCCGGCGACCCGTGCGAAGTGCGGATCGGCCAGGATCTGGTGCTCACCGGTTATGTGTTCAAGGCCCCGATCAGCTATGACGGGCGGCAGATCAGCCTGAGCATCGAAGGCAGTTCCAAGACCCAGGATCTGGTCGATTGTGCGGCGCGAAATATCCCCGGCCAATGGCAGGAACAGCCGCTGTTGAACATCGTCCAGGCCCTGGCCGGGGAATACTCGCAGTTTGTGGTCAACGAGATTCCCGAGACCGCACGCCTGAGCAAACACACCATCGTTCCGGGTGAAACGGTGTTTCAGTCGATCGACCGTTTGCTCTCGCTGTACCGGGTGTTTTCCACCGATGACGCCGAAGGTCGGCTGGTGCTGGCCAAACCGGGCAGCGGCGGCCGCGCGAGCGATGCGCTGGAGCTGGGCAAGAACATTCTCTCGGCCAATGCGCCGATGGATCACAGCCAGGTGTTCTCCGAATACCGGGTGATCGGCCAGCAGAAGGGCAACGACAAGAAGAGCGGGGCGGCGGTCAGCGAGGTTGAATCCAGCGCCACCGACCTGAGCTTCAAGCGTCGGCGCACCACGATCATCAACGAAGGCTCGCAACTGACGTTCGAACTGGCCCAGCAGCGGGCCCAGTGGGAAAGCGCCACGCGCATGGGCCGGGCGCTGACCACCACGTATCAGGTGCAGGGTTGGCGCCAGTCCAACGGCGATCTGTGGCGCCACAACACGCTGGTGAAGGTCAAGGATCCGGTACTCGGTTTCGATGGCGACATGCTGATCTCCAAGGTGACGTATTCGCTGTCGGCACAAGGCTCGGTGACCACGCTGCAAGTGGCGCCGCCGCATACCTTCGATCCTGACCCGACGCCCCCCAAAAAAACCTGAGCCTGACGCCGAACCTGACTGGCATCACCTGGCCCTGTGGGAGCGGGCTTGCCCGCGATAGCGGTGGTTACCGCAAACACCACTTNCCCGCTCCCACAGGTTTTGTGTTGGCAAAGTCCTGAGGACAATTCATGAGCCTACTGACACGCCTGCTGGCGCGCGGCACTGTCGTGCTCGCCAATTCGGCATCCAAGCTGCAATCGCTGCAAATGCGCCTCACCGCCGGTGAAGTGAACGACGACATGGAGCACTTCGAACCCTACGGCTTCACCAGCCATCCGCTGGCCGGTGCCGAAGGCGTCGTCACGTTTCTCGGCGGCGACCGTTCCCACGCCATCGCCCTGGTGGTCGCCGACCGCCGTTACCGCCTGCAATCGCTGGCGGCCGGCGAGGTGGCGATCTACACCGACGAGGGCGACAAAATTCACTTCAAGCGGGGGCGGATCATCGACATCGAAACCGCCACGCTCAACATCCGCGCGAGCACCGCGGTGAACTTCGACACGCCGGTGATCAACCAGACCGGCAAGATCGTCTCCACCGGCGATCAGTTGGCCGGCGGCATCAGCCAGATCAAACACGTGCACGTTGGCGTGCAGGCGGGCAGTGGCCAGACCGGCGCGCCGGCGGGAGGTCAGTGATGCTGTTCAGTCAGAACCTCCACGCCGCGCTGACCCGTGCGGTGCTGATCAGCCTGTTCACATGGCGCCGTGCCGCCGACGACGATGCCCTCGATGACGAGGAGCGTTTCGGCTGGTGGGGCGACACCTTTCCCACCGTGGCCGACGATCGCATCGGCTCGCGGCTGTGGCTGTTGCGCCGGGTCAAGCTGACCCGCCAGACCCAGATGGACGCCGAGTTCTATGCCCGCGAAGCCTTGCAATGGCTGATCGATGACGGCCATTGCAGCGCCATCGACATCATCAGCGAACGCCTCGACGCCCAGCGCCTGAACCTGCGCACGGTCCTGACCCTGGCCGACGGCGAACGCCTGGACATCAACCCCGATAACAGTTGGCAGGTGATCTATGCCGTTTGAAACCCCTTCGCTGCCGGTGCTGATCAAGCGCACCCAAAGCGACCTGGCCGGCGATTCGCTGCGCCAGTCCGATGCGCAAGTCCTGGCCCGCACACTCGGCGGCGCCGCTTATGGCCTGTACGGCTACCTCGACTGGATTGCCGAGCAGATCCTGCCCGACACCGCCGATGAATCGACCCTGGAACGCATCGCCGCACTGCGCCTGAACCAGCCGCGCAAACCGGCGCAGGTCGCCACCGGCAACGTCAGCTTCAACGCGACGGCGGGCGCGGTGCTGGACGCCGATACGTTGCTGCAGTCGAGTGACGGTCGCACCTTCAAAGTCACCGCCAGCCGCACCACCGTCAATGGCGTCAACAGCACCAGCATCGCCGCGCTGGAGGCCGGCAGCCTGGGCAATGCCGAGGCCGGGCTGGCGTTGACGCCGGTGCAGCCGATCACCGGCGTGGTCGGCAACAGCTTTATGGTGCTGGCGCCGGGACTGAACGGTGGTGTGGCGCGGGAAAGCCTGGAGTCGTTGCGCTCGCGGGTGATTCGTTCTTATCGCGTGATCCCTCACGGCGGTTCTGCCAGCGACTACGAGACCTGGGCGCTGGAAGTGCCGGGCGTGACTCGTGCCTGGTGCCGAGGCGGCTTCCTCGGGCCGGGCACCGTCGGCGTGTACATCATGCGCGACGATGATCCGCAACCGGTGCCGAATGCCGAGCAACTGGCCGAAGTGCAGGCCTACATTGAGCCGCTGCGCCCGGTGACCGCCGAAGTGCATGTACGTCCGCCGGTGCAGAAACCGGTGACCTATCAACTGAAGCTGACCCCCGACACCACCGCCGTGCGTGCCGCTGTCGAAACCCAGTTGCGCGACCTTCATAACCGTGAAGCCGACCTGGGCGAAGATCTGTTGATCAGCCACATCCGCGAAGCGATCAGCAGCGCGGCGGGTGAAACCGATCACGTGCTGTCGGCGCCGGTGGCGAACGTGGCCGCGGGTGACAGCGAACTGCTCACCTTCGGGGGGTGCGTATGGCTGCCATAAGAACCGCCGCGCAATACCAGGCGCAACTGCGCGCCTTGCTGCCGAGCGGTCCGGCATGGGATCCGGAGCGCGTGCCGGAACTCGAGGAAGTGCTGCAAGGCGTCGCCGTTGAACTGGCGCGCCTCGACGCCCGCGCCGCCGACCTGCTCAACGAGATGGACCCGGCCGGCGTCAGCGAACTGGTGCCGGACTGGGAACAGGTGATGAACCTGCCCGACCCGTGCCTCGGCGCCACGCCGCTGTTCGACGACCGTCGCCTCGCCGTGCGCCGCCGCTTGCTGGCGGTCGGCAGCCAGGCCGTCGGCTACTACCTGGAAATCGCCAAAAGCCAGGGTTACCCCAACGCCACCATCACCGAACTCGAAGCCCCGCGCATGGGCCGTTCGCGTTTCGGCTCAGCGCATTGGGGCACTTGGGAAGCGCAGTTCATGTGGACGCTCAACACTGGCGGCCGCTTGCTGCTCGGTCGGCGTTATGGCGCGAGTTACTGGGGCGAACGCTTCGGCGTGAATCCGGGCTCGGCGCTGGAGTGCCTGATTCATCGGGCGGCACCGGCGCACACCAAGGTGCACATCAACTATGACTAGGAAGGAGTGACGGGATGGATTATCCGAAGAGTGTGCCCAGCGCCGGTCTGGTGAACGGGAAATTTATCGATGAAAACCCGTTGACCGGGACGCCGGGGTCGCTGATCCCCGCTGACTGGGGCAACGGCGTTACGCAAGAAATCATCAATGTGATCAAGGCTGGGGATCTGACCCCGGACGAGAAGAAATACGATCAGTTGTTGCAGGCGATTCAGAGCGTTTCGGCCAAGGGCTGGAATCAGGATCTGGCGTTGCCTTTGGCAGCGTTGCCGTTGCCAACAGTTGCCACGACGGATGCACGGATGCCGATTACGCCAGCGGCCGCATCGACCAGTGGCGGGCGAGTGTCGGTGCCGGCGGGTGTTTACGTCAGCATCGGTCAGGAAGTGGTGGCGGGGCAGTTGGGACGCTCGCGAACGTTCACCACTCAGGCCTGGAGCAGCGCCGATCTGTTACCGAGCTCGAGTTACTTTCTGCGAGCGCAGGTGGTGGGTGGTGCGCTGACGTTTTACATGCAGCGCGGGACGATTTATGACGCCAGCCCTGATGGCTTGAAGGGGACGGTCAATGGTGCGGCGGGGGGTGGGTTCCAGTCGACACCGCTGGATATCTGTCTCGCGTGGGTAGTCACGGCGGGTCCAGGATCTGTGCCGATTGTCCGGCAGATCTACAACCGTAACCGGTTGTCCTGGACTCAAGTGGTCAATGGCAATGGCGTGGTCTATCTGCCGCTTGACCCTCATGCGCGAACAGCGCGTCTGGTGGTCGGGAATCCGACCCCACACCCGACGGCTATCACTGATGTGTCGTTTGCACCGGGCGGCTGGCTGGGAGGGAATTACTGTTTCCTCAATCCGACTATCAGTACGTCCAATAATTGGGACGGTTGGGGAACGGCAGGCGCATCGGTGGGAATCTTCACCAGTAACGTCGTCAACGACACCACGCTTTCAACGTTGACGGCCGGTTTCGATCACTCGGAACTGCGTTCGCTGTGGCAGGTGTACCAAGCCGAGCACACCTGGAACGCAGGGAATGCCGCCAGTGACGAATTGCTATTCGGGATGGGGATCAAAAGTTTTTCTCAAACCGATTATTCGAACGGCATAGCAGTCAATTTCACGGCGGCCGTGAATGTGCATTTGTCTTGGGAGTTGATCCGATGAACATCATTCAGGAACTGCATCAATTCGAAGACGGCTTGCGTCCGGTACCACCTTCTGCCGCCCATGACTGGGACGGTGAGCAATGGCTTGCCAGCGCTGACAAAGCCGCGTTACTGGAGCAGCAGGAAACCGAACGCCTGTGCGCCGGGGTCGATGCCGTCGCCGACAGTGCGCGCACGACTTTGGCCGGCGATCCGCTCAAAGCCCTGGAATACGCCCAGGCTGCCATTGACGCTCAGGCCTTTCAGGACGCCGGTTACCCGAAAAAGGAAGTGCCGCTGTCCGTCGCCGCCTGGGTTGCCAAGGGCCGTTCGGCGAAACAGTCGGCCGAGCAGATTCTCGACAAGGCCGCCCAGCTCAGCGACAGCCTGCTGACCCTGCGCACCTTGCGCCTGAAGGCCAAGACCCAGATTCGTGCTTGTGCAGGCAAAGGCCAGATGGATCAGGCTCGAGCTGCCGCCGATGAGGCGCTGCAGGCCATTCGTGAACTGACCGCCATCCCGGCCTCGTAACCGCAATCGCATCACCCAAGCCCACTTCATTGTGGGCTTTTTATTTTCAGGAACAGAGACGTCTGCGTCGCGGCGAAAGCTTGCGCGCGGCCACGTTTCATTTGTCATTACAGAGGAACGAGCACCCATGGATTACCCAAAAAGTGTCCCCAGCGTCGGCCTGGTCGATGGCCGCTTCGTCGATGAAAACCCGGTGGCGGGAACGCCGGGTTCTTTGATTCCGGCGGTGTGGGGCAACAGCGTTACGCAAGAAATTCTTAACGTGATTACCGGCGCCGGGCTGGCAGCCGCCGAGGCCGATACCGGTCAGTTGCTCAGAGCCATTCAATCGATTGTCGGCAATGCCAGTCCGATGCGTTCGGTGATAACACGGCTGACTGCATCCAAGGCGTTGACTGACCCGGAGCTGGGGCTGGTGCTGATTGATGGCGGATCCAGTGCCGTGACGGTGACCTTGCCGTCGGCAAACGCGGCGCTGGGTGTACGCGATGTGATTGTTCGGCGCATGGATAACAGCGGCAACCGATTGATCGTTCAGGCGTCAGGTTCCGACCGCATTCGTTTTCACACGCACCTGTCACCCAGCGGTTATCCGTTTCTGGTGTTGATGGGCGGCGGGGACTGGTGGCAGTTGCGCAGCGATGCCGCCGGTAGCTGGTGGCCGGTCGGCCGGTTTGACAACACTCCACTTGGCCGGCCGTTTTTCGAGACAACCACCTTGCTCAGTCCCGGTGGTTACGGTGCGCTCAATGGCACGGTCATGAAACGTGCCGAGTGGCCCTGGTTGTGGGACCACGCCCAGCTTTCCGGAATGTTGGGCACCGAGGCCGCGCGTGCGGGCAACGAAGGTAAATGGACGTCGGGTGACGGTGCCGCAACCTTCCGAGGCCCTGAAGGGCGCGGCGAGTTTCTGCGAGTGCTGGACGAGGGGCGGGGCGTGGATGCGGCACGTGCGATGGGTTCTTTTCAGGTGGGCTCGACGCATTCGTATGCCATGGGCGCCAATGGTGCTGGAGCGGTCGGCGCGTGGTGGTCGGACAGCCTGACGAGTTTTGGTGCCGATACTCGTGAAGAACCGCAATACGTGTCCGGGCTGTACAACGGTGGCCCGGTCTTCCCTGCCGGTACGAGTTATCAGCGGGATGCCGCCAATGCCCTGCTGCTGGCGTTCAAGTCCCGCCCTCGCAACATCGCCTATCCCGGCCGTATCAAGCTCATCTGAGGTGCTTATGTTCAATTATCTGTTTGACGGCTCGGGTGCCTTGTCCGGGCCTGTCGAGTTTTTTGTGACCCCGGGCATCGGTATTCAACTGCCCAGCAATGCGGTGGAGTTGTCCTTCGAGTTGCCCGCGCCAGAAGCCGGTCGTACCTGGGCCCTGATCAACGGTGTACCGCGAGAGGTGATTGACCGGCGCGGTCCGGTTTTTCGCAAGGACGGCGGCGGGCAGCAGATCTGGAGTGAGTTGGGGGAGTTGCCCGATACCCTCACAACGCAGCCCTGGCCGGGGGAATTTCATGTTTGGCGCGGCGACGCCTGGCAAGTGGATGAGCAGGCCCGTTTGCTCAGCATCCGCCAGCAGATGCTGGAACAGCGCGACACGCTGCTGCGCGACGCCGTCCTGCGCATCGCCCCCCTGCAATACGCCGAAGACATCGGCGACGCCAGCCATGAAGAGCAACTGCAATTGCTCGAATGGAAGCTCTACAGCGTCGAGCTGAACCGTATCGAAAAACAGGCCGGCTTCCCCGGCGAAGTCATCTGGCCGGCAGTGCCCGGCGCAACCGTAACCAACTGACTGCAGCACAGGGAACCGTGCAATGGATTATCCAAACAGCATCCCCGGCGTCGGCCTGGTCAACGGCGGTTTTGTCGATGAAAACCCGGTTGCCGGCACACCGGGTTCATTGATCCCCGCCGCCTGGGGCAACAGTGTCACGCAAGAAATTCTCAACGCCATCAAGGCGGCCGGACTGACGCCGGACGAGAACAAAACCAACCAGCTGGCAACGGCCATTGGCGCTCTGGTCGACTTCACCAAACTGAAAAACACCCCGACCACGCTGGCTGGCTACGGCATCACCGATGCAGTGGGACGTTTGTTGGCGGTCAGACAGATCGAGACAGTAGGGATCACGGTTTACCGCCCCAACCCCAATGCGAAAAGGATTCGCGTCCGGCTGGTCGGCGCGGGTGGTTCCGGGGGGGGATGTGCACCTGTCGAGGTGAGCACTCTGCGAATTGGCGGAGGCGGTGGCGCCGGTGCCTATGCGGAAGGTCTGTACGACGTGACAACGGACATGCTCGCCGGCGTGCCTGTCACGCTGGGCGCTGGTGGCGCGTCCCGCACTGTGGCTGGCTTGGCGGGGGGCGGTGCCTCGTTCGGCTCTTTGATGAGTGCAGCCGGCGGCGCTGGCGGACAGATTCTGGCTGTCGCCGTGGGACCCACGGCGAACGGCTTCGTCCAGGGCGGCTCCGGTGGTCAGGTGGTCACAGGCGGCAATCTGACCAACGCCCGCGGCATGAGCGGCGGTTTCGCGATGTTCAACAACAATTGGGGCGTGCTTTCCGGTACCGGAGGGGCCAGCCCGTTTGATGGCGGTGCGTCGTCCACCGGTATCAACGGCAATGGCTATGCGGGGGGTCGTGGTTCCGGAGGTGGAGGTACCTGCTCCAACAACACGTCTGTGTCGTTTATGAGCGGTGCCGGTGGCAACGCTTTCTGTGAAATCTGGGAGTACGCGTAATGGTCATGTATGCACGCATTGAAAACGGTGTCGCGGTCGAAGTGATCGACACCGGTGACTACGCAATCGAGCAACTCTTCGCGCCTGCTTTCGTCGCGGCGATGGTGCAAGTGCCCGAGGGTGTGAGCGTCGAAATCGGCGCGCCGATGCCCGAGGCGGCTCGCGCTATCGAGCCTTTGCGGGAACCGCAAAGTCCTGTCATCGCTCAACCCCCAATGGTCGAGGACAAGGAGCCTCTGGCGGCAGAGCGAGTCTGGCGCCAGTCCGCGCTCGCAGCCACCGAATGGCAAGTCACCCGCCACCGCGACGAGCAGGAACTGGGACGCGGAACAACGCTCAAGGCCCAGCAATATCTGGAGCTGCTTGAGTACCGCCAGGCGTTGCGCGACTGGCCAGGTGCCGGCGCATTTCCGTCATCCGTTTCACGGCCCTCAGTGCCGCAGTGGTTGGTCGGCCAGATTGGCTGAGGCCCTCACGCAACCATGTATTCAGATAAGGAGATAAATCTTGGACTACCCCAATAGTGTTCCCAGCGCAGGTCTGGTGAACGGCAAGTTTGTCGATGAAGACCCGGTCACCGGCAAGCCGGGATCCTTGATCCCGGCCAGCTGGGGCAACGGCATCACTCAGGAGCTGCTGACCGTCATTCAGACCGCTGGCCTCACGCCGTCCGAGACTCGAACCGATCAAGTGCTGACGGCATTGCGCAGCAATAAACTGTTTGCGACCGCGCCGCAGTTCGACAACAGTCAGTCGGTGGCCACCACCGGATTCGTGAGTCGCAGCGGTATGCAGTTTTCCGGTTTCGTGTCGTATGCGGTCAGCACCGCTCTGACGGCGGCCAACGTGGGGGGGATCGTCAGTTTCGCCAGTGCGACGCCCATTACCGCAACCTTGCCGACCATTGCCGGAATCGCTCATGCCAGCACTTTGCATATCGCCAATGCCGGCAATGGTGTCCTGACGATCAATCCGTTTGGTTCTGAAGTCATTGAAACGAGTAACGGCACGTTCGGGGCACTCAGTCTCGGCATCGGTGATTCGGCACAACTGGTCAAACTGAGCGGGCAATGGCGCCTGTATGGAGGCTCGATCAGTGACCGATACGCGGCAGCTCATTCCGGCGTCTATGGCAATGTCGGCTACCAGCGCTTTCCCAGCGGCAACATCGATCAATGGGGAGTAGGCACGACCGATGCCAACGGTGATGTCTACGTCACCTTTCCCATCGCATTCCCGACCACATTTTCATCGATCGTCGCCATGCATTCGGGGGGCGATGCAGCCATGGTCATTCAGTACGCGGGATCGGGAAGCAAAACCGGATGCCGTTTGAGAGTCCGCAGCTACAACGGAACCGTCTCGCCAAACTGGGGCATCAATTATTTTGCAAAGGGCTACTGAATGAACCCGTTCAATGTGTTGTTCAGCGCAAGTACCCGGGGCGCTTATGTACCCGGTATCAACGTCTCGGATATTCCCGAGGATGTGATCGAAATTCCTCAGGCGTACTGGATCTCCCTGTTGCAGCAATTGGCCGTCTCGCCAAAGGTGATTGGCGTCAATAACGGTAACGGGTTTCCGATTCTGGTGGATCCGCCGCCGCCGAGTCCCGAAGAAGCAGCCGATATCGAACGCCAGTGGCGTACGGCGCAACTGGCCGCGACCGATGGCCTGGTGGCCCGTGATCGCGATGAGCTGGAGGACGGCGGTGGCACCACGCTGACCACCGAGCAATACGCCGAACTGCAAACCTTTCGGCGAGCGCTGCGCGACTGGCCCCAGGCCTCGTTTTTTCCGTTCAGCGAGCATCGTCCTGTAGCGCCGCGCTGGTTGGCCTCGGCGCTCTAGCAGATAAAGGAAACGGAAATGGATTACCCGAAAAGCGTTCCCGGCATCGGGCTGGTGAACGGCAAGTTCGTCAATGAAGACGTCGTAGGTGGATTGCCGGGATCGTTGATTCCCGCGACCTGGGGCAACGGTGTCACCGATGAGTTGTTGAATGTCGTCAAGTCTGCGGGCCTTGAGCCGAGTGAAAGCGATGCTACGCAGTTGCTGCAGGCGATCAGGAAAATCAGCCAGGCCGGTGAAGACAAGCATGCGGCGGATATTGGTGCTGCCAATCTCTACATGGCGAATTATGTGCCGGCTATCAGCGCGTTGAAGGACGGGCTGGCGCTGCGTTTTACAGCGGCCAATGCCAATACCGGGGCGAGTACGTTTGCACCGAGCGGTCTTCTGCCCAAACCGCTTTTGAGTCTGGCACTGAGTGCATTGCGACCTGCCGAGATTGTCGCAGGCAGTGTGTGTTCGGTGGTGTATAGCGCCGCGCTGGATAGTTGGCTGTTGGTTTACGCGAGTGGTGGCAACGCCAATAGTGGTCGACTGTTGGGGATCAAAACGTTCACCTCGTCCGGTGTTTATGTACCGACGACGGGGATGAAGAATGTGCTGGTCAAGGTGTTGGGTGGCGGCGGAGGCAGCACTGCTATTGCGGCAACCAACGGCAGTCAGATCTCGTCTGCCGGAGGCGGGGCCTCGGGCAGTTATGCCGAGGCCTGGCTTTCCTCCGCCGTCATAGGTGCCAGTCAAGTCATTACCGTGGGTGCAAAAGGTGCAGCGGGACCTGTCGGAGGCAGTGGGGGGGCGGGTGGTACCAGCTCCATCGGTTCGTTGGTGTCTGCACCAGGTGGTGGTGGTTCTCCGTATAACGAGGCGATCAGTGTCAGCAGTTTTGGTCTGTTTGTCGGCGGCTTCCCGAGCAACAGCGCCGTGGGCGGCAACATCGTCAACACCGCGGGTGCTGCGGGCAGTCCCGGAATAAACGTATCGGGCTCGGTGCTGGCCGGGCATGGCGGCGTTTCACCGTTAGGGGGCGGTGGTTACGGCAGCAGTGTTGCCCTGAGTCAGGCTGCACCGGGAACCGGTTATGGATCCGGCGCTGGCGGCATAGCGAACGCCCTCAACCAGCCGAGCAGACCTGGCGGCTCTGGCGCCCCCGGCGTCGTGATCATTTACGAGTACGCCTGATGAAAAACTACGCACGCGTTGTTGAAAACACAGTGGTCGAGCTGTTCTCGACCGATGGAAACATGGTCGAGATGTTTCATCCGGATCTGCTCTGGGTTGACATCACCGACGTCACGCCCGCGCCACAGATCGACTGGTCGGCAAACTTCGGCACCCTTGGCTGGGTGTTTTCGTCGCCGGAAGAAAGTGCCCCGGAGGGAACCCTGAAAACCCTGGCAAAGAAATGGCTGACTGGTCTCGGCCGCCAGTCGTGATTCAATCGGAGCATCCAGGGAGGATCGAGCATTATGCAAATCACTGAAGACAACCTACTCAACATCATGCCCAACGCCCGCCGCCAAGCGGGCGTTTTTGTTTCACCGCTCAACGATGCGATGGCGCGCCATCGCATCGACACGCCCAAACGCGTGGCCGCGTTTCTCGCCCAGATCGGACACGAGTCGGGGCATTTGCAGTACGTGCGTGAACTGGGCAACAACCAATACCTGAGCAAATACGACACCGGTACGCTGGCGTTGCGTCTGGGCAACACGCCCGAGGCCGATGGCGACGGGCAGAAGTATCGCGGTCGTGGACTGATCCAGATCACCGGTCGCAGCAATTACCGCCAGTGCAGTCTCGGGCTGTTCGGCGATGAACGTCTGCTGGCGCTGCCGGAACTGCTGGAGCAACCGCAATGGGCGGCCGAGTCCGCCGCGTGGTTCTGGGCGCAGAACGGCCTGAACGAGCTGGCGGATCAGGATCAGTTCAACAGCATCACTCGGCGAATCAACGGCGGGTTGAACGGTTTGCAGGATCGACTGGAGCTTTGGGGGCGGGCGAGGGCGGTGCTATGCCAGCCTTCGGTTTGAGCGTCTGGCGGCTGCTCGGCCTGATGCTGCTGGCCGCAGGGTCGGCGGCGCTGGCCTGGCAGTTTCAGGACTGGCGCTACGGCCGCCAACTGGCCGAACAGGCCCGGCTGCAGGCCGAGACCCTCAATCAACTGACTTCGGCCGCTGCCACCGCGCAACAGGCCGAACAGGACAAGCGTCTGGCCCTGGAGCAACGGCTCACGGCCAGTGAACAAACCCATTACCGAGCTCTGAACGATGCCCAACGTGATCAGGATCGCCTGCGCGATCGTCTTGCCACTGCTGATCTGCGCCTGTCAGTCCTCATCGACGCAGGCGACGCTGCCCAAGGCTGTGGTGTGCCAGCCGCCTCCGGCACCGGCGGCGTGGATCATGCAACCGTACGCGCCCGACTTGACCCGGCGCATGCTCGACGAATTGTCGCCATCACCGGCGAAGGCGACCGCGGACTGATTGCCTTGCAGGCCTGTCAGGCCTATATCAGAGCGCTGGCGCCCGCACATTTTGAATAAGCTTGTGTATTGAAAGCGCAACCGGCTCGTGTACGGTGGTACCTATTCCATCCGATCCGGAGCGCGCCGTGAAAGAAATCACTCAACTGGCGGCCGAACTTGGCCGACGTCTGCAATTGCTTAACGCTCACGTCACGACGGCCGAGTCCTGTACCGGTGGCGGGATTGCCGAAGCCATTACCCGCATTCCTGGGAGTTCGGCGTGGTTCGAGGCGGGTTACGTGACCTACTCCAACCGCCAGAAAACCCAGCAACTGAATGTACCGACGGAGCTGTTCGGCACCGTGGGCGCAGTCAGTCGCGAGGTGGTCGAGGCCATGGTGCGCGGTGCCCAGGAAAAAAGCCTGGCGCGGTTTGCCGTGGCGGTCAGCGGCGTGGCCGGTCCGGACGGTGGTTCGCCGAACAAACCGGTGGGTACCGTCTGGCTGGCGTGGGGCGTGGGCGACCAGGTTTCCAGCGAGATCCAGCACTTCCCCGGCAACCGCGACGACGTCCGCCGACAAACGGTGAAGGCCGCGCTAGAGGGCTTGCTGCGACTAGCGGCACGAGAAATCGAAAATCAGGGGTAGGCGATCCGTGAACGCTGTGGAATAATACTGGCTACTTATACAGGTGTTGGCCGTCAGGCCTTATTGATTACGTGAGGACTTTAATGGACGACAACAAGAAGAAAGCCTTGGCTGCGGCCCTGGGTCAGATCGAACGTCAATTCGGCAAGGGTGCCGTAATGCGTATGGGCGATCAGGACCGTCAGGCGATCCCGGCCATTTCCACCGGCTCTCTGGGTCTGGACATCGCACTCGGCATCGGCGGCCTGCCCAAAGGCCGTATCGTTGAAATCTACGGTCCTGAATCTTCCGGTAAAACCACGCTGACGCTGTCCGTGATCGCCCAGGCTCAAAAAGCCGGTGCGACCTGCGCCTTCGTCGACGCCGAACACGCCCTCGACCCTGAGTACGCCGGCAAGTTGGGCGTCAACGTCGACGACCTGCTGGTTTCCCAGCCGGACACCGGCGAACAGGCCCTGGAAATCACCGACATGCTGGTGCGCTCCAACGCCGTTGACGTGATCATCGTCGACTCCGTGGCCGCGCTGGTACCGAAGGCTGAAATCGAAGGCGAAATGGGTGACATGCACGTGGGCCTGCAAGCCCGTCTGATGTCCCAGGCGCTGCGTAAGATCACCGGCAACATCAAGAACGCCAACTGCCTGGTGATCTTCATCAACCAGATCCGCATGAAGATCGGCGTAATGTTCGGCAGCCCGGAAACCACCACCGGTGGTAACGCGCTGAAGTTCTACGCTTCGGTTCGTCTCGACATCCGCCGTACCGGCGCTGTGAAGGAAGGCGACGAAGTGGTCGGCAGCGAAACCCGCGTCAAGGTTGTGAAGAACAAGGTGGCTTCGCCGTTCCGTCAGGCCGAGTTCCAGATTCTCTACGGCAAGGGTATCTACCTGAATGGCGAGATGATCGACCTGGGCGTACTGCACGGTTTCGTCGAGAAGTCCGGCGCCTGGTATGCCTACGAAGGCACCAAGATCGGTCAGGGCAAGGCCAACTCGGCCAAGTTCCTGGCGGACAACCCGGAAGTCGCGGCCAAGCTCGAGAAGCAACTGCGTGACAAACTGCTGTCGCCAGCTGTGATTGCTGATTCCAAGGCTTCTGCGGTCAAAGAGACCGAAGACGACCTGGCTGACGCCGACATCTGATTGCACCGATGACAACCGCCGTACTCGATACCCTCGTCGCGGTGCGGCGAACCGCCATGGACCTGCTCGCACGTCGCGAGCACGGTCGAGTCGAGTTGACGCGCAAACTGCGTCAGCGTGGCGCTCCCCCCGAGATGATCGAAACAGCCCTCGACCGTTTGACGGAAGAAGGGCTGCTTTCCGAAGCCCGTTATCTTGAAAGCTTTGTTTCCTATCGCGCCCGCTCCGGTTACGGCCCTCTGCGGATTCGCGAAGAACTGAGCCAACGCGGTTTGCAACGCGCCGATATCGAACTCGCCTTGCGTGAGAGCGGTATCAACTGGCAGGAGCAGCTAACGGACACGTGGCAACGGAAGTTCTCCGGACAGCTTCCCGGCGATGCCAAGGAACGCGCCAGACAAGGTCGATTCCTGGCGTACCGGGGATTCTCGATGGAGATGATCAACCGTTTGTTCAGCGGAAGAGGGATGGACGATTAAATCGCTCCAGCTTCAGCTCAGCTTCATCAAAAAAGTAAAAACGGCCCGCTATTTCGATAGCGGGCCGTTTTTTTTGCCTTCACGTTACCTTCGACGGTTCGCGGGTGCGTTGCGCGGTCTGGGGTTTTGACTGGGCCCAGTTTTCCGGCTGGTTGATGTAGTCCACCAGCTCCCGCAGACGCCCGTGGTTTCGGGCATTGAAAGCGAATGCCAGGCGCGTCAGGTGGCTGAATTGAGCTTCGTCGTGCTCTTCGCCGGCGTAGGCGTGTTGATGGAACTGATCGCTCAGGCACAGATCGGCAAAAGCCTCCTGCATATGGTCGAGGGCCTGATCGCTAAGTTTGTGATTCATGCGAATGACAAACTGGCGCTTGAGCCAGCGGCTGGAATGGAAGTTGCCGTAGAACTGGTTGATCTGCTCCACCGCCTCTTCAACGTTGTAGACCAGGCGTACCAGCTTCAGGTCGGTTGGCAGGATGTAGCGGTTTTCCTCCAGTTGCTGGCGGATGAAGTCCAGCGCGCCTTGCCAGAACGTTCCGCCCGGTGCGTCCAGCAGAACCACTGGCACCAGGGGGCTTTTGCCGGTCTGGATCAGCGTGAGCACTTCCAAAGCTTCGTCCAGGGTGCCGAACCCGCCTGGGCACAAGACCAGCGCATCGGCTTCCTTGACGAAGAACAGCTTGCGGGTGAAGAAGAAATGGAACGGCAGCAGGTTATTGGTACCGTCCACGGTGGGGTTGGCGTGTTGCTCGAAGGGCAGGGTGATGTTGAAGCCCAGGCTGTGATCGCGACCGGCCCCTTCATGGGCGGCGGCCATGATGCCGCCGCCGGCACCGGTGATGACCATCATGTTCGAGCGGGCCAGCGAGGCCCCGAGTTCCCGAGCCATGGCGTAAAGGGGATGTTCGACCGGTGTACGAGCCGAGCCGAACACCGTGACCTTGCGTCGCCCCTTGAACTGTTCAAGCGTGCGAAACGCCTGCTCCAGTTCGCGCAGGGCTTGCAGGGTGATCTTGGCATTCCAGCGGTTGTGATCTTCCTGGGCCATGCGCAGCACGGTCAGGATCATGTCGCGGTAGATGGGGGAATTCGGGCTGTTGGGTGACACCAGGTTGAGTTGTTCTTCGACCTTGCTGATGAGGTCGTGGCCGCTTTCCTGAAAATGACGGCTGAGCAGGTCATTCGGTTGGTAAGGCATGCAACTTCTCCTTCTGCACAGAGCTTCCGGCCCTGACGTGCGACGTCAGTGCCGCGCTGCAAGAAAACAAACAGCCGGCAGCTCCTTTCCTGCCGTTAATAAAAGATCGGGAATACGTTGAATCTAGACCCTCAATGCATTTTTCGCTCATTGAGCATCGCGCCGCAAAGTCTTTGCTGGCAACTGCTTATTGCCGCTTTGCGAAGTGTTTTCACCGCTCGTCCGATGCAGCGTCGAGGGCTGAATGCTCTGATTTACTAAGTTAAAGGCGCCGTACGACAACTTTGCGTCAACGAGCGTACGCAAGGTGCACGCTATTCAAGGATTTGCGGGTGGCAAGGAGGCGGGACACATGACCAGAGTCATTCTGGAGATCGATGCGCAGCTGTATCGATTGTTGAAAGCATCGGCCGAGACCAACCATGTGAGTCTCGAAGAGGAGTGCTGCCGACGCCTGGCGGGAGGGGAGCGCCGCTCGCGTTACTTGCAGGCCTTGCTGGCCGAACTGCGCGCCGAGGATGAACAGCGGCGCGCCACGTCGAGATGATTACTTCTTCTTCGCTGGAGCCGCTTTCGGGCAATCCGATTCCTGGTAGCTGGCGGAGCCGATCGCCTTGTTGGTTTTCACTTCGGTGAAGTCGTAACGCATGATCGCGCCCTTGGCCATCAGCTTGCGGTACGACGGGTTGTTGCAGACCGAAGCGCCCAGCTGGAAATACACGGCTTTCGGATCGGCGCGCATTTTGTCGGCGTGGCTCTTTTGCACGCTCAGGTGATTGACCAGCGTGGTGCCTTCGACGGTGTAGCCCTGATCAAGAATGTCTTCGTTGATCGCCCGTGGCGTGCCGACGCTGCTTTGTGCGGCGACATTGCGCAGCTCTCGGTTCAGATTCTGCTCACTCAGGGATGCAGCCTGAGCGCTGAAGGACGAAGCCAGCAGAATGGCAGCGGTGGGAACGATAAGGCGCAGCATGAAACTCTCCTGGTTCAGTGACTGGTGGTTCGACCAGCCACGTGACTGTGCGTTCAGTGGCGGCGAATTATAGGGGAGCCGGTCGGGAGGGTACAGGCTTGTGCCCGTCGCTCTGGTAAACTGCCGCCCTTTATTGCCCTGCCGAGTGTCGTTCGTGTCGAGTTTTCCTGTCTGCCGGTGCCGCCTGCGATGAATCATGCCCCCAACGCCGTGGCCCGCCTGCGCGATCAGCGCGAGGATGAAGGCATCAAGCCGATCCAGGCCCGTGGCTTTCGCTCCCCGCGCTGCCGCGATTGCCGGGTGATCATCAGCCATTGCCTGTGTGCCTGGCGGCCCACGGTCGATGCGCGCTCGGGCGTTTGCCTGATCATGACCGGCAAGGAAGTGTTCAAACCCAGCAATACCGGCTGGCTGATCGCCGACATCGTGCGCGACAACCATGCCTTTATCTGGTCGCGGACCGAGCCCGACGAGCAACTGCTGGCGCTGCTGAACGACCCGCAATGGCAGCCGTATCTGGTGTTTCCCGGCGAGTACGTCGAACCTTCGCGGGTGACCAACACCTTGGATCTCGATAGCAGCAAGCGCCCGCTGTTCATTCTGCTGGACGCGACCTGGACCGAAGCCCGGAAGATTTTCCGCAAGAGCCCGTATTTCGACCGTTTGCCGATCCTCAGCCTGTTGCCCGACAAACTGTCGCGCTATCGCCTGCGCCGTTCGACCCGCAGCGAGCACCTGTGCACCGCCGAAGTGGCGGCATTGTGC
Source organism: Pseudomonas sp. 22082 (assembly GCF_052046055.1). Lineage (NCBI taxonomy): Bacteria > Pseudomonadati > Pseudomonadota > Gammaproteobacteria > Pseudomonadales > Pseudomonadaceae > Pseudomonas > Pseudomonas sp. 22082. Next base: position 135,857 of record NZ_JBQEQB010000017.1, read on the forward strand.
CTGGAACTGGCCGGCGATTCGGACGCGGCGTCGGCGCTGGATGCCTATTTCGATGTGTTCAGCCAGCATTACCTGGGGGCCAAGCAGCAACTGGACGTCAATGTGTCGACGCCGGCCCACGCCGAATTGCTGCCCTATATCCGAAACGCGGCGCCAGTACCGGCCTGATCCTGGCCCATACTGCTAAAGCAGTGGCCGTGCGGCTTGACCACCCCGGCTTCGCTGGTCATGCTTGGCGCCGATTGGGGTGCGGCCAAGGTTTGAAACGCCGCTTTTGTTCGTGATTGGCGTTGAACGTGCCCCTGTGGATGCCGCTGCCGGGCGGTATCTGGATTTGCTTTGGCACGACCCGAATGCGCGGGCCTGCCATCAAAAACAGGATCATTTGAAAAATGGCCACATACGACATCCTGATTGCCGATGATCACCCTCTTTTTCGTAGCGCACTGCATCAAGCGGTGACGATGGGCCTTGGCCCGGATGTACGCATGGTAGAAGTGGCGAGCATCGCCGAGCTGGAAACCCGCCTGACCGAAAAGGCTGACTGGGATCTGGTGCTGCTGGACCTGAACATGCCGGGTGCTTTCGGGTTTTCCGGGCTGGTGATGCTGCGCGGCCAATACCCGCAGATTCCGGTGGTGATGGTTTCGGCCCAGGAAGAAGCCTCGGTGATGGTCAAGTCCCGGGAATTCGGCGCCAGTGGCTTCATTCCCAAGTCCAGCGACCTGAGCGTGATTCAGGAAGCGGTGCGCAAAGTGCTGGATGGCGACGTGTTCTGGCCGCCCCAGGCATTCGAGGCGGTCAGCGTTTCGGATGAAGCCAAGGCCGCCAGCGATGGCCTTGCGAGCCTGACACCGCAGCAGTTCCGGGTGTTGACCATGGTCTGCGAAGGCTTGCTGAACAAGCAGATCGCCTACGAGCTGAGTGTGTCGGAAGCGACCATCAAGGCCCACGTCACAGCGATTTTCCGCAAGTTGAACGTGCGGACCCGGACCCAGGCAGCTTTACTGCTGCAACAACTTGAGTCAATTCCGAGCCAGTAAGCACTGGCGTCTTCACGCTTTTTTGACTTTCGTTGCTCTAGCTTCCCCACTTCCTTTCGGTCGGTTATCTACTTTATGTCACCTTTCAAGGGCCAGACGGGCCTGAAACGCATCCTCAATGCATCCGGTTATTCGCTGGACGGCTTGCGCGCCGCCTTCACCGGCGAAGCCGCTTTCCGCCAATTGGTACTGCTTAACGTGGTGCTGATTCCGCTGACGTTTTTCCTCAATGTCAGCCGGGTCGAGCAGGCGCTGCTGATCGCGGTGTGCCTGCTGGCGCTGATCGTCGAGCTGTTGAATTCGGCGGTGGAGGCGGCTATCGACCGCATTTCGCTGGAGTTGCACCCGCTGTCCAAGAACGCCAAGGACATGGGCAGTGCCGCACAATTTGTGGCACTGAGCATGATCGCTCTGGTGTGGGCGGTGATTCTGCTTTAAGCAATGCTCGGCAGAACGATCTCGTCGCTGCGCTGGACCCCGGCGGTGAAGGCGCGGCACAGATCGAGGAATTCGCGCATGGCGGAGGTTTGGTACTTCTGTTTGTGCCAGATGAAATAGAACTGCCGCGCCAGATCCAGATCCGGCGTCTCCACCGGCACCAGGCTGCCGCGCCGGAAGGCGTCACGCAGCGCCAGGCGCGAAATGCAGCCAATCCCCAGACCTGATTCCACCGCGCGTTTGATCGCTTCGGTGTGTTCCAGCTCCAGCCGGATGTTCAGCGCGCTGCGGTGATGCCGCATCGCCTGATCGAACGTCAGGCGCGTCCCCGAACCCTGTTCCCGCAAAATCCACGCTTCATGGGTCAGTTCCTCCATGGTCGCGCTGCCGCGTTTGGCCAACGGATGTTGTGGGGCGCAGAACACCACCAATTCATCCTCGACCCAGCTCTGTACTTCGATGTCCGGGTGGCTGCAATCGCCCTCGATTAGACCCAGATCAATTTCGTAATGCGCCACTTGTTGCACGATATTGGCAGTGTTCTGCACATGCAGCTTTACCTGACTTTCCGGGTGGCGCTGCATGAAACCGCCGATCAGCAGCGTCGCCAGGTAATTGCCGATGGTCAGGGTCGCGCCCACCGACAGTGAGCCGAAACCGGATTTGCCGTTGAGCAGGTCTTCGATTTCCTTGGCCTGATCGAGCAGGGCCACCGCTTGCGGCAACAACTGTTTGCCGAGGGCGTTGAGGCTCAGGCGTTTGCCGGCGCGATCGAACAGCTGGCAGCTGGACTGGCGCTCCAATTCGGTGATGGACGTGCTGGCGGCCGATTGCGACAGGTTGAGCAGACCCGCAGCACGGGACACGCTTTCCTGCTGGGCGACGGCGACGAAGACTTGCAGTTGACGAAGAGTAAATCGCATATCGATATAACCGATAACCCTTATCTTAATAATCCAGTTAACAGATATTGTCGGCGCTATTAGAATGCGATGCAATTGCGCACCGTCGGCATTCTTCAACACGAGCCGGGCAGGCGCAGATCAATCTCCAGGAGTCCCACGTACATGAGCAACATGAACCACGAGCGTGTCCTCAGTGTTCATCACTGGAACGACACTCTGTTCAGCTTCAAGTGCACCCGCGATCCGGGCCTGCGCTTCGAGAACGGTCAGTTCGTGATGATCGGCCTGCAACAGCCAAACGGCCGCCCGCTTATGCGCGCTTACTCGATCGCCAGCCCGAACTGGGAAGAGCATCTCGAGTTCTTCAGCATCAAGGTGCAGGACGGTCCGCTGACCTCCCAGCTGCAGCACCTGAAGGAAGGCGATGAGATCATCATCTCGAAAAAACCGACCGGCACCCTGGTGCTGGACGACCTGAACCCGGGCAAGCATTTGTATCTGCTGAGCACCGGCACCGGTCTGGCGCCGTTCATGAGCGTGATCCAGGACCCGGAAACCTACGAGCGCTTCGAGAAAGTGATCCTGGTTCACGGTGTTCGTTACGTCAACGAAGTCGCCTACCGCGAATTCATCACCGAGCACCTGCCGCAGAACGAGTTCTTCGGCGAAGCGCTGCGTGACAAGCTGATCTACTACCCGACCGTGACTCGCGAGCCGTTCGAAAATCAGGGCCGTCTGACCGACCTGATGCGCAGCGGCAAGCTGTTCAGCGACATCGGTCTGCCACCGATCAACCCGCAGGACGACCGCGCGATGATCTGCGGCAGCCCGAGCATGCTCGACGAGACCAGCGAAGTGCTCGACAGCTTCGGCCTGAAGATCTCGGCGCGCATGCGCGAGCCGGGTGACTACCTGATCGAGCGTGCATTCGTCGAGAAATAATCCCGACGATGCCGATAGAAAAGCCCGCGTTGCCTGAGAAGGCAGCGCGGGCTTTTTCGTTTTCGCGATTCAGTCAGCGGCGGGAATCACTTCCAGGACGCGGATCTGCTCCGGCGTCGGGTAGTGCCAGCGCACATCCAGATCCCAGAACTGCGCGCCGTATTCGCGTTCGGGCGCGGGCGTCTGATAGGCCGGGCGCGGATCCTGGGCCAGGCATTGCTCGATCAGCTCGACCAGGGGCTCGGCCAGGCGCTGAGCGTGCGTATGCGCCTGTTGCAGCGCCGTGTCCGTCCACTGCACGTCGATCAGTTGCGGCGCGGCACTGGCGATGCTGTTGGAGGCGTCAGCAATGATGTCGGCGTAGGGCACGTAGGGTTTGATGTCGAGAATCGGCGTGCCGTCCAGCAGGTCGATGCCGGAGATGAACAGGCGATTGGCCTCGACCTTGTCCAGTTTCACCACTGACTGGCCGATGCCGTTCGGCCGATGCGTGGCGCGAGTGGCGAATACGCCCATGGACTTGTTGCCACCGAGGCGCGGGGGGCGAACCTTGAGGCGCGGCTTGTCTTCCAGCGCCTGATGGAACAGGAACAGCAGCCAGACATGACTGACCTGCTCCAGTCCCTGCACCGCATCGCCCTGATCGAACGGCGCCACCAGTTCCAGCACGCCACGGGCGGCGGGGGCCAGTTGCGGCTGGCGCGGGATGGCGAACTTCTCCTTGAAGCAGGAGCGGACGAAGCCGATGGGGGAGACGCTGTAAGTCATGGTGTGCATTCGAAGCGGAGCAGGGCGGGCATGATAACCCGGCAGGCTTGAAGTCTGGTGCTGATAGATCTGGCCTCTTCGCGAGCCTGCTCGCGATAGCCGCACCGCCGATATCAGAGGCTAAACCCGCCATCCAGCGGAATGACATTCCCGGTCATGTACGCCCCGGCAGTACTCGCCAGGCTGATCGCCAGCGCCGCCATTTCCTCTTCGCGACCCCAGCGTTTCATCGGAATCAGCGCGGTGTCTTCGGCCAGCGCCTGCTGGTCGCTGCCGATGTGCTGGGTCATCTTGCTCGGGAAACGCCCCGGTGCGATGACGTTGACGTTGATGTGCTGGCTCACCAGTTCTCGGGCGAGAATCCGCGACAGTTGATGCAGGGCCGCTTTGCTCGGTCCGTAGGCGTAGGCCTGTTCGCCGAAGGAAGAAATCCCCGCCACCGAACCGATGTTGATGATCCGCGCCGGATTGGCCGCCGACCCGGATTGGCGCAACAAGGGCAGAAATTGCTGGATGCAACTGAACACCGAGGTCACGTTGAGCTGCATGACTTTCTCCCAGCCCTTGACCGGATAGCTCTCCAGCGGCGCGCCCCAGGTGGTGCCGGCGTTGTTCACCAGAATGTCCAGATGGGTGATCTGCTCGCCCAATCGTGCGGCCAGCTCTTTCACGCCTTCTTCGGTCGCCAGATTCGCCGCCATGCCCTGACAAGTGCCCAGGGCACTGAGTTCTTCAGCGGTTTGATGACAGGCTTCCGCGTCACGGGAACAGACGTATACGCGGGCGCCGGCCTCGACAAAGGCCTTGGCGATCATTTTGCCGATACCACGGGTGCCGCCGGTCACCAGGGCGGTGCGGCCTTGCAGGGAGAAATACGGGTGCATGGCGAATCCTGAGGGCTAGGGGTTCAGTACACCCTAGTCGTCGGCCGCGAAAAGCGGAGCCACTATTTTTCGAGGGAATGGAGGGGCATGCATGAAAACGGCGACCGAAGTCGCCGTGATCGAATGGGTCAACCGCGAACGCGCAGGGTCAGGCCCTTGAGGAAGTTGCGCAGCAACTGATCGCCGCACGGGCGGTAGTTGGTGTGGCCGACCTTGCGGAACAATGCGCTCAGCTCAGGCTTGGACACCGGGAACTCGGCAGCCTTGAGGATCGCGTGCATGTCGTCTTCCTTCAGTTCGAAGGCCACGCGCAGCTTTTTCAGGATGATGTTGTTGGTCACCGGCACTTCGATCGGCAGCGGCGGACGGCTTTCGTCCTTGCCGCGCTTGAAGATCACCAGGCCGTCGAGGAAGTGCGCGATGACTTCGTCCGGGCAGCGCACAAAACCTTCTTCGTCTTCTTCCTTCTTGTCGAGGTACGTCACGACATCAGCCAGCGTGACGTCCAGGCCGCCGAGTTTGATGATCTCGACCACTTTCTTGTCGCTGATGTCGAGCATGTAGCGCACGCTGCGCAGAACGTCGTTGTGAACCATGTGTGCAATCCTGATCTTTTCGCTGTGGGCATCGCGCGGACGCGATGCCGGAAATGTAGGGTGGCTTGCGAGCCTTAGAATTTCTCTTTGCCGGACAGGTAGCGCCATTGTCCGACCGGCACCTTGCCAATGGACACGCCGCCGATGCGGATGCGGCGGATGCCGATCACCTTCAGGCCGACCGCTTCGCAGAACTGGGCGATGATCCCCGGCTGCGGGTTCTTCATGGCGAAGCGCAGACGGTTTTCGTTCTGCCAGCTGGCCTTGACCGGCGGCAGCTCCTTGCCCTTGTGGGTGAGGCCGTGCTGCAGGCGATTGAGACCGTGGGCAACCATGTCGCCTTCGACTTCGACCACGTATTCCTGCTCGATCTTGGCCGCGTCGGCGGTGAGCTTGCGCAGCACCTTCCAGTCCTGGGTGAACACCAGCAGGCCGCTGGCCTTGGGTTGCAGGTCGGCGCTGGCGGTCAGGCGCAGGAAGTGCCCGCGCAGCGGACGCTTGCCGTAGCGGTGTTCTTCGCTGAGGGTTTCGGCGTTCAGCGACTGCATGGCGCTGTCGACATCCATGCCCGCCGGCACGTTGAGCAGGATAGTCACCGGCTCTGGCGCGGTGGCCTTGGCGTCCTTGTCGAGCTCGACTTTCTGGTCGCCGACCTTGAACTGCGGCTCGTCGATGACTTCGCCGTCCACGGTGACCCAGCCGCCCTCGATGAACAGCTCGGCCTCCCGGCGGGAGCAACCGACCAGCTCGATGAGGCGTTTGGAGAGGCGAATCGGGTCAGTCATGACAGGGGCCGTAACAAAAAAGGGGTGGGCATTGTACCTGCCTGGGGCCGGTTAAGCCCGATTGCATTTGCGCCGTGTGGCTTTTAGCCGCGTATCGCGCGCTGCTCCGGTTGTTTCAGACGCATATGCAACAACGGATACGGCTGGCCCATGCCATCGACTTCCGAGCGGCCAATCACCTCGAACCCTTGCTTGAAGTAAAACCCCAGGGCCTGCGGATTCTGCTCGTTGACGTCCAGTTCGTCGGCGTTCAGGTGTTCCATGGCGTACTTCAGCAGTTTCTTGCCAAGGCCCTGGCCGCGATGAGCCGGGTCGATGAACAGCATTTCGATCTTGCCCGCCGCGACACCGGCAAACCCGGTGATGCGCTGGTGGCTGTCCCGGGTGCAGATCAGCATCACCGCATCGAGGTAGCGGGTCAGCACCAGACTCTTCAGCAGCTCGATGTAGGATTCCGGCAGGAAATCGTGGGTCGCACGGACCGAGGCCTCCCAGACCCGGGTCAGTTCCTGGTAATCGCTGAGTTTCGGCGTGTGGATGACCGAATGCTGACGCATGCCCGATAGCCTCTTTGTCATGGATGAGGGAGTCCTTCCCCTCACAAACTCTAGCCGTAAAAAAGCCCCGCATCTCGTAAAAGAGAGCGGGGCTTTCTGTATTTTTCGCGCTTAGATCTGTTCGGCCCAGAGGTCGTATTCGTCGGCGTCGGTCACCTTGCACCAGACCTTGTCGCCCGGCTTGAGGTTGCTGCCGTTGTCGATGAACACGTTGCCGTCGATTTCCGGGGCATCGAAGAAGCAGCGGCCGACCGCGCCTTGCTCGTCGACTTCGTCCACCAGCACTTCGATTTCACGGCCGATGCGCATTTGCAGGCGCGCCGAGCTGATGGCCTGCTGGTGCGCCATGAAGCGCTCCCAGCGATCCTGCTTGACGTCGTCCGGAACGATGTCGAGGTTCAGGTCATTGGCCGGCGCGCCTTCGACCGGCGAGTACTGGAAGCAGCCGACGCGGTCGAGCTGGGCTTCGGTCAGCCAGTCCAACAGGTACTGGAAGTCTTCTTCGGTTTCGCCCGGGAAGCCGACGATGAAGGTCGAACGGATGATCAGGTCCGGGCAGATTTCGCGCCAGTTCTTGATCCGCGCCAGGGTCTTGTCTTCGAACGCCGGGCGTTTCATCGACTTCAGGACTTTCGGGCTGGCGTGCTGGAACGGGATGTCCAGGTACGGCAGGATCTTGCCGGCGGCCATCAGCGGGATCAGCTCGTCGACGTGCGGGTACGGGTAAACGTAGTGCAGACGGACCCAGACGCCGAGGGTGCTCAGCGCTTCGCACAGTTCAGTCATGCGGGTTTTCACCGGCGCGCCGTTCCAGAAACCGGTGCGGTATTTGACGTCAACGCCGTAGGCGCTGGTGTCCTGGGAAATCACCAGCAGTTCCTTCACGCCGGATTTGACCAGGCGCTGGGCTTCGTCGAGCACGTCGCCCACCGGACGGCTGACCAGTTTGCCGCGCATCGACGGGATGATGCAGAAGCTGCAGCTGTGGTTGCAGCCTTCGGAAATCTTCAGGTATGCGTAGTGACGCGGGGTCAGCTTGATGCCTTGCGGCGGCACCAGGTCGATCAGCGGGTTGTGATCCTGCTTCGGCGGCACGACTTCGTGCACGGCGTTGACCACTTGCTCGTACTGCTGCGGACCGGTGACGGCCAGCACGCTCGGGTGCACGTCACGGATGTTGCCTTCTTCCACGCCCATGCAGCCGGTCACGATGACCTTGCCGTTTTCCTTGATCGCTTCACCGATGACTTCCAGCGATTCGGCCTTGGCCGAGTCAATGAAGCCGCAGGTGTTGACCACGACCACGTCGGCGTCCTGATAGGTGGACACCACGTCATAGCCTTCCATGCGCAGCTGGGTCAGGATGCGCTCGGAGTCGACCAGTGCTTTCGGGCAACCCAGAGAAACGAAGCCAACCTTTGGATTGGCCGGCGCAGGAGTGGTGGACATGTCTAACCTCGGTGTTTTGTGACATCGATTACCTGACTCAGGAACCGACGGACGGGCGCTTAAGGCGCGCCTCTGATCAAAAAGTGCGCAATTCTAGCGACGAGCAGCGCACTTGACCAGCTTTATGCAGGGAAATACGACGAGTGCTGCGCTATGCTTCGCGCCGTTGCGCTTTACTGAATTTTTACAGTCAAGAAAACGTCTGTTACAGGGCGTAAAAACGCGCATGCTGCACACAAAGCATAGTGCTTCATATAAGAAGCCGGTCTGGGAATCAGGAGTGTTGGATGGGTCAGGCAAGTAGTCACGCGGCAGGCGCCGAAGGTTCGGCCACCAAGCCGCTGAGCATGCTGGTCGCGGCGGTCGGGGTAGTTTACGGCGACATCGGCACGAGCCCGTTGTACACCCTCAAAGAAGTGTTTTCCGGCGCTTACGGTGTGCCCGTCAATCACGACGGGGTGCTCGGCATTCTGTCGCTGATTTTCTGGTCGCTGATCTGGGTCGTTTCAATCAAGTACATGATGTTCGTCCTGCGCGCCGACAACCAGGGCGAAGGCGGGATCATGGCGCTCACCGCGCTGGCGCGGCGGGCAGCGGCGGGGCGCAAGCGATTGCGTACGTTGCTGGTGGTCTGCGGGCTGATCGGCGCGGCGCTGTTCTATGGCGACAGCATGATCACCCCGGCGATTTCCGTGCTCTCGGCCATTGAAGGTCTGGGCCTGGCCTTCGACGGCATCGACCACTGGGTGGTGCCGCTGTCGCTGGTGGTACTGGTGGCGCTGTTTCTGATCCAGAAACACGGCACGGCGCGGATCGGTATTCTGTTCGGGCCGATCATGGTCACCTGGTTCCTGGTGCTCGGCGCCCTCGGCGTGTACGGCATCAGCCACACCCCGGAAGTGCTGCACGCGATGAATCCTGTGTGGGCGGTGCGGTTCTTCACCGTCCATCCGGGCATGGGCGTGGCGATCCTCGGCGCCGTGGTGCTGGCGCTGACCGGTGCCGAAGCGCTGTACGCCGACATGGGCCACTTCGGTCGCAAGCCGATTGCCCGTGCGTGGTTCCTGCTGGTGCTGCCGGCGCTGGTGCTGAACTACTTCGGTCAGGGCGCCTTGCTGCTGGAGAACCCGGACGCCGCGCGCAACCCGTTCTACCTGCTGGCCCCGAGCTGGGCGCTGATTCCGCTGGTCGGTCTGTCGACCCTGGCTACGGTGATTGCCTCCCAGGCCGTGATTTCCGGCGCGTTCTCCCTGACCCGTCAGGCGATCCAGCTCGGTTACATCCCGCGCATGTACATCCAGCACACCTCCAGCGACGAGCAGGGCCAGATCTACATCGGTGCCGTGAACTGGTCGCTGATGGTCGGCGTCGTGTTGCTGGTGATCGGCTTCGAATCCTCCGGCGCCCTGGCCTCGGCCTACGGCGTGGCTGTCACTGGCACCATGCTGATGACCACGATTCTGGTGTCGGCAGTCATGTTGCTGCTGTGGAAATGGCCACCGATTCTGGCGGTGCCGGTGCTGCTCGGCTTCCTCCTGGTGGACGGTCTGTACTTTGCCGCCAACGTGCCGAAGATCGTCCAGGGCGGTGCCTTCCCGGTGATCGCCGGTATCGCGCTGTTCGTGCTGATGACCACCTGGAAACGCGGCAAGCAACTGCTGGTCGAGCGCCTCGACGAAGGCGCGCTGCCGCTGCCGATCTTCATCAGCAGCATCCGCGTCCAGCCACCGCACCGCGTCCAGGGCACCGCCGTGTTCCTCACCGCCCGCTCCGACGCGGTGCCGCACGCGCTGTTGCACAACCTGCTGCACAATCAGGTGCTGCATGAGCAAGTGGTGCTGCTGACGGTGGTTTACGAAGACATCCCGCGCGTCCCGCCATCGCGCCGCTTCGAAGTCGAAGCCCACGGCGAAGGCTTCTTCCGGGTGATCCTGCACTTCGGCTTCACTGACGAACCGGACGTGCCGCAGGCGCTGAAGCTGTGCCATCTGGATGATCTGGACTTCAGCCCGATGCGCACCACCTACTTCCTCAGCCGCGAAACGGTCATCGCCTCGAAACTCGAAGGCATGGCCCGTTGGCGTGAAGCGCTGTTTGCGTTCATGTTGAAGAATGCCAACGGCAACCTGCGGTTCTTCAATCTGCCGCTGAACAGGGTGATTGAGTTGGGGACGCAGGTGGAGATGTAAACCGGCGTCATCAAAAAGCCCCCGTCAGCTTTGCGGCTGGCGGGGGCTTTTTCGTTTTTGCGCCGTTACATGCTTTCTGGCAGCTCTGCCTCAGATTCGGTCTTCGTTCGCGCAGGTCGCGGCATCAGGGCCTTCATCACGTCGTCGACCAAGGCCTTGCCGATTATCGTCAGGTAATGCGCGGCCCAGGCGTGGCGGTCGCTTTCCTTGTCGTAGGCGGCGTCCTCGGCGAAGGATTTGGCGAGGAACAACAGGTCTGAAGCCTGGGACAGTGCTTCGACGATGGGGACGCCGGAGCGAACGTTGAGTAACGCCTGATCCGAGCTGTAGAGGAAAGAGGTGAAACCGATGGTTGTGAGGTCTGCGGGGGACGGCGATTTCGTTTCGGTCATGGTGCTACTCCTTGGTTCGAGGAGCTGCGACTTCCGTTACCACACGAAAGGGAGGCAGCTGTACGCAGGGTGGTAAACCGGGAACCAAGGAAACCGGCACGCCCGAAGGCGTCCCACGCACAGCTGCCATAACTCGAGATCACAGACATGAAAGTGCCTGTGATTTAGATGAGGGCGCTGTTGCGCTGGTTTGTCCGGGTTACCACACCCGATCACTGAAGGGTCAGCGACCTCTGGAGAGTATCCCGTCGAAAAACAGCGCAACAGGGCGGCAAAGTGCCCAAACACAAGATTAGGAGTTTGCCTACAAGGTATGCGGACGTCATCTGATATTGCGACACCGCAAGTAAGCGAAACTATGCGTCGGACAGAATCAGTGCGCTAAGCAGGTGTTGATTCTTCAATGAGCTGCGCTTAGCAACTGTCCTTTGTCCGAGGACTGAGGACCGTTCGAGTGACGGGCGACATTCTTGGAGAAGGGTGCTCATGAAAAAATGTTTGAAACAAGAAAGGCTGGATGAGCTCGAAACTCTTCGGGTTGAAGCGGCAGCCAAGGCACGATTGAGCAATTTCGATCCGGCTCAAGCGATCAGTCATGACGACATGCGGGCGAGGTACGCCCAGGAAACGCTGACAGTTAACTGAGTTCCGCGTGGCTCTTCGTTGGAGCTCCGGGAATGAAAAAGCCCTCGCAACCGTGAGATTGCGAGGGCTTTTTATCAGGTGCGCTTCAGATCACTCTTCCGCCACCTGCGCCGTGTTCTGGCGCTTCTCGATCAAGTCCACCAAACGCTTGGCCAGCGCCGGGTAGTTCTCGTCGAAGTGATGGCCGCCGGGCAGTTTCACTGCTTCGCCCACCGCCGTCTTGTCGGTGCAACCGCTTTCATCCGTCTCTTCTTCACCGTAGATGCACACGACCTTGGCCGGTGGCAGCTTGGCCATTTCCGGGCCGGTGGCGGCTTCTTTGCCGGCGTTGCCGAGCCAGCCTTCGACTTCGATTTCGAAGCTGCCGGTGCGGGCGAAGGCCAGCAGGATGATTGCGTCGACGCGTTGCTGCTCGGTTTCCGGCAGGCGGTTGTAGATGGCCGGGAGGACGTCGGCGCCGAACGAGTAGCCGGTCAGGATGAAGCGCTTGGTGCCCCATTTCTGGCGGTAGTGCTGCATCAGTTCGGTCAGGTCCAGCGCGCTCTGTTCCGGGCTCTTGTGCTGCCAGTAGTAGCGCAGGGTGTCGATGCCGACGACCGGGTAGCCGATCTTGGCCATTTCTCCGGCCACGTCGCGGTCCAGATCTCGCCAGCCGCCGTCACCGGACAGGAATAGGGTGACAGTGTCCTTGGCCTGGCCGGCCGGGACTTCCACCACCGGGATCTGCAGGCCGCCGTTGGCCTTGTCGCCGCCGACGAGGATCTTGCGCAGTTCGTTGTTCAGCACTTGCGGCAGGTTGATGTCGTAGTCGCTGATGCTGGTTTCGGCGTTCGGTTGGTCGCGCACGAAACCGGCGCTGGTGTCGTCCGGGTTGTCGTTCCAGGCCACCAGCCAGTGGCCGTGGGCGGCGGCTTTCGGCAGCAGGTGGGTGCAGCCGGGTTTTTCCAGGGCCAGGTCGACGGAGACGGCCTGGGCCTTGTCGTCCTTCTGTTCGGACAGCCAGCGCCATGCCAGCACCGCGCCGGGGCCGATGCCGCTGACCAGGGTCGCCGGGCCGTTCAGTTCGCGCAGGCCGGCTTGCAGGGCGCGGCTTTGCAGCAGGCAGTCCTTGGGCAGGATCACCTGGACAATCTGCGCCGAGGCGCTGCGGCTCAGGGTGGTCAGTTGCTTGTCACTGAGCTTCTGGTCGTCGTTGACCGCCACCAGCACCTGAGCCTTGGGCTTGGTGCCGGGGATGACCCGGGTCATGGCAGCACCGTCGGCCGGGGTGAGCTGTTCGAGGGTCGGTTCCGGTGCCGGGCGTTTGAGGTACCAGAAACCGCCACCGGCAATCGCGGCCAGCACCAGCAGTGCGACCAGGATGTACTTCAGGGAGCGTTGAATCATCAGCGTTTCACCAATCCAGTCAAGCCGCCCGCGATCAGGGCAGCAGTGTCGGCCAGCGCCACCAGCGGATCCAGTCCGGCGGGCACGGCCATATAACGGGGTTCCCAGTCAGGCTGGAACTTGTCTTTGAAGCGGCGCAAGCCTTGGAAGTTGTACAGCTGCTCACCACGGCGGAAAACCATCGAGCCCAGACGCTGGGTCAGTGGTGCCCCGCGCCGGGGTTGCAACCCCGACAGCGGCACCATGCCCAGGCTGAAGCGCGCGTATCCGTGACTCTTATAGTGTTGAATCAGACCGACCATCATGAATTCCATGGTCAGCTTGGGGGCGTCCGGGTGCGCACGCATCAGGTCGAGGCTGGCCAGGTCATGGCTGTAGGTCTCGAGCAGGTTGGCGAACGCCACCGGACGCCCTTCGAAGCGAATCACCGCGATGCGGAAATGCTTCAGGTAGTCGTCGCTGAAACGGCCGAGAGAGAAGCCTTTCTCGCGCACGTTCTTGCCGGTCAGCCAGGCATCGGAAATCACCTTGAGCTCATCCATCGGCGCCTGGCCCGGCTCATGGATCTCCAGCGACAGGCCGTCACGGGTGCCACGGTTCCAGGTGTAGCGCAGGTCCTTCATCTCCTTGCCCTTGGCTTCCAGGTCAAAGCGATGCAGATCGACCCGGGCTTCCTCGCCCAGCTTGATCGCGGTCAGGCCGATGTCCATGTAGTACGGCAGGTTTTCGGCGCGCACCTGATAGAACACCGGACGGGCGTGATGGATGTCGCACAGGTCGCGGAACTGCCAGATCATCTCGGCCCGTTGCTGGCCAGGGCCGATCGGGTCGTACAGGGCCACCAGACTGCGGCCGCGGCGGGCGTACATCAGGAAGGCTTCGTCGTTGGGATGAAACAGCAGCGCCTTGTCACCGGTCAGGGCGAGGCCGCCGTCCGGTTGCGAGGAGGCCATCAGAATCTTCGAGGCGCGTTCCAGCTCATCGGGTGTCGGCAGATGGATCACCGGGCGAGCGGTGCGCAGCAGCCAGGTCAGGGCGATCACCAGCAGCAGCACGGCGGCGCCGAGCAGCGAGCGCAGGCCGCGCGGGGCGTCGGCGTCGAGGGTGAACTGCCACCACAGTTGATGGCTGTACGGAACGTCCTGATAAGCGAACAGCAGCAGCCAGGTCGAAGCACCGAGTACGCACAGGCTGGCCACCAGATACAGCGGCGAGAACGGCAGTTCGGTCAGACGGCTCGGACGGTAGAACGAGCGACGGAACACCCCCAGCAGCGCGGCGGTGAGGGTCATCAGGGTCGCTTCTTCCCAGTCGAAACCCTTGAGTAGCGAGAGCAGGGCGCCCACCAGCAACAGAATGGTGGTCAGCATCCACGCCGCCGACAACCGGCGACGCAAGCCCTGGGCGAGCATCAGGCACAGCACGCCGATCAGGCTGGCGCCAAAGTGCGAGGCGTCGACCAGGCGGTGAGGAATCAGAAAGCCGATGTGTTCCAGACGGGTGTCGATCTCTGGCGTCGCGCCGGAAAATAGCAAAACCACACCGGACAGGAACACCAGCACCGCGAGAATCGGTGCTGCCAGACCGGAAGCCGCACGCATGGTCTGCGACTGGAACAGGCGCTGGCCTTCGTTGAGCAGCAACAGCACGCAGGCCACCAGCAACGGCAGCACCACGTAGATCAGGCGATAAAGAAGCAGGGCGGCAGCCAGTGGAGCGGCGCCGAGCTTGTCGGCGAACGCCGCGAGCAGAATCGCTTCGAAGACCCCCACGCCACCCGGAACGTGACTGAGTACGCCCGCCGCCAGCGCCAACAGATAAACCAGCAGGAACGCACCGAAGGGCGGCGCTTCCGGCAGCAGCAGATAAAGGACGGTCGCAGCGGCGGCGACGTCGAGGGCGGTGATGACTAGTTGCAGGAAGGTCAGGCGGCGACCCGGCAGACGCAGGGTGCGACGACCGGCCCGAACCAGCAGGTTGTCCGGGTAAGGTTGTTCCGGCAGGCGACGGCGATAGATGCCGATAGCCAGGATCGCGCCGAGCAGCAGCACCACGCCGGCAATCGTCCCCAACAAGGTCTCGGACAAACCCAATGCCTGCGATGCCGCAGGCAGGTTGCTCAAGGTCGCCAGCGCAGCCAGCGGCGGCAGGGCACAGCCCAGCGACAGGCTGGCAAACAGGGTCATGTGCGCAACTTCGGAAGCGCCCAGGCCATGCCGTGCATATAAACGGTAACGCACCGAACCGCCGGACAGCATCGACAGGCCGATGGCGTTGCCGATGGCAAACGCGGTGAAGCCGCCAAGGGCCAGAACTTTCGGTGCCAGCGTCACGCGGGCGTAACGACTGGCCGACCATTCATAGCCGAGCAGAATGATGAAGCCGACGAATGTCGCACCGAGGGCGCCGAGCAGGGCGGGTTTCGGCACGTCGAGAATCGAGTCGTGCAGGGCGTCGAGATCGAGTTCGCTGAGCAGATGGCGACAGGCAATCAGCGCGATGGCGAACAGCAGCAAAGTAACCGCCAGACCGATCGGTTGCCGGTATTTGCTGATCCGATCCAGCAGGCGCAGACGCTCAGGCTTGATCGGTGGGGTCGCTGTGACGGTGTCTTGTGAATCAGACGAGTTGGCGCGCATCAATCACCTCTTGGATTGTGCGCGACAGGATGGAGGTATCCAGCCAAGTAACCAATCCCTGTAGAAAAAAATAATCACAAAATACTACGCCTCTCACCGGGTATCGGCGAGGGCAGCTCCTGGATTGCAGATGCCTTGTCCGCGACTCAAGCATAGTCGCAACTCGGCGGGTCTGAAGATCCTGAACGGTTCACTGCACAGTGACAGATCATTGTTGCGAAAGGACTTTTTCCACAGATACAAAAAAGGCCACTCTTTCGAGTAGCCTTTTTTGATGTTTGGTTGCGGGAGCCGGATTTGAACCGACGACCTTCGGGTTATGAG